>JAZRXF010000106.1:0-64628 GCA_045600085.1 Lachnospiraceae bacterium
ATGATTGGTATTGGAGAAAGAGCCGGAAGCGGCATCCCAGATATTTATCAAGTTTGGGAGAATGAAGGATGGCCAATGCCGGTTGTAGAGGAAAGTTATAATCCAGATAGAACTCGTTTATCGCTTGAATTTACAAAAAAACAAGCGGACAAAACAAGCGAACAAAACAAGCGAATAAAACAAGCGAACAAAACAAGCGAACAAAACAAGCGAACAAAACAAGCGAATAAAACAAGCGAACAAAGTAAACTGAAAAAGACAGAAGAAAACTATAAACTGATCCGAAAGAACTTAAAAAAGAATGGATTATCTAAAACAACAGACATAGCAAACGCTATTAGCTTAAGCCAAGCACGTACAAGAGCTATACTTAAAGAGATGCCTGGTCTTGTATATGAGGGAACAACAAATAATCGAAAATACCGTTTATCAGCAGAAGACGAGAATTAATTCGTACATATTATATTCAATTTGTTAGAAGAGCTCATTTTGTGGCTGAAATGTTAATATTAAAGAAGGTATTTTAATTGATAAATTTCAATGACATTTTAAAAGGAACAGAATATGATTTTATCAAGACCAATGAGCATCTTGGAAAGCATGTGATTCTTCTTGGGCTTGCAGGTAGCTATTCTTATGGAACAAACATAGAGGGTAGCGATATTGATGTGCGTGGAATTACACTTAATCAAAAGTCTGATTTAATAGGATTGACACAGTTCGAGCAGTATGTTGATGATAATACTGATACAGTTATATATGGTTTTAATAAGATGATCACGCTACTTCTTAGCTGCAATCCCAATACCATAGAACTGCTAGGTCTTAATCCAGAGCACTATTTATATCTCAATGATATTGGACAGATGCTTCTTGATAATAAGAAACTATTTTTATCAAGAAGAGCGATTCAGTCATTTGGAGGATATGCGGATGCTCAGCTTCGAAGACTTCAAAATGCGTTGGCAAGAGATTCCTTTCCGCAGAGAGAGAAAGAGCAGCATATTTTTAATTCTGTAAAGAATGCTATGCATGGATTTAACACAAGTTATAAGAGTTTTGAAAACGGAAGTCTTGAGATTTTTATCGATGAGGCAATTAATCCAGACCTAGAGGCAGAGATATTTGTCAATGCAAATATGACTCATTATCCACTTAGAGATTATGCAAATATGTGGAATGCTATGGCCAATATTATCAAGGACTATGAGAAGATAGGTAAGCGTAATAAGAAGAAGGATGATATACATCTCAATAAGCATGCTATGCATCTTATCAGATTATTTATGATGGCACTAGATATCTTAGAGAAGGGTGAAATCAATACCTGTAGAGTAAAAGAGCATGATCTACTTATGGATATCCGATTTGGAAAGTATCAGAAGGAAGATGGAACCTTCCAGGACAGCTTTTATGATATGCTTGCAGATTTTGAAAAGCGTCTGCATTATGCATCGGAAAATACAGATTTACCAGAAGAACCAGATATGAAAAAGGTTCAGGAGCTGGTGATGACTATTAATGAAAGAGTGATTCGAGATGAAATATGAAGATTTTGACGGACCAGTAGAAGAACTGGTTCTTATGAAGATAAGAGAGATAGAAGAAAAAGAGAATATAAAGGTTCTGCACGTGATTGAATCAGGAAGTAGAGCCTGGGGATTTGCATCGCCTGACAGTGATTATGATGTTAGATTTATCTATGTCAGAAACAGAGATTTTTATCTATCTCTTCGTGAGACCAAGGATTTTATTGACTGGGAACTCAATGAAGTGCTTGATATTAATGGCTGGGATATAAAGAAAGCTTTGCAGCATTTCCATAAATCCAATGCAACGCTTTTTGAGTGGAGCAATTCTTCAGTCGTATATTATACAACTGATGAATGGAAGCAGATTTATAAGGTTGCTAGTAAGTATTTCGCTTGTAAGTCAGCCTTGTATCATTATTATGGCACTGCTAATAAGAATTATCATGAATACTTATGCGAGGATATGGTTAAGTATAAAAAGTATTTCTATGTTCTAAGACCTATACTTGCATGTAAGTGGATAGAAGAAAAGAAATGCCCTCCGCCAGTTCTCTTCGACGAGTTGTTTAACTCAGTTCTCGATGACGATATGAAGGCTGCTGTACAGGATTTACTGGCTAAGAAGGTGAAAATGTCTGAGTCAGATAAGGCTCCTAGGATAGATGTTATCAATAAATATATTGAAGAGAAATTGGCATATTATAAAGAGCTAGTTGATTCGATGAGTGATGACAGAAATCCAGACTGGGAATCACTTGAAGAGATATTTAGAAATGTTGTGTGTTGAAAAGATTAACAGCTGATAGGAGTAAATTCATATGAATAATCATGAAAAAAAGATGGTAGCGCCGATAGTTATTACAGTGTTGGCAGTTTTATATTATATTGTATATTTTGGGTTTATTATTAGCTTAATAGATGGAATATTTAGGATACTACTTGGTATTATTCCAGTAGTTTTATCAGCTGCTATGATATATGTATGTGTAGAAAGGATTAAGGAAATAAAAGGAGGAGAAGAAGATGATCTTAGTCAATACTGATTACATTAGTGGAAAAGAGTTTGAAATGCTTGGTCTTGTGAAGGGAAGTACTATTCAGTCCAAAAATGTTGGAAGGGATATTCTTCAGAGCTTAAAAACTATTGTTGGTGGTGAGTTAGCATCCTATACAGAGATGATGAACGAAGCTAGAGCAATAGCAACCAAAAGAATGGTTAATGAAGCCAAAAGCCTTGGAGCAGATGCGGTAGTGAATGTTAGATACACATCATCAGCTGTTATGCAGGGTGCTGCCGAAGTTATGGCGTATGGCACAGCCGTAAAATTTATCTAATAAAATTAAAGGGACGGTTTAACCTAAGGTTACCGTCCCTCAGAGTGTAGACAAAGTTGGTTGAGAGCTTGATATCTTGACCAACTTTTTTATTTTAACCTCTAGGCTGCCCTCCATAGATATATTATACCATGAAAGCCAGTGTTTATGCGGCTTTCAGCAATAAAAAAGGGCACGATTATCGTACCCTTTAAATTATTGCTGCCTTGCCCTATAAGTTATTTCTTGGTTTCTAAATATTTCGCTTTGCCTTCTTCAAAATGTTCTGGATAGAGTTCTCTTGCAGTATCTTCAGAAATCCCTAGATTTAACAAATTAAAGACCGCGATGATAGCCTCTTCAGCTTTTCCTTCAGCTTTTCCTTTATTAAGTATAGTTTTAGCTTCATATTCAAGTACTTGCCCGCCCATAACTGCGTCAACTCCTTTCTTAACATTTTGATACTTATCACTTAATGAAATTGCCACTTTATCACACATGGCTTTAATTGTAGCTTTCTCATATTCGTTAATTTTACCTTCAACTATATAGGAATCCAAAGTTTTCCATAACTCTAAATAGGTATCTTGCATCCTTTTGATAAGCGTAAAATCTTTCTCCATCTCATCAATCTTGTAATTAAAGAAATAAAATGGAATTAGAATCCATAATCTCTTTTCTAACAACTGTTCAAGAGAATAATCTTTGATTTTTAAGATTGGCACACTATATCTCATTTCTCCCTCTGGGGTATCAAGGATAATAGTATGCTTTGCGGGAATTTCATTATTGCAACGAAGATATATTATTCCTGAATTTGGAAGAACAAATCTCGTTTCATATGGATTCTCGGTGATAGCAGTAGTAACAGCTATTTGAGATGCATACTCGAACACTCTTATAATAATTGTTCCGTCTACAGAACTTTGACATTCAATATTGTATCGTCTTTTCCTATTGGCAATAGCTATATTGGAATCTGTAATTCGCTTTCCGTCCTTTAGTAATAAAAAGTTCATTTTGAAATAACTCAACTGATTCATTTTCGTCAAAATTCTCAGAAAACAATTCATTAACTAGTGTGATTGCAAATCTCTTACAATCTGTAAGCAATGTCCTAAAAGAGTCATCGTATGGTGTGTTAAAATTTGCCACAACATTCACCTTCCTTTTTCATATTATATCATAAATTAATATATATAAACAGAGAAAGGCCGGCAGCTTAGCGATTCCCTGGTTATATCAATCAGAGTTTCGCCCTTATTTCATTTTTCTTCTTTCCAAAATAATTCTGTTTTTTATAAAATTTTCTCCTTTGATAAACATATTATATATTTAATATAAGAGAAATGATTATTTCTCAAAAAACAAAAAGCCTACTCTTTAAGAAGAATGGACTTTGTCTACAGTCTGAGGGACGGTTTAACCTAAGGTTACCGTCCCTTTTATTCGTCATCATGTTTCTCGAAAAAGATTTCATTTGGTCTATGCCAATTGCATCTCAAGGTATTCTTGTTTAATAGCATCGCATATATACTGTTGGTCAACATAGTCAGGTATAAGATTTTTAATTTTGTAGTACTTGCGTGCATAATCTACGGTCTTATTTTCCATTACAATATTGATGGCTTCCTGTTCTGTCACACCATATTTCTCCTGAAGTTCCATGCCATACTCACGTACCTTACCAATATACTGGTTGCCAGATAATACCCTATAGATAAGAGCCTTGGCTGCATACTCATGGATAACTTCCTTAGTAAGCCACTCTCCTCTATGCTTTCTATTAAGATTTCTAACACGTCTAAGTGCTGCTTCTTTGGCTTCTGCAATGCGAAACTCAATCATCTCGATGACTTCCTTTGGTGGATTCCATCCATCATCAACGACGTATCTTACATATCTAGTTCTATCCATTAATTCTTCTCTCATAATGTTAGCTCCTTTATCATCATTAATAATGTACTATTCTAAACATCAGAGGAGCTCACCCACCCCTGATGATAGTAGAATAACAAAAGTAAAGTCCAATATTAGGGACAATGTGGAAATCAGCGCAAAATGTAAACGCAAAATATCAAACTAATTTGATATTTTGCGTTTTTAAGAGTATAATTTGCGTAATAGAAGTAATAATGCTGCGGATGACAGGAGCTGAGATATGAAAACTTGCAAAGAGAAAGCTAAAGAGTGGGGAGTTTCTCCACGTTCTGTTAATGATATGTGTAAAAAAGGAAGAATAATAGGCGTGATAAAAGAAAAGGGATCTTGGCTAATTCCTGATGATGCTTTGAAGCCAGTGGACGGAAGAGTATCGAGTGGGAAATATATCAAAGGGGATAAAGTAACGCAATCGGAGTTCAAATCATTGCCAATCGGAATCTCAGACTATGTTCGTGCGCAGGAAGAATATTATTATGTCGATAAGACGTTATTAATCAAAGAGTTCTTGGATCAAAAGCCACTAGTGTCTCTTTTTACGAGACCAAGAAGATTTGGAAAGACATTAAATATGGATATGCTCAGAGTATTCTTTGAAATATCTGATGAGGATACTAGTAGGTATTTTGTTGATAAGAAGATTTGGAAGTGTGGTGAAGAGTATCGATTTCATCAAGGGAAATATCCAGTTGTTTTCCTGACTTTTAAGGATGTTAAATTTGATACTTGGGAGGCGACAATAGATAAAATCAAGGGTTTGCTTCAAGAAGAGTATGGGAGACATCAGGAGTTACTTACTAGTGAGAGACTCTCACAATATGAAAAAGAGTATTTTGAAAAGATAATTAATATCACAGCAAATGAGGTGGAACTTACATCTTCACTTGAGCGATTATCTAAAATGCTTGCTTCTCATTATGGCAAAGCTCCAGTAATCATAATAGATGAATACGATACTCCGATTCAAGAAGGATATTCAAAAGATTTTTATGATGAAATTATTGGATTTATGAGAAATTTCTTTTCTGGAGCATTTAAGGATAATAAGAATTTATCTTATGGCTTCTTAACAGGAATTTTGAGAATTGCGCAAGAAAGTATTTTTAGTGGACTAAATAATCTTACAGTCAACTCTGTAATGGATGAAGAATATGATAGTTTCTTTGGCTTCACAGGAGATGAAGTGAAAGCAATGCTAAATTATTATGGGGTGATAGAGAAGGAAGCAGAACTTCAAGAGTGGTATGATGGCTATCTGTTTGGTTGCGAAGAAATATATAATCCATGGTCTGTAATCAATTATATTTCTAGGGGATGTATTCCTCAGGCATATTGGGTAAATACAGGGAAGAATGAAATTCTTGAGGATGTACTAAGAGTGGCTACAGATGATATTACAGAAAGACTATATGATCTTTTGCAAGGAAAAAAAGTAATCGCAAGAATAGATCAAAATGTAGTATACAGATCGCTTGTAGAAGAACCTGCCAATATTTATAGTTTGCTACTTGTTGCTGGTTACTTGAAAACTCCAAAGAAAGAATTACAAGCAGATGGGTCATATCTATGTGAGGTATCCATTCCCAATAAAGAGATTGTAGCTGTATATAAGAGTGAAATTTTATCACATTTCCTGCAGAATGGGGCAATAACAAGGACTACAGCAAATAAGATTGCAGAAAGTCTTTATGCAAATGATTACAAGAAGTTGCAAAGTGCAATTGGAGAGTATATGGATAAATCAATCAGCTTCTTTGATGGAGGTGCTGAGGGCTTTTATCATGGTTTGATGCTTGGATTAATAGCTTTAATGGATAATCAGTATAAGATTAAATCGAACCGAGAATCAGGAGATGGACGATTTGATGTCTGTTTAATTCCGAGGGAGAAAAGATATCCAGGTATCATCTTGGAATTAAAATGGAAAAATAAATTAAGTGATGCGGAACTTGATAAATGGGCCAATGAGGCGTTAGAACAGATTGGTGAATTGCGATATGATTCCGAAATGAAAGAGGATGGAATTGTAGATATATTGAAATTCGGTATCGCCTTCTCGGGCAAGAAGGTTATAGTGAAGAATGGTTATTAATGTTTTATATAATCAAAAATAAAAGAATGGAGCAATACTACTATGCATCTTAATCAAGATATTGTGTTTTGTTTGTGCGCCTAGCGGCGCACGTTATGATTATGCTATTGAAATAGAAAGATTGGCGCCTAACGCTTTGGCGATACGATTTAATGTACTAACTGATGGATTTGCTACTCCTCTTTCTATCTTTGAAATATCTGATTGATCTATACCTGTTGCTTTAGCCAGTTCCATTTGTGACATTCCAGCTCTTGCTCTAGCCGCACAAACAGCTTCTCCAACTAAGTAGCCAGCAGGAACTTCGTCTATTCTTATTATCTTACCCTCTTCGTAAATGGTCTCTGTTTCAATATCTAATTCATCATTCCAAACAATACCATAAGAACCCATTAATTTACCTGATAAAAATAAATCACGATTCTGAAGAGCCATTAGTTGAGGATATTTGATAAATAGATTCGACATATCATAGCTTTTAACCTCTCCATTCAGAAAGGTTACTTCGATTATGGTTCCATCTTGAAATTGTAGGTCAATTGCTCTGTGAAACATACTAATCTATAGGAGGGAGTTTTATATATTTTTCAGTCTCCCACATTTCCTCCAATTCTTTTTGATATTTTAAAACAAATTCTTTGACCAATGCTTGTGCTTTTATTGGGAAATATCCATCTAAAAGTTCACCTGTAGCAATTAAAAATGGTGCATCAAAGTCCTGTGTAATTGCATGTATATGAGGTGGATTATGTTCTTTATTTCTCAAATACATCACTATCATAATACCATGAAAATGACTTATTGTTGGCATATATATCTTCATTCTCCTTCAAGATAATAATAGGGGATATATCCCCTTGCGTCAAGAGAGAAATAGAAAAATATTCTCCACTCGCTCAGAAGCAGAACGGAGGAAAAAAAGATGTTTACAATACCAACCATCGATACGGTGGCTACAGGAAGAAATATTATGAGGTTAGGACATAGCCCTTTCAAGGCTAAAATACTCGGTTCGAGTCCAACCCTGCCCACTTTATAAATAATAAAAGCACTTCGATGCTTTTTTTAACATCAGAAGTGCTTTTTGCTTTACTTATTACACAACCCTAACTTGATTATATGCTGCATCTTCAAAAAAATCGTCTTGGCTAGAGATATACTCTAATATGTCAGAAGATAGAGCTTGTGGATGACTATCTAAATAATCATTAACTTTGTTGTATCTAGATTGTTTTTTCTTTACATAGTTTAATACTGCCACGATGAATCCATAATATGAATCATTAACAGTATTAAGGCGTATTGTTAAATCTTCCATTATTCGCCTCCTTAATGAGTATCTACTATTCTCATAAAAATATTATAATTGTTAAACCCATGGTTTTCAAACCAATATATATATGGTATACCATCTATGCCAAAAGATGCATGAGTGGCAATTGGCTTATTTATGTATGTGGTATCATATAGCACATTGATTTCCGAATAAATTTTACTATATTCTTTAGGATTTAACCAAAATGAATGCTTTTTATATGGAATTCCATTAGCATCAATTGGTAAATTATTAAAATTCACAGAAACCTCCAACTAACTAAATTATTAAGTTAGAGAAAGTCTAGATAGAACTTCTCTATTTTTCACAGAGAAAATCCTTTTGGTAAATATACATTATCATAAAGGGAAAAATAAGCCAAGTCTTGAACCGAAAACCCCATCCTCGTGATAATAACTCCAAGCAAGATTTGACTGCCACTATATATACTTGTACTATATATAATGTTTGAGTAAAAAAAGTGTAAAAACCAGGTAAAAGGGATTGGAATTATATATGTACAAGAAATTAAAAGAGAAGATAAATATTATACTGGTAACAAAACCAAGACATGTCGTTTTATTAATAATTCTTCTATTAAATGTGATTTTGATTAGTGGAGCAGCAGTTGTTATTTCACTACTTGCACCAGCTGATATAGAAGGTGGTTTTTGGCCATCTATCTTCTATACAATCAGCATGATACTGGATGCGGGATGTGTGCAGTATGTAGTTGCCGATATTGGCCAGACCAGTGTGACGCTGATAATTGTATGTCTGATCACAGTTCTTATAGGTATGATTACTTTCTCAGGAGCTGTAATCGGTTATATAACAAACTACATTTCAAGCTTTATAGAGGATGCCAATGAAGGCGAGAGACCATTAAATATCTCTGACCATACTGTTATCCTCAACTGGAATAATAGAGCAGCAGAAATAGTACATGATTTGCTTTTTACTGAGAAAAGAGAAGTCATTGTTATCCTAGTTGATAAGGATAAGGAAGGAATCACACAAAGGATAAAAGATCGTCTTTCTGAAACTCTCAAGAAAAATCCAAGACTGGCTCATAAGAATACAGTAATCATAAAAGAAGGTGATACATATTCTACAGAGCAGCTTGCCAATATATCTGTTAGTAAGGCCAAGTCTATTATTATTCTTAATGATGACAATCTATTTGCCTCAGGAGCAAATAAAAAAGATATAGCACATAATCATCATGGCAATGCGAATACAATTAAAACCCTTATTCAGGTTGCAGAGATGACATCGTCTTCTGATTCTATGGACAATCAGAATATCATTGTAGAAGTAGAAGATGACTGGACACAGAAGATATGTGAAACTATTATCTCGCATAAGGAGCGATTAAAAAAATGTCATATCATTGCAGTTCCTGTTAATAAGATACTTGGTAGCATACTTTCTCAGTTTTCTATTATGCCTGAACTTAACTTAGTGTATGGTGAATTATTCTCTAATAATGGAGCGGAGTTTTTCTGCAAAAAATGTGATAAACCTATAGACGCCGAAAACACATGGATAGAGAAGAGACTGGATGATCATGCTAGTGCCATTCCTATCGGTGTCACAGAAACACGTAAAGGCTGGCATGAGTTTTATGTTGCTCAAAATGATGATGATATAAAGCCAAAGGAATACAAGGCCGGAGAGGACCTGGAAGTAAGTCTTAATCCCAATTTTGTAATGGAGCAAAAGAATATTGTAATACTTGGACATAACAGTAGAACCAAACAGCTAATGGAAGGATTTTTCGCTTTCAGAAAAGAATGGAATTATCCGGCCGAGTCAGAGAAAAAGGATGTTCTCAATGTTATCGCCATTGATTCTAAAGAAAACCTGGAGCTTATGAATTATTATAGGGACTGCCCATTTGTGACTAAGTGCGTGGAAGCAGATATTTATGATGATAAGCTTATATGCGATACTATCAATGAATTTGTTGATGAAAACAAAAATGATACTACAGTATTGATATTATCAGATGATATGGCAGATCCTGAAGATGTGGATTCTAATGCATTAACATACTTAGTTTATCTTCACGATATTGTTAAAAAGAGATTAAAGGCTAATCCAAGCTTTGATATTGAGAAGATAGATGTAATCGTAGAGATTATCAATCCAAAGAACTATGATGTAGTACACAACTATAGTGTTAACAATGTAGTTATCAGTAATCGTTATGTCAGCAAGCTTTTAACACAGATAGGAAGCAAGGATGCTCTTTATGAGATGTACTGCGACATACTTAGCTATGACGAGGAAGGTGCCGATGTCTTTATTAGTAAAGAAATGTACACCAAGCCAGTTACGCAGTTCTTCACTGAATTACCACCAGAGTGTACAGGTGCTGAACTGGTACGAAGTGTTTACAAAGCTTCGCCTGAAACAAATAAGTCTTTGGTACTTGGATTTGTTTCTCCTGGCAGCAGGATGACGCTCTTTACCGGAGATAATCTTAAGAAGAAGTTCACACTTAATAAGAAAGACAAGATAATAGTATACAGCAATCATTAACTAAAAAAGGGACGATTCTTTAAAAGAACCGTCCCTGATTTTTAATTATTCTTCAATGTGCTCGATTGCAATCTGCTCTTTAAGGAAGTCGACGTACTCCTGTACGTTATTTCCTACTCCAACTTCAAAGCTTTTGTAAGCTTTTTCCTTTACAGGCTTTTTGCTAGGTGTCATATATTCACCTGCTAAAACACTCTTGTTCTTATCACAGATAGAAAACTTACTTTTGCTAATACTGATGTAACCAACTTCATCAAGATTCCAAACCTTGTAGCCGGCGAGCTTTCCTGATGGAAGGTAAAATACAAGCTTTCCATTCTCTGTAATGCTCATATTTTTGTGGTTAGCCTTAATTGGATTCTCTTCCTTGAACTTAGCATCAAACTTTTTGCTAACACTATTATCAAAAATAACTGCAATGGTAATAATGATACAAAATGCAATAATTAATAATAATCCTGCTGGTGTCATTTGTTTTTCTCCTTTAATACCTTATTTATTTTTTTCAAAACAAATAAATTATATATAAATCAAATGTATTAATCAAATTGTATTTTCTATATATCTGCAATAAAAACAGTAGGGGCCTGATTATATTAACAGTATATTGTGAAGGCATTATAAATATAGTACATTTGCGAACAATATTAAATTACCAGAAAGACGAGTGGACATGAATTTTAAGATACTAAAAAACAATCTATTATGAAGTAATAAAATAGCACTTGCAAAAAATGACATGTTAGTTTAGAATATGCGCGTTAGTCATTTTTATATATGAAAGGGAGAGAGATATGAAAAAAGTTAATTGGGGTTATGTATTCGTAACCTGGGCAATTATGCTTGTTGTAAGTTTTGTAATTGGTATGGGATTTATTGCAGTAGGCCCAAAGTTTATTGAGAATTTTGCATTGACCCTTGTTCCAGGTGGAATTGTAATGTCAATCTTTGTGTTTGTTGTGGTAATGATTTGCTGGTTAATGTCAGCAGTGAATGGTTCTCCTTCTAAGGCTATGAAAAAGTTCATGGATGAAAAGTCTAAGGAAGCTAACTTCAAAGAATATAGTACATTTTCTTCTTCAGCTGGTATCGTAAGGATTGATGGTGAAGATGGAAGAATTGCATATGTTGCAAAATTGAATCCCAAGGAGTTCCAGGTAGTTAATGCAAAGGATGTTACAGATATTAAGTCTGATTATAATAAGGATCCTCTTGGTGGAACCAGATATGTATATTTTTCATTTAAGTATAATGGTAAGCAGTTCAAGATTCCTACCTTTACCGCAGAGAGTACCTACAGCTTAAAGTCATCTGAGGTTTTGGAGGGTATTTCCAAGGCAGATATGTTTGCAGAAATCCTGAAGAAAGCTGCCCAGGGTACACAGGTTGCAGAATAATGAAGATGGTCCTAGGAGATAAACTTTTCCAGCTGTTTAGAGCAGGAGTGATGAAACTAGCAATGAATGCAGAAGACAAATGTTCTAAATGCAAAGGTAGTCTGCAGCAGGAAGGGGAAAATAAGCTCTACCTAATTGATGCCTACATTGATGACACTCATCCTGAGACAGTAGCATTTTATCAGAAATCACAACGCTTATTGGATGAAAATGCAATTCCTAGCGGAAGAAGAACTTGTTACATGAAAGTGTTTCGATGTAAGGAATGTGGAAGTCGATTCGTGGAAGTAATTGATTTTTTACGAGTAAGGGACAACGAAATCATTAAGGGTGGTAATGAATTCACCTATGAAGAAATGGGTGATTTCTTTGAGAATACTTAAATAAGACTTTCCTATCATAACATCTATGCTGGGATAAATTAAACAGGGACGGTTCTTTTGAGAGAACCGTCCCTGATGTTATTTATAGGAGTTCTATTTTTATGATGTTTGACACTATATCGCTGTAGCGATACAATAATGTCGATAGGAGAAACAGCAAATTGGAAAAGATAATATATCACGGATCTGAAAAAATAATAAATAAACCTGAATATGGCGCAGGAAATATTGCTAATGATTATGGTAGAGGTTTTTACTGTACAGAAAACATCTTATTAGCTAAGGAGTGGGCTTGTAAAAATAATAATAATGGCTTTGCTAATAAGTACAAAATAGATATGTCTGGGTTAAAAATATGTGATTTGAATTCAGATACATACAATATTTTAAATTGGCTGGCTGTACTAACAAAGAACAGAAGTTATTGGCAAAATGGAAGCATAGCCAGTGAAGCCAAGGAATATTTGCAGAAGCATTATTATGTTGATACTACTGTATACGATGTAGTAATCGGGTATAGAGCTGATGATTCATACTTTTCATTTGCGAAGGATTTTGTGATGGGAACCATCTCACTTCAGAAGCTAAGTGAAGCCATGCGACTTGGCAAGCTGGGTGAGCAGGTTATGATACAGTCACGGGCCGCTTTTGACAGGCTTGAATATGATGGCTATGAGGTAGCTAATTGCAATGAATTCTTTCTAAGGAAAACAAATCGAGATATCGAAGCTAGAAGCAAGTATCGTGAATACAAAAAGGATGCTAGTTTGATTGATGATATATATATCATAGACATTATGAGAGGGAGGGTTACTGACGATGAGTTGTTCTTATAGTGAATTATATGTGGACCTCGCCATGGAGATGTTAGGTGATATGTATGACTACGCTGTTAATACACTTGGGTTTTCCATCCATGATTTTCATGAGTTATTCATTAATAGTGGTATAGCTTATCAGATAGAGATAGGTAATCCCACATACATAGCTGGAAAGAATGGATGCGAGGTTGCCAAAATAGTACTGGAGAGGTGTGGTTTATCGACTGACCAGGAAGATATAATGTATGTTGATAAGTCACCTGAATACTGGACTGGATGGGTGCTAGCGTATTATCAGTGGGCAAGTGGATACAGATTTAGAGATATAGAGAATTTCGCGCCGATTGTGGATACTTTAGTTCTATATAATACATATCATGAGATGGATATAAGTGCCTATGTTGATCTAATGAATATAAAGCAGCGGGAGTATCAGGAAGAATCTAGATTAAGAAGGCTTCGGGCATATATAGGACTGTCGCAAAGTGAGCTGGCAAAATCAGCAGGTGTACCACTTAGACAGATACAACTATTTGAGCAGGGTGAGCGCGATATTAATAAGACTTCGGGCAATACGCTTTGTAGTTTGGCAAGAGCACTGAAATGTGATATGGATGATTTGTTGCAGTAAAAGGATTTTCAATAATAGGATATAGAACACTTGAAATTAGTACGTCATATGAAATACATATAAAAGAAGGACCGTTAGAGGTAACGTCCGATAATGGAGTTGCATTGATTCCAATAGAGGATTTGAATCAGATAATGGTTCATGGAGCAAATATAAGGTTATCAACTATGGATTTATCAATACTAAGTCAGAATAAGGTTTCACTTATGACGCTAGATGAAAAATATTTACCAACAGCAATTGTACTTCCGTTTGAAGGGAATGCACGGCACTCTGAAAGGAAATGAATAAATGCATAAAAAAATACTAATAATACAAATGATGATATGTTGTCTGCTTTTCGCAGCGTGTAAAAACATAGAGAGTGACGATGCTTTAGTTGATAATAGTGATGTCTATGAGAATGTAGAAGATAATGCAGAAAATAATGTCGTAGATGAGCCAGCTGAAGTGATTGTAATAGACGATAGTCTTGCTAGCCTTTCGTTTGATGGTATATCAACATATTACAATGTGGATGAAAAATATAAACCTCTTGTAGATGCAATGGATAGTTCCTGCAATCTAAATGATACTCTTACATATTTAGAGGGATTGGAGGGCGTATTTGTACTAGCTACAGAAGATGAGATTATTTATGCATCATTTCTAAATACTTATGAAGTAGATGGTGTGACTCCTGTTTCGATGAATACTACATATGAAATCGGTTCAATAACAAAACAGTTCGTTGCAGTAGCGATACTTCAATTAATAGAAAATGGCAAATTGGCTTTTGATGATACCCTGGACATATTTTTCCCAGAATATGAATATGGAAAAAATATCACAGTGGAAAATCTTCTGCTTATGCAATCAGGAATTCCAGACTATATAAATGATATGGATCAGTTTTTTCAGGATGCAACAGATGACGAGATGATGAAAATACAAGGTGATTCATATACTGATGAAGAATTTATACTACAGTTATCAAAAAATGAATTGCTGTTTGAGCCGGGCTCAGATGTTATGTATTCTAATACGAATTATCATTTGCTGGCGCTAATTATAGAGCAGGTAACAGGAAAAACATATTCAGAATATATTAGCTCGATGATATTCGAACCATGTGAAATGACAAACTCCTCATGTCAAACAGTAGGAGATGTTACTGGAAAGTCAGAATCAGTGAGTACAATGCTTTATTTTACCCAGCAAAATTTTGCAAGAGGATGCATGGATATGCATAGTTGCGCTAGGGATATACTGAATTTTGAGATAGCACTATTAAATAATGAATTGCTTAGTGATGAAATGACATCATATATTTTCGATATGGGTATAGGTGATTATAAATGTGGCTGGATCAAAACTGATGAAGGCGAATACTTTCATACAGGATCAACACTCGTGTATGGAACATCAGTAAACGTATATATGACTGAAGAATTGGGAAATCTGTATTTGCTTCAGTTCCATCCAACAAAAAATAATTCTTCATATATGCAAACGATGATTAATAACATAAGTGATTCTGTACATAATATGTAGATTTTATAATAGGATTGGAGAACTAATATGGAAAAAAAGAGTTTTTATGAGCAAGTAGTGGAAATGGATGAAGACACCTTAGCTCAAATTGTAGGTCAGATTTCCACTGAAAGATAGAGGGAAAAGTGGAAGCGTGAGAGTGTGTTATACAGATTTTCAGGTATATAATTGTTATATAAATATAGACTTATTACTGGAGATGTGCGATGAATAAAAAGACATTAATAAAGACACTATTCATAATACTGAATATAATTGTGCTCGCTATCATACTAATACATATATATATTCCAAGTGATTTATTATATTCCACAAAATATAAACTAAAGAGCGATGTCACTATGTATCCTGCTAATGGTGAAACAGATATCACCCCTATTAATCTATCTCCTCAGACAGGTGTTTCCAATGAATATACAATTGAGAAGCTAAACTTGATTAATGACACGGTTGTCATATCGAATGTATACAAAATAAGTCCTGACAATCCAACTCCAGTCACTATGCAAGGAGAGGTTCCAATATCTATAAATTATATGATGATGCTCCATAAACATATACATGTAAGCCCTGAAAAACTATATATATTCAGCAAGCAGGGATATCGTATCTTATACTGCCTCATATTCCTCGCAATCTATGCCATAGTGACAGGATTCGTTTATAGAGTAGTAGCGCGTAGGCGTGATAAGTAATTCATTAGAATTTATCTTTATACAACTGGCGTAGCATATCGCAGGTAATTGGTTCGTCGATTAGTTCGAATGTCATATCCGAGCCATATGCGGTCTCATATCTGATTTCCTTTTTCTCAAGCTTTAACGATCCGCTAAAGGTGTATCGTTCAACAAAAAGTTAAAATTATAGGATGCATATTAAGCGTGGAAAATCAAAACACCATACCTAACCCCTTGATTTTTCTGCAAATAATAGTATTATATTAGTAAGTTAACAATTTAATACTTTAATCCGTTGAAGTGGAAGAGGCATGATTGTTGAGCTAAGAGAGAGCCTGAGATGGTGGGATTCAGGTAGTGTCAGGTTGTGATATGGGCCACTGAGGACTGCAGGGAACAGATTAGATGATAATCCTAGTAAATGGCAGCGTGAGAGTCTACGATAGTGACTAAGGATGTGATAGCATTCTATGAGAGCATCTGGGTAGGTCAGATGAAGCAGGGTGGCACCGCGATATTTGTATAATCGTCCCTAGCATACAGAGTCTTTCTGTGTGCTAGGGACTTTGTTTTTATAGCGAGGTAAGAAAAACAAGCGGCACCTGTGAGTGTTTGTTAGATAATAAGCATAAGTAATGAGGTAAGAAAATATGCCAACAATTTTAGATGAGATAGCAGAAAAAACAAAAGGGCGTGTAGCTGATAACAAGATATCAAGACCTTTAGCTTTGGTTCGTGATATTGCACTTGATAAGGCTAGCCAGGATGGTATAGATAAGAGTCGTCCAGAGGAGTTTAGATTCAATAAAGCTCTTCGTCAGGACAAGATTAATTTCATCACAGAGGTTAAGAAGGCTTCTCCATCCAAAGGTATCATTGCTGAGGATTTCCCATACTTACAGATAGCCATGGATTATGAGAAGGCAGGTGCTGCTGCCATATCATGTCTTACAGAGCCATTCTACTTTAAAGGCAGCGATGATTATCTAAGAGAGATAACAGCTAATGTAAAGATTCCAGTTATCCGTAAGGACTTTACAGTAGATGAATATATGATATATGAAGCTAAGGAGCTTGGAGCATCAGCAGTTCTTCTTATCTGCTCTATACTTTCCAAGTCTCAGCTTTCAGAGTATATGGAGATAGCTCATAGCCTCGGTCTCTCAGCTTTAGTTGAGACTCATGATGAGGATGAGGTAGGTATGGCGCTTGATGCAAAGTCTAAGATTATAGGCGTTAATAATAGAAACCTTAAAGATTTTACAGTAGATATTAATAATTCGATTAGATTAAGACAGCTCGTACCAGCTGAGATTACATTTGTATCAGAGAGTGGTATGAAGTCAGCAGAGGATATAGGAGCTCTTGCTAATAATGGAACTAATGCGGTTCTTATAGGAGAGACTCTTATGAGAGCTAACGATAAGAAGGCTAAGCTTGATGAACTTCGTAGCTTAGTGTAATAAGAGGAAAAATATGACAAAAATCAAAATATGTGGAATAAAAAGCCTCGCTGATGTGGAGTGCTTAAATACATATAAGCCAGACTATACAGGTTTTGTCTTTTGGCCTCACAGCCATAGATACTTAACTTTAGACGAGGCCTGGCGCCTTAGAGAAAAGCTGGATAGCGATATCTTATCTGCAGGTGTATATGTGGATGAGGATATGGATAAGGTTATTGAAGCAGCTAGGCGTAATATAATTAATGTTATACAGCTTCATGGAAAAGAAGATAATGAGTATATAAAGAAAGTAAAAGATATCACAGGACTTCCAGTTATTAAAGCTATTAAGATAGAAGGCGAGAATAGTTTGGAAAATTGTGATAAACTAGATGCAGATTATATATTGTTTGATTCTGGTATGGGAAGTGGCAAAACCTTTGACTGGCAAAGCCTAAAGGTAAGTATTAATAAACCATATTTTATAGCAGGTGGAATAAATGCTGAAAATGTGGAAAACGCCATCGATATTTTCTCACCATATGGAGTGGATTTATCCAGCAGTGTTGAGACAGATAAAGTTAAAGATCCAGAAAAAATAAGACAAGTAATACAGGCCGTTAGGCAGAAAGGATAAAAACATGAGTAAAGGAAGATATGGTATTCATGGAGGACAGTACATACCTGAGACTCTTATGAATGAGATCATTAAGTTAGAGGAAGCCTATGAGCACTACAAGAATGATCCAGAATTCGTAGCAGAGCTTGATAAGCTCAATAAAGAATATGCTGGACGTCCTTCATTATTATATTATGCTGAGAAGATGACTAAGGATCTTGGAGGTGCCAAGATTTATCTTAAGAGAGAAGACCTCAATCATACAGGTTCTCATAAGATTAATAACGTACTTGGTCAGGTACTTCTCGCTAAGAAGATGGGTAAGACCAGAGTAATCGCTGAGACAGGTGCTGGTCAGCACGGTGTTGCTACAGCTACAGCAGCAGCTCTTCTCGATATGGAGTGTGAGATTTTCATGGGTAAGGAGGATACAATCCGCCAGGCCCTCAATGTATACAGAATGGAGCTTCTTGGTGCCAAGGTTCATCCAGTTACT
Source organism: Lachnospiraceae bacterium (assembly GCA_045600085.1). GTDB lineage: Bacteria > Bacillota > Clostridia > Lachnospirales > Lachnospiraceae > NK4A136. The sequence continues at coordinate 18,744 of JAZRXF010000106.1, forward strand.
ACTGGTACACAGACACTCAAGGATGCAGTTAATGAGGCAATGAGAGAGTGGTCAGGAAGAGTTGATGATACTCTTTACGTACTTGGTTCAGTTATGGGTCCTCATCCATTCCCTATGATTGTTAGAGACTTCCAGAGTGTTATTTCTAAGGAAGCTAGAGAGCAGATCCTCGAGTATGAAGGAAAGCTTCCAGATGCAGTACTTGCATGTGTAGGTGGTGGATCTAACTCTATGGGTATGTTCTACAACTTCATTAATGATAAGGATGTTAAGCTTATCGGATGTGAGGCAGCTGGACGCGGCGTTCATACTAAGGAGACAGCAGCAACTATCGCTACAGGTTCTCTTGGAGTATTCCATGGTATGAAGTCTTACTTCTGCCAGGATGAGTATGGACAGATTGCTCCTGTTTACTCTATCTCAGCTGGTCTTGATTATCCAGGTATTGGACCAGAGCATGCTAATCTTCACGATACAGGCCGTGCTCAGTATGTACCTGTAACTGATGATGAAGCAGTAGATGCATTTGAGTACCTTGCAAAGACTGAAGGTATCATCTGTGCCATCGAGTCAGCTCACGCAGTAGCACATGCTATGAAGCTTGCACCTACAATGGGCAAGGACGAAGTAATGATTATCTGTCTGTCAGGCCGTGGAGACAAGGATGTGGCAGCAATTGCAAGATATAGAGGAGTAGATTTACATGAGTAGAATAAGTGATGCATTTAAGAATGGTAAGGCATTTATACCTTTCCTTACAGCAGGTGATCCAACAGCGGACGCTACAGTTAACTTTATATTCGAGTTAGAACGAGCAGGTGCTTCTGTAATCGAGATAGGTGTACCTTTCTCTGATCCTATTGCAGAGGGTCCAGTTATTCAGGAAGCTAATATCAGAGCACTTTCTAATGGTATGACTACAGATGGTGTATTTGAGATAGTAAAGAGAGTAAGAGAGAAGTCTAATATTCCTATCTGCCTTATGGGATATCTTAATCCTGTATTCCACTACGGATATGAGAGATTCTTTGCTAAGTGTCAGGAAGTAGGCGTAGATGGTATCATCATCGCTGATATGCCTTACGAAGAGAGAATGGAAGCCAAGGAAGTTGCTGACAAGTATGGAATAGACGTGGTAGCTCTTATCGCTCCTACATCTGAGCAGCGTATCCAGATGATAGCCAAGGAAGCAACTGGTTATATTTATCTCGTATCATCAATGGGTGTTACTGGTATGAGAAGTGAGATTACAACAGATATTGAGAAGATGGTTAAGGCTATTAGGGAAGTATCAGATACTCCAGTTGCTGTAGGATTTGGTATCAGTACGCCGGCTCAGGCAGCAGATATGGCAGGCAAGTCTGACGGAGCCATCGTAGGTTCAGCTATTGTAAAGAAGATAGCTGAGCACGGCGAGAATGCAGGCCCTGTTATTTATGAGTATGTAAAGAGTATGGCTGATGCAGTAAAAGCCCTTTAATAAAAAAATATTGTTAAATTCTATATAAACATATTAATAATTAAAATCAGAGAAGGAGACAAAGTAATGATTAAGGAAGCAATTGTAAAGATTGTAAACAAAGAAGATCTTAATTACGATGAAGCTTATGCAGTAATGAATGAGATCATGAGTGGTGAGACAACACCTACTCAGAATTCAGCATTTCTTGCAGCTCTTTCAACAAAGAGTGCCAAGGCTGAGACAACAGAAGAGATCGCTGGTTGTGCAGCAGCTATGCGTGACCACGCAACACTTGTTGAAACAGGAATGGATATTTTCGAGATCGTTGGTACAGGTGGAGACAATGCACACAGCTTCAATATCTCAACAACTTCAGCTATCGTAGCTGCAGCAGGTGGTGTAAAGGTTGCTAAGCATGGTAACAGAGCAGCATCCTCTAAGTGCGGAACAGCTGACTGTCTTGAAGCACTTGGTGTTAATATTGACCAGAGCCCAGAAAAGTGCGTAGAGCTTCTTAAGGAAGCTGGTATGTGCTTCTTCTTTGCTCAGAAATATCACTCATCAATGAAGTACGTTGGACCAATCCGTAAGGAGCTTGGTTTCAGAACAGTATTCAATATCTTAGGACCTCTTACAAATCCTGGTAAGCCTAAGAAGCAGCTTCTTGGTGTATACGATGAGTACCTTGTTCAGCCTCTTGCACAGGTTCTTATCAACCTTGGTGTTGAGCGTGGTATGGTTGTATATGGTCAGGATAAGCTTGACGAGATATCACTTTCTTCAGCAACAACAGTATGCGAGTTCAAGGATGGCTGGATGAAGAACTATGTTATCACTCCAGAAGACTTTGGCTTTGAGACATGTAAGAAGGAAGACTTAGTTGGTGGTACTCCAGAAGAGAACGCAGCTATCACACTTGATATCTTAAAGGGTGCCAAGGGACACAAGAGAAATGCAGTTCTCTTAAACGCAGGTGCGTCTCTTTATATCGATGGTAAGGCTGAGACTTTTGCTGATGGTGTAAAGCTTGCAGCTGAGATTATTGACTCAGGCAAGGCTCTTGAGACATTAAACAAGATTATCGAAGTTAGCAACAGATAATTTTATAAAACTTGATAAAAAAAGCGCTCTGGTGAGCTGGTTTTACCAGAGTGCTTTTTTTATGTCATTTATTATAGCTAAAATTTATCAGAATATGTCTTCCACTCGTCATATATTGTAATTTTGTACCATAAAACAATAATCTATGATATAATATTTAGTAAATTGTAATAATACGCGGTTTTACAATATTGGGGTGTTAATGAGAAAACGTATAGCAATTATTGTGGCTCAGATAGATGAAGCTACGCAAAAGAAATTTATACATGGGTTTACCGAGAAGGCGTATGCTCTTGACTATGACATATGTATTTTTTCGATGTATCAAAAATTTCAGGAGTCACCAATACGTAACGTGGGTGACAGCAATATATATAATCTTATCAATTTTGATTTATTTGATGGAATAGTCTTTCTTATTGATACCATTCTGTTTCCTGGATATGGTGAAGCTCTGGAAAAGAAGATGAGTGAAATATACGATGGTCCTGTTATTGTTATTGATAGGGAGAGTGAGTATTTTGAGTCAGTCATGATAGATCACTATACCCCACTTAAGAAAATAGTCGACCATTTGATAGAGGTACATGAGTATCGCTCCATCGCATATCTTGGCGGTAAGGAAGGTCACCCTCATTCTGTCCAGAGACACAAAGCATTTATGGACAGCATGAAAAATCATGGTCTTGAGGTTCGTGAGGATTGGGTATATCACGGTAACTACTGGTATGATTCGGGTGAAAGCTTTGTTGAGCTTTTGTTAAAGGATAGAGAACATATGCCTGAAGCCATAGTCTGTGCCAACGACATTATGGCTATAGGTGTTGCAGGTGCACTTACAGACAATGGAATAAGAGTTCCCGAGGATATAGCGCTTGTTGGTTACGATTCAATAGAGGATGGACGTAACAGTCCTTCTCCACTTACTTCAGCTGATATTCCGGCTGATGAATGTGGTAATTATGCTATCAGGTGGCTGCATAGTGTGATATCGGGCGATGCCATGGAGGATTTTGAGCCAAAATCCTCACTTTATATTGGTGGAAGCTGTGGATGTAAGTATGAAATAGAGATGGTGCCTAAAAAGATTCGCCTGGCATGGAGAACACAGCAGTCATCAAGAAGTATGTATTCAGACTTTAATCATTTGCTTGAAGACCTTCTGTCTCAAACCAATATGAACGGATTCTGGTCAGCATTATCTTCTTATGTTTTCCAGATAAGACCATTTCATTCATTTGAAATATGTATGAATGAAACATTCATGGAAACTGATAAGAACATAGGTGAGGATGCTCTTCGTAAGGGCTACACTAAAAATATGTGTCGTGTTCTTAGCTGCAGGGAAAATGGCGAGAATACAGTGGATTTTGAGAATAGATTTAGTACTAGAAGGCTTACTCCTATGCTTTATGAGGAGAGACCTTATCCTACAACATTTATTTTTAATCCTTTATTTTTCGAGGACCGTTGCTTTGGATATTCTATTCTCAATTATGGTAGCGAGAATAAGGTATATGAAAAGAGCTATCGCTTATGGATGAGAGATGTTATGCAGGGTATGGAAGCTTTTTACAGGCAGCAGTATCTGCAGGATCTTGTTAATAAAGTCAGAGCCAATCAAATCCGAGACTCTCTTACAGGTTTATACAACTACGAGGGCTTCCTTGGTAAAACTCTTGAGCTTATCAAGGATGGATATGATTATTATGAGCAGCTCAATATTCTTACAGTAGATATTAAGGGTCTTCGAACCATTAATGAATTCTATGGACGTGAATATGGCGATAAGACCATAAACAATATTGCAAAATTCATCAGCTCGTCCATTGATGACAATCAGGTATGTGCAAGACTTTGTAATGATGAATTCCTTATAGCTCTTATTGATGATGAGAGCTGTAGTAAGGGTCAGAAAATCATGGATAAAATCATTGCGAAGGCTAGTAGCCACAATGAGCACGAAGATTCGGATCATAAGATAAGTTTCCATCAGTTTAGTAGTCAGGGTAAGCCTTCGGGCGAAGGTTCATTGGAGCGACTTATCAACTATACAATTAGTGTTAAGAATCATACTAAGGCTATGTATCGTAAAAATGAGATTGCGAGCACCAAGGCCATTGATGATGAGATGCATTTCCATCAGCTTGTTAGTCATATTCTTAATGAGAATGAACTTATTTATCATTATCAGCCAATAGTTAATGTCAAGGATGGAAGTATATATGCCTACGAAGCTTTGATGAGAAGTGAGGAAGAAGGGCTTACACCATTTAAGATAATTCAGTCAGCCAAGTATCTTAACAGGCTTGATGATGTTGAAAGGCATACATTATTAAATGTAACTAGGGATATTTCGGAGCATATTGAACAGTTTGGTGACTCCAAGATATTTATCAACAGCTTACCAAGTCATCAGCTTTCAGGTGAAGCTGATAAGCTTTTTGAAGAAAGATGCAGGGAGCTTACAGGTCGTCTGGTAATAGAATTTACTGAAGAAGCAGAATTAAGTGATGAAGAACTTACAAGACTTAAAGCCAAGCATTCACTACTTGGTAATGAAATAGCTATCGATGATTTTGGTTCTGGTTATTCCAATGTTAATAACCTTCTTCGATATAAGCCTAGATACGTGAAGATTGATAAAGAATTAATAACAGATATTCAAAACAATCCTCAGAAAGAGCACTTTGTCAGAAATACCATAGAATATGCACATAACAATGGTATACTGGCTCTTGCCGAGGGTGTTGAAAACAGGGACGAACTTCGTAAATGTATAAGACTTGGAGTTGATCTTATACAGGGCTTCTATACTGGAAGACCTAAGCGCGAGCCTGTAGGAGCTATCCCTAAAAAGATTTCTTCGGAAATAGAGAGGTTCTACAACCAGAGAACAGAATGGTAGACCGTTATTTCGTTATTTAATGATTATTTGGTGGTTTTAAGATCTATAATAAACGCATTACCAGTTTTTAATGGCTTAGCGTATATATTACCACCATGTTCTTTAATAATATTTTGAGCAATTGAGAGGCCTAGACCATAGCTACCGCTACTGGTTCGGGCCTTATCTACTCTATAGAAACGCTTGAAAATATTTTTAATATCTTCTTTACTAAGCGGCGAACCGTCGCTCTCAACAGCAAGCTGACATTTATTGTGAGAAATTTGTTTTAGTGTGACCTTAACATTTCCCTTGTCTATAGTGTATTTAATAGCATTATCGAGAAAAATATCGATAACCTGTTTTATACGATCACTATTACCATATACATGTATATTCTCAGCTATTTCAGAAGTTATATTCAGATTCTTTTCAAAAAATGAAGGTTCGAATATCATGACTTCTGTTTCGGCAAGTTCGCTTAATGAAAATGCCTCGAATGTATTTTTCATGGTGCCATTGTCAGTACGTGCCAGTTCCAGAAGCTGCTCAACAAGGCTACGCATCTGTGTGGACATAGCATGTATATTGGACACATAATGCTTTTTATCTTCTTCAGTACTATTCTCATCCTCAAGAAGCTCGGAGTTAGTAAGTATAACTGTGAGTGGAGTTTTAAGCTCATGGGAAGCATCACCAATAAACTGCTTTTGTTGATTCCAGGCCTTTTCAACAGGTCTTGTAAAATGTTTTACAAGTATGACAGTCAGTATAAGGAATATAAAAAAGCTGATACTACCAGCATATAGACAGTTGATTTGAAGATTTTTAAGAGCATAACGTTCTCCACTTATATCAACAAAATTGTAGATATTGCCTCCAGAACCGGAAAGCTTCATGTATCTAAGGTTGTACATATCTATGACACCAGTATCCTCATTTCTGCTATCGACTTCGTCAATAAGTCTCAAGAAATCCATGTTGGCATCTTCATAATACTTTCCTTCAACGAGCATAAAATCGGAGCCATTATTAACCTGAATAGAAATATAAGGGATAATACGTCCATTTTGAATATTGGGAAGATTGATTAGGAAATTGAGACTTTCCTGTTTGTAAATGATATGAGTAGATACTACTATTCCCGTTAAAATAACAGATAACAAAAAAGTAACTGTTATCATAATAAAGGTAATGTATTGGATTTGAAGTTTTTTAATCATGAATCTTTAACCTCCAGGTGGTAACCAAGACCACGTAAGGCTTCGATGGATATGTTTGAATTAATACTCTTAAGCTTTTTACGAAGGAAACCTACATATACTTCTACGTGATTTTCAGTGGCATTGGATTCAAATCCCCATACTCTGACGAGGAGAAGTTCCTTGGCCACATTTTTTTCCTTAGCCTGCATTAAGAAACGCATAACATCGAATTCCTTGGCTGAGAGGCGTATACTTTTTTCATTACAAATAAGAGTAGAAGACGACAAGTCCAAGGTGGTATTACCAAATACCATCTCGTCAACTTGTCCACCTTGTCTACGAAGAAGAGCATTTATACACGCCAGCAGTTCTCTAGTATCAAATGGCTTAGTTAAATAATAATCGGCGCCGGCATTAAGACCCTCAATACGATCCTCAAGGGATGACTTTGCTGTAAGCATAAGAATGGGAGTAGAACATTTTTTATTTCTTACAGACTTGGCAACCTCAAGGCCGTTCATTCCAGGCATCATAACATCTAGTATTAGAAGATCATAGATTCCGAGCATAGCATATTCTTCACCAGTCTCACCATCATAAGCAGTTTCTACCTCGAAACCTTTTTTTTCTAGTATATTCTTAAGCGAGTCGGCCAATAATTTTTCATCTTCTATTATGAGTATCTTCATGCCCTATGCCTCCTTCATATATTATATTATTTTTTTTGGCTTAAATATAACTGAAATAAAAAACGAAAAAATTTTTTTGTTTATTAGATTATTAAGAACTGTGTTGACGAAGAAAATTAAATTGTGTACAATTTAATATATAAATGTTGTGCGCAATTTATTTTGTGCATTGATGTGAATAATTAGACTAAGTTCGCGCATAAAGGAGATTAAGATGACAATAGAAGAAGCAATACTAGAGCGTCACTCAGTAAGAAATTATCAGGATAAGGCCATAGAAAGTGAGAAAATTGACAAGTTAAATGAACTAATAGCAGAGTGCAATAAGGAGGGTAATCTCCATATCCAGCTTTTAGAGGATGCTGGCAATACCTTCAACAGATTACTAAATAAAGCCATGGGATTAGGTAGTGCACCTAGTGTAATTGCCTGCATTGGTCAGGACGATGCATCATTAGATGAAAGAATCGGTTACTATGGTGAGAAGATAGTTTTATACGCGCAGCAGCTAGGTCTTAATACATGCTGGGCAGGTACATACAATAAAAAGAATGTGATGGCAAAGATTGATGCTGGAGAAAGACTTGCCATAGTTATAGCCATTGGATACGGTGTTAATCAGGGCAGACCTAGAAAATCAAAGACAATAGCTCAGGTCATTCAGGGTAATGAAAGTGATATGCCAGAATGGTTTATCAATGGTGCCAGGATGGCACTTCTTGCGCCTACAGCAGTCAATCAGCAGAAATTCGAGTTAGCATTAAAGGGTGATAGCTTCGAAGTAATAGATAAAGGTGGAATACTTAGTAAAATAGATAAAGGTATTGTAAAATGTCATTTTGAAATTGGTTCAGAAAGAACCGAGTAATCGGAATGACGCGATTCGAACGCGCGACCCCCAAGTCCCGAACTTGGTGCTCTACCAAACTGAGCCACATTCCGAAGGGCTTATTCTAAGAATAAGCAGTATCCTGCATCGCTGACGCCAAGGACTATTACCATATCCGAAGGATCAACAATATCAATAAGACCGAAATCAATGGTGTCTTTACCTGATTCTGCAATGATACTAACAGCAATCTTGGAACTTGTACGAAGAGCTTCCTTATCAAGAATATCATATTCATAAACAGCACCATCTTTAAGTGTATTGCTACCTAGGATTTCCATATTTGACATATTAGCAACGCTAAATGAAACGTACAGTTTATCTATATTTTTACCGCTGATATTGCATATGGTAAATGGTTTATTGGCCATACTGTTGGCTGCCACATATGCATCATAGGTCAGTGGTACCTCTGCAGGAGTTTCTGATTCATCGGTGCTATTATCAGTTTCTGATGCATCTATGTTACCAGTTTCATTACCTGATACAGAATTATCACTTAGTGAAGCATCGTCTCCATAAATATCTCCAGATATAAGCTCAGAGCCAGGGATTATACCCTCATACTCTTCAGGAGTACTATTTTGTGGTGTAATAATTGATTCATCAAAAACTATTTCACCAGGATTAGCATTTATAAGATTTTCTGAAATAGAGTTGTTCTTTTTTCCGCAGCCCATTAATCCAATAATTGTGATGGACATAAGGCCATATACTAGTATTTTTTTCATTATTAGTTCCCATTTTTAGTCGTATATTCCAATTAACAGTATAATTTTAGTTGAAAAATACCATATAGACAAGATTTTATACTGATTTTTATTTTTATATGTGTTACACTTGTCTGTGTCAAATAGCGTTTATTAACGCCAGTTTATATCTTATTTTTATGGAGGTAAATTATGAAGCCTATTAAAGAGGGTAAAGTAAGAGAAATCTATGATAACGGTGACAGCCTTATAATGGTTGCAACAGACCGTATTAGCTGTTTTGATGTTATATTAAATAATAAGGTTACAAAGAAAGGTACTGTTCTTACTCAGATGAGTAAGTTCTGGTTTGACTATACAAGTGATATTCTTCCAAATCACATGATTTCTGTTGATGTTAAGGATATGCCTGAATATTTCCAGCAGGAGCAGTTCGATGGCAATTCCATGATGTGTAAGAAGCTTACAATGCTTCCTGTTGAGTGTATCGTTCGTGGATATATTACAGGTAGCGGCTGGGCTAGCTACCAGAAGACTGGTGAAGTATGTGGTATCAAGCTTCCAGAGGGACTTCAGGAGTCAGATAAGCTTCCTGAGCCAATCTATACACCATCTACAAAGGCAGAGATTGGTGATCACGATGAGAACATCAGCTTCGAGCAGAGTATCGACTATCTTGAGAAGGAGTTCCCAGGTAAGGGAAGAGAGTACGCTGAGAAGCTTCGTGACTGCACAATCGCTCTTTATAAGAAGTGTGCTGATTATGCTCTTTCAAAGGGAATTATCATTGCAGATACTAAGTTCGAGTTTGGTCTTGATGAGAATGGTAACATCGTAATCGGTGATGAAATGCTTACTCCAGATTCATCTAGATTCTGGCCACTCGAGGGCTATGAGCCAGGACACTCTCAGCCATCATTTGATAAGCAGTTTGCAAGAGACTGGTTAAAAGATCCTAAGAATGAAGGTCACGGCTGGACACTTCCACAGGAAGTAGTAGATAAGACTATCGCAATCTATCATGAAGGTTACGAGAAGATTACAGGTAAGAAATTAGTTTAGTTATATACATATAAAGTAGTATAAAGTAGGGACGGTTCTTTTGGTACGCGCTTTCCAGCGGACCAACAAGAACCGTCCCTACTTTATATTTTCTTCTAGTTTTCACCAACATTAAGATATATCTCGTTCTTCTGATGGTATTTACCTGTTATAATATCATCCATATTTTCCTTGGTTACAGCCACTGGCTCAAGACGCAGGTAAGGAACATCATAGGTTCCGTCATTGTATGTTTCCTGCAAACCAAGAGGTTCATTTTGTCCTAGTAGTACGGCTTGCGTGGCAGCTTCGAGTGCAAGTTTTTCAACAGGCTTGTATACTGTCATACCCTGGGTACCTTCAACAATACGCTGACATGCTTCAAGGTCGGCATCCTGACCAACTACGTACACCTGTCCACCAAGTCTATTTTCCATGAGGGCCTTTATGGCAAATGAAGCAATACTGTCATTACCACACATAATGGCATCAGGGACTTTGCCAGATCTAAGATATTCACTGGTAGTATCAAAACCATTCTCAGCCATCCATCCTTCTGAGAACTCAGCATAGTCTATTACTATATCAGTGGTATCAATGATACTCTCAAAACCTTCCTGTACCATATCAACATTGTAGTCAGTTGGTGATCCTTTAATCTGAATGATGCTTCCTTCATTGCCTATAGCATCCTTTATATACATACCCATCAGTTTGCCAACTTGTATATTATCTACAGATATGTAGAGATCCACATTGGCATTACGAATCACTCGGTCGTAAGCGATGACACGTATACCCTCTTTTTTGGCACGTGCCACAACATCTAAAAGTTCATTATCATCAATAGCGATTATTACGATTACATCCATTTTCTTATCGATGAAATATTCTATCTGTTTTATCTGAGTATCCACATCACCGTTGGCATTTTGAACATTAACTACAGCACCAAGCTCTTCAGCCTTGGATACGAAAAGGTCTCTTTCTCTTTGCCAGCGCTCTATAACATAGGAATCAATTGAAAGACCTATATTTATAACACCATCCTCCTCTTCAGGTACTATGATATTACCTGTAGGAGCCTTGCATCCCATTAATGTAAACGAAAGAATGAGAACAAGTGATATTATTTGGCATATTATTTTTCTAGTATTCACTTATAGTTTCTCCTTGTATTCTGAAGGTGTCATACCCGTTGATTTTTTGAATATACGGCTGAAATAGTTTGGATCGCTATAACCGCAGGCAATACCGATTTCCTTAATACTCTTTTCTGGATCTGTCAGCATAGCCTTGGCTTTATCAATACGTTTTCTTGTCAGGTATTCTATGAAGCCCTCACCCTGATTTTCTTTGAAAAGCTTACTGAAATAGTAAGGACTTATATTAAGAGTCTCGGATATTTCATCAAGGGATATATCTCTATGATAATTGGATTCAATAATCTCGAGAGCCTTTTTAATCTGATAATGCGTATGGTCACGGCCTCCAGTTGACATTTGACTGGCTGCAAGACGTATCTTTTCCAGGTACCAGTTCTTTATGGTAGCGACATCGTCAGAAGCCATTATATCCGAGAGATAATCCTTACGACTTTCAAATGTATAAATGTATCCACCATTTTTATACATATCTGACTCGGCACGAAGTACGAACTCCAGCGATTTTAGCTTAATACTCATAATATCGTTGGAATATTTATCAGCCATCCAGTCGTAGAACAGTCCTGCCTGTACGAGACATTGATCAGCATCGCCATCGGCAAGCTTATCAAATATGGACTTTTCAAGATCAGCAGGATAGCTTTCCTCGTATGAAGCAGTGATTGGAAGATCGTCAACGTGAGCAACGCTTGCTTCAGAAGCATACAGAGCTTTAAGGGCTTCGTCGTATGATTCACTGCAATCCTTTATTCTTTTTATACCACCAATACCTATACGGTAGGATATATCTGTTACGGAGCGCATTTCGCGGACAGCAACTCTTGCCTGTTCTATTATTTCATTACGCTCATCATAATCAATACGTGCAGCATCTCTTCCAATAAAAACAGGTATTTTATTGGATATGATATTACCAACAATAGCATCAGGGAAAATAGATTTAATAATTTCACGAACCTTACTATAAAACTTGGTCTGGGCTTTTACAGAAGTACCAACTACATTGGTCATATGTCCATCTTTTTGATTTTCACCAAATATTACAGCAAGCATAAATCCGCTTTGAACACCAAGTCCAAGCAGATTCTTGTAGTTATCAAGTTCTTCATCATAGGTTTCATGAAAAAGAACAGACGATATAAAGCCATTTTCGATAATAGGAATAACTGTTTCCAGCTTTTCCTTATTTTCAAGGTCCTGACTTCTTTTGGCACGTCGTTCATCAAGCACTCCTATGGCCTGTTCTGCAACGGCTATAATAGACTTTTGATTAAAAGGTTTATTTAAGTATTCAAGAACGCCCAGGTTAATACTTTCCTTGGCATAATCGAATTTATCATAAGCAGTAAGAACAATAAAGATAGCATTAGGCAGGAATGTACGTATTTCCTTCATAGCCTCTATACCATTGATACCAGGCATTTGAATGTCCATGAAAATAATATCAGGTCTAAAATGCTCAGCAGTTTCGATGGCACCTCGACCGGATTTGGCAGTTTCTATATCAAATTGCCCTGGAAAATTCTTATTTAAAACAAATGACAACGAATTGGTTACGATACCTTCATCGTCAGCCAGCATTATTCTATACATATATTGCTCCCACAGGTTTTATAAAAATAGAGCTGTCCCTTTTTGGATTGCTCCATAAGAAACAGCTCATAGTAAACACGAATATTATTTCTCGCGTACAATCATACACTCACGGTCAGCACCTGTACCGATAAGCTTAACAAAACATCCTGTATAGTCTTCGATGTACTTAATATATTCCTTAGCCTGCTCAGGAAGTTCATCATAGCTCTTGCACTTACTGATATCACCAAAGTTACCCTTGAACTCCTTGTATACTGGCTTAGCCTTTGCAAGGAACTCTTCATTAGTAGAGAAGTCAGTAGTCTCAACTCCATCTACTTCGTAAGCGTAACAAGCCTTGAATGTATCAAACTTTCCGATTGTATCAAGATGGTTAAGATTAATATAGTTAACACCATTAAGGTTGATAGCATACTGAAGAGCTACAAGGTCGAGCCATCCACATCTTCTAGGACGCTTTGTAACAGTGCCATATTCATGACCAAGCTCACGGATTCTATCACCTATCTCGTCATTAAGCTCTGTTACATATGGACCTTCACCTACACGGCTTGAGTAAGCCTTAATAACACCATATACATCACCAACATCGTGGGCATTGATACCTGAACCCGTAAGAATACCACCGATAGTAGGATTAGAAGAAGTAACGAAAGGATATGAACCAAAATCGATATCAAGTAAGGTAGCCTGAGCACCCTCACATACAATCATCTTATCTTCCTTAATATATTTGTGAATGAGGCTTATAGTGTCACATACATATGGCTTAAGAATATTGGCATATTCTGTGTATTCAGCGTATATCTCTTCGAAGTTAAGGCTAACACCTTCAGAAGCAAGGAGCTGATTCTTAACCTCAACCTGGTTCTTTAATACTTCCCCAAAAGAATCCTTATAAAGATCCTCTACACGAATACCACTTCTTTCATATTTATCACAGTAAGCTGGTCCGATACCATTCTTTGTTGTACCAATCTTGTGAACTCTGTGGTTCTCAAGCATAACATCCATTTCACTATGATATGGAAAGATAACGTGAGCTTTTTCACTTATCTTGAGATATTTATCAACATCTATTCCATTTTCCTTAAGCATATTAATTTCATTAATTAATACCTTAGGATTGAGAACAACGCCATTACCAATAATAGCCACTGTTTTACCTGAAAAAATACCTGATGGAGTAAGACGCATAGCGAACTTCTTACCATTGAACTCAATGGTATGTCCTGCATTGTTACCACCTGATGCACGAACTGCTACCTCACATGTCTGTGCAAGATAATCTGTGGTACGACCTTTTCCTTCATCACCATAAAAACATCCAAGTACTACATTTACTTTAGACACTTTACTACCTCCTATATGTGTATAAAACAAATACCGTAATATAATAACATTTTTTGCATCATTACTCAATTGTGAAAGTAATAGTATTGCAATTAAATAACATTATTTATAGAAGAATTAAAAATAGCATAGAACAATTTTGTGCTAGTCGATGCAAAATTGTCCTACCCAGGACAAAAAAAGAGAAGCCAATGAAAAAAACTTAAAGAATAAAACAAGTTGATGCTATTTCATGTGTGTTAATTTATAATCACAAAATATTTATAGAGGGAGGCACTTAAAATGGCAAAAAAACTTTTAAGTCTTTTACTTGCATCAGCTTTATCGCTTTCACTCCTCGTTGGATGTGGCGGAAGCACAGGTGCAGCTGGCGGTGACGCATCAGCAAAGAAGGTAGGTGTAGCAATGCCTACAAAGGATCTTCAGAGATGGAATCAGGATGGTTCTAACATGGAGAAGCAGTTCAAAGAGGCAGGTTACAACGTAGACCTTCAGTACGCTTCTAACGATGTACAGACACAGGTTTCTCAGATTGAGAACATGATCAACTCAGGTTGTGACGTACTCGTAGTTGCAGCTATCGACGGTGAGTCACTTGGTTCAGTAATGGCTCAGGCTAAGGAAAAGAATATTCCAGTTATCGCTTATGACCGTCTTATCATGGGAACAGATGCAGTTTCTTACTATGCTACATTTGATAACTACATGGTAGGTACAAAGCAGGGCGAGTACATCAAGGAGACACTTGATCTTGACAATGCAACAGGTACATTCAACATGGAAATCACAGCTGGTGACCCAGGTGATAACAACGCTAGATACTTCTACCAGGGTGCTATGGATGTTCTTCAGCCATACATCGACAACGGTACAATCGTTGTAGTTTCTGGTCAGACAAAGTTTGATGAAGTTGCTACTCCAGCTTGGTCATCTGAGACATCTCAGTCAAGAGCTGAGAACATCATCGCTTCTAACTACGCTGATGGAACAGTTATCGACGCTTGGCTTTGTTCAAACGACTCTACAGCTCTTGGTGTAGCTAATGCTCTTGCTGCTAACTACACAGGTGAGTACCCAGTTATTACTGGTCAGGACTGTGATATTGCTAACGTTAAGAACATGCTTGCTGGTAAGCAGTCAATGTCTATCTTCAAGGATACACGTACACTTGCAGCTCAGGTTGTTAAGATGACAGGTCAGATCCTTAAGGGCGAGACAGTTGATGTTAACGATAACGAGACATATGACAATGGTAAGGGAGTTGTTCCTTCATACCTTTGCGAGCCTGTATTCGCTGACACAAACAACTACAAGGAGCTCTTAATTGATTCTGGTTACTACACAGAGGATCAGTTAAAGTAATTGATTTGGCAGTATTAATAATACTTATAGGCAGGCGGGCTATACCCGCCTGTTTGTAAGTAAGAATAAAATTAGGAGTAGAAGTAGGAGTAGGAGGGATTCGTTTTGGCTAAAATATTACTTGAAATGAAAAATATAGTAAAAACCTTCCCAGGTGTAAAAGCTCTGGACAACGTTAATCTTCAGGTAGAAGAGGGCGAGATTCATGCACTCGTTGGTGAAAACGGAGCCGGTAAATCAACACTTATGAATGTACTTTCTGGTGTATATCCATACGGTACATATGAAGGTGACATCATCTATAATGGTGAGGTGTGTCAGTTTAATAAAATTAAGGATTCCGAGGAAAAAGGAATTGTTATTATTCATCAGGAATTAGCTCTTATACCATATATGTCAATTGGTGAGAATATGTTCCTTGGTAATGAGCGTGGTAAGTCAATGGCACTTGACTGGAATGAGACATATGGTGAGGCTGATAAGTATCTTAAGATGGTTGGTCTCAATGAGTCATCAAGGACGCTTGTTAATGAAATTGGTACTGGTAAGCAGCAGCTTGTAGAAATCGCAAAGGCACTTGCCAAGAATGCCAAATTACTTATTTTGGATGAGCCAACATCATCTCTTAATGAGACTGATTCAAAGGCTTTACTTGATCTTCTTCTTAAATTCAAGGAAGAAGGCTTAACTTCGATTATTATATCTCATAAGTTAAATGAGGTTTCTTATGTAGCTGATAAGATTACAGTAGTTCGAGATGGTTCTACAATCGAAACAATGGATAAGAAAACCACAGAGATTTCAGAAGATAGAATTATAAAAGGTATGGTTGGTCGTGAGATTACAGATCGATTCCCTAAGAGAGATGAGTCAGTGATGCTTGGCGAAGTTAATCTTGAGGTTAAGAACTGGACAGTTCATCACCCAACTAATCCTGAACGTGTTGTTGTTGATAATGTTAACTTCAAGGTTCGTAAGGGCGAGGTAGTAGGTATCTATGGACTTATGGGTGCTGGACGTACTGAACTTGCCATGAGTATCTTTGGACGATCATATGGTACAGGAATTAAAGGAACTCTTGAGCTTAATGGTCAGCCAGTTGTGCTTAAGAATATTAAGCAGGCTATCGACAATAAGATTGCTTATGTTACTGAAGACCGTAAGGGTAATGGACTTATTCTTACAAACTCAATAAAAATAAACACTACTCTTGCTAACCTTGCTGCAGTAAGTAACGGTTCTGTTATTGATAAGGATAAAGAGTATCAGGTTGCTGTCGATTATAAGCAGATGCTTCGTACCAAAACTCCAACCGTTGAACAGAATGTTGGTAATTTATCAGGTGGTAATCAGCAGAAGGTACTCCTTGCTAAGTGGATGTTTACTGATCCAGATGTACTTATCCTTGATGAGCCTACAAGAGGTATTGACGTAGGTGCCAAGTATGAGATTTATTGTATCATCAATGATCTTGTAGCCCAGGGAAAATCAGTTATCATGATTTCTTCAGAGCTTCCAGAGACCATCGGTATGAGTGACAGAATATATGTTATGAATGAGGGTCGCTTTGTTGGTGAACTTCTTCAGAAAGACGCAAGTCAGGAAGCTATTATGGCTTGTATTATGAAGAATGAAAGGAGTGAGTAGAGTGAATTCAGGAAATATTGCTGCATTTTTTAAGAAATACACTATGGTCATTGTACTCGTAGCTGTACTTATTCTTTTTTACTACACAACTAATGGAAGTATTCTATTTCCTCAGAACATCAACAACCTTATTTCACAGAATGCATACGTTGTAGTACTTGCAGTTGGTATGTTGATGTGTATCTTAACAGGAGGTAACATCGATCTTTCCGTTGGTTCAGTTGTTTGTTTTGCAGGTGCGATTGGTGGCGTAGTTATGGATAAGCATATTAATCCATGGGTAGCCGTACTTATCATGATTGCCATTGGTATTCTGGTAGGTATATGGCATGGCTTCTGGATAGCTTATATCAACGTACCTCCATTTATTGCAACTCTTTCAGGTATGTATATCTTCCGAGGACTCAGTAACGTAGTACTTCAGGGTATGACTGTTACTATTAGTAATGAGTCATATCTTAAAGCTTTTGGTGGTGGCGCCGATTGTTATATACCTGATTTCATAGGTAGTGGCGATGGACTTAACATTACTTGTATGCTTGCAGGTGGCTTAGGTGTTATTGCATTTATCGTTCTCACAATAATGGGACGTATCAACAGCCAGAGAAGAGGCTATGAAACAACTCCTCTTTTTGGAACAATCCTTAAAGTAGGTATTATCAGTGCAGTAGCTATGTGGGTAACTTACAAGCTTTCACAGTACAAGGGTATTCCAACAGCTCTTATCTGGATATTAATTGTTGTACTTGTATATGGCTATGTAACACAGAAAACTAAAATTGGTCGTTATCATTACGCAGTTGGTGGTAACAAGAAGGCTTCACAGCTTTCTGGTATCAACGTAAAGAATATATTCTTCTTTGCTTATGTAAATATGGGTCTTCTCGCAGCCCTTGCTGGTATCCTTACAATTGCAAGACAGAGCAATGCTCAGCCAACATTTGGACAGGGCTACGAAATGGATGCGATTGGTGCCTGCTTCATAGGTGGTGCTTCTGCATATGGTGGAATCGGTACAGTACCAGGAGTTATCATTGGTGCATTACTTATGGGTGTTATCAATCAGGGTATGAGTATCATGGGTATTGATGCTAACTATCAGAAGGTAGTTAAGGGCCTCGTATTACTGATTGCAGTAATCTTTGATGTAATGTCAAAGAAGCAGAAGAAGTAAGGAGGGAGAATCGACATGAATTTTAGAGAAATATTTAAAAAACATACGATGCAGATTGTCCTTGTACTTGTTGTTATCTTCTTCACAATAACTACTCAGGGACGTATGTTCTCAGCATCAAGCTTTAACTCACTTATTGTTCAGAACGCCTATGTATATGTATTAGCAATCGGTATGTTAATGTGTATGCTTATCAAGGGTAACATCGACTTATCTGTTGGTGCAGCTGTATGTTTGGTTGATGCAATAGGTGCTCAGCTCATGGTTAATTATGGAGTGCCAGTACCAGCAGCAATGGTTATTATGCTTGGCGTAGGTATAGTTATTGGTACAGCACTTGGATATATTATCGCTTATCTTAATATTCCACCATGGATTGCAACACTTGCAGGCTTCCTTGCCTTCAGAGGACTTGGTACAGCAGTAGTTGGTCAGAATGGTTCAATAGGTAATATTCCAGAGACATTCCTTAATCTATTCAATGGAACTGTTCCAGATGTGTTTAAGATTCCTGGCTTCAATCTTACAAGTGTAATTATAGGTATTATTGGAGCACTAGTATTTGTTATTTTACAGGTGAGAGCAAGAGCCAATAAGATTAGCAAGGGCTATGAAGCTGAAACAATGCAGTCACTTATTATAAGATGCTGTATCATTTGTGCAATTATAGTTCTTTTCGCTATCAAGCTTGCATTGTACAAGGGTATTCCACTTACACTTGTATGGGTTATGGTAATAGCTCTTATATATGATTTCATTATTTCCAAGACAACAATTGGTAGATACTTCTACGCAATGGGTGGAA
Organism: Lachnospiraceae bacterium; assembly: GCA_045600085.1. GTDB lineage: Bacteria > Bacillota > Clostridia > Lachnospirales > Lachnospiraceae > NK4A136. The sequence continues at coordinate 37,831 of JAZRXF010000106.1, forward strand.
ATATGGAAGCAACAAGACTTTCAGGTATCAATACTAAGGCAATCCTTTTCCTTGCATACCTTAACATGCAGTTCCTTACAGTTATCGCTGCATGGATGACTATGGCAAGACTTACATCAGCTAATCCTAACGCAGGTACTAACTTCGAAATGGATGCTATTGCAGCATGTATCGTAGGTGGTGTATCAGCTTATGGTGGATCAGGTAGCGTATTCGGTATGTTCGTAGGTGCCACACTTATCGGTGTTATCAATATCGGTATGAGCCTTATGGGAATCGATGCTAACTGGCAGAAGATCGTTAAAGGTTTCGTTCTTCTTGCAGCCGTAGTATTTGAGATTTTCAACAACAGACAGAAGGCAAAAGTTAAAGCCTAATAAAAGCTTATAATCAATTTCTTCATACAACACTCGAAAAGGGGCAATCAAGATATCTTGGTTGTCTCTTTTCATATTTAAATATATACGTAAATCGTTATATATAATGTCATGAACGGTCAAAAATAGTTCATTAATATGATAAAATGACTATAGTTATTACATAAGTGTAAACATTACAGAGAGGTACTTATTATGTTATATGGTGGTATAGAAGCAGGCGGAACCAAGATGGTATGCGCAGTAATGGATGATGAGGGGAAAATTATTGATAGAGTAAGCTTCCCTACATTAGGCAAAGATGAAACACTTAAAAAGATGGTGGACTATTTCAAAGGATTTGAAATAGCTTCACTTGGTATAGCCAGTTTTGGTCCTATTGATCTTAATAAATCGTCCGATAAATATGGATGTATACTTCGTACACCTAAGGAAGGCTGGGAGAATGTCTGCTTTGTTGAGCCATTTAAGGAGCTAGGAGTACCTATTGGAATAGATACAGATGTTAATGGTGCAATTCTAGGTGAAGTTGTCTATGGTTCAGCGAAGGGCTGTGAATCCGCTATATATATAACTATAGGTACAGGTATAGGAGTTGGATTATATATTAATGGTGGTCTTGCCCATGGTCTTATGCATCCAGAAGCTGGTCATATACTTATGACTAAGCATCCAGAAGACAAATATGATGGATGTTGTAAATTCCATAAAAATTGTTTTGAAGGCTTAGCATGCGGACCTTCTATTCAAAAGAGATGGGGCAAGCCTGCTGTAGAGCTATATAATGAATCTATTGTATGGGAAATAGAAAGCTATTATATTGCTCAGGCAGTGGCGGATTATTGTCTGTGCTATTCTCCTGAAAAGGTAGTACTGTGGGGTGGAGTTATGCATCAGGACGGCTTATACGATATGATTAAAGAAAAGGTGGCCGATATACTTAATGGATATATACCTCTTCCGAAAGACTATATTATCCCACCTAGTCTTGGTGAGGATACAGGAGTAATAGGCGCTGCGCTTATTGGAAAAGCACTTATATAATAGATTTACTTAGATTTTGTATGAAAATATGATAAAATCTTTATTACTGACTTAAAGCTATTTACTAGATAAATTTTAAGAAAGCAATATAACAGGATGTTATTTAAGAAAAACGATAAGAAAAAAGAAAACGATATAGAAAAAGAGAAAGAAATAGAAATACTTGATCTTGATGGTGATGATACTGGTTTAGAAAGCATCGAAGAGGATGTTAAATCGGAAGATGAAGATAAAGCAGAAGAGAAAGCTGAGGAGTCAAAAGCATCTGAAGCAACTGACGAGATTACGGAAGTTTCTGAAGAGGTTTCTGAGGAAGCTGATAAAGAAGCTGATAAAGAAGCTACTACAAGCACAGAAAATTCTGAAACTAAAGAAGAATTAAAAGAAACAGCAGAAGAAAAAACTGAATCCGAAGAAGTGAAGGCAGAGGATAGTTCAGAGGATAGTTCTACAGAAGAGCCAGAATCTCAGAAAAAATCAAAAAGCAAAATTGTTAAATTTATAGGCCGCTTTTTTGCTTTTCTTGGTGTAACTCTTCTTATGATAATAATAGGACTCTATGTGGTGATGTGGATAGTTACAAAAGGACCATCCTCTCAGATAAAGGAACTTTTTGTATTATCAGTTCGAGAGAGTAGTGCTGGAGGCTTTTTAGCTGATATATATTTGACCCCAGAAGAAATAGCAGCTATTGAAGAGAAAAACAGTGTTCAGGAAATCAATGATGTTACTGATACTTCTATTGTTCAGATAGCAGTAAAAACATCTGAGTCAGAGGGGAATAACTCATCAGAAACAGAGGCAAATGGAAATATAGCAGATTCTTCATTTGACGTTAATGTTTATACAGAAAACGGGATAGAATTTCACGAGATAGCAGGTACTACTTTTACTGGTATAGCAATGGTAGTTTCTGATCCTAGTCGCGTGTTTATTGGAACACCAAGAGATACTTATGATGGTGGCCCTGGTATATCTGTTCCAGCTATTGCTGACAGATATGGTGCGATAGCAGCTACCAATGGAGGTTTCTTTGTTGATACAGGTGGCCATGGTGATGGTGGTACACCTATTGGATGTGTATTTTCTAATGGAAAAATGGTATATGGTAGTGCTGGTGGTTTCTATAACCTAATGGGCTTCAATGAAGAAGGTGTTCTTATATGTGGTTATATGTCAGGCCAAAGTGCTATTGACCTTGGTATTCGTGACGGACTTCAGTGCAATCCGTTCCTTATCATAAATGGTGAAGGTGTTAATGTTGGCGGCAAAGGTGGCGGACTTAATCCAAGAACAGCACTTGGACAGAGAGCCGATGGTGCCGTAGTTCTGCTTACTATTGACGGAAGACAGGCATCGAGTCTTGGTGCATCCATGTCTGATATGGTTGATGTAATGCTTAGCTTTGATGTTGTTAATGCCGGTAATCTCGATGGTGGTGGTTCAACAGTTCTATATTATAATGGTGAAATTCAGAATGTTGTAATGTCCATCTACGGAGCCAGAGGGGTTCCTAATGCGGTTTGTGTCAGACCAGAATAGGAATTTATAGAAATAATGAAGTTTAAGATAACGTTTAAAAAAGTATTAATTGCATATAGTTTATTATGGGTAATAGCTATCGTAATTATTGGCTGTAAGCTGTGGAGTGTATGCAGTAATTATCAGAAGAATTATGATGTATCTATGGCAGCAGCTAATCCAGATCTTGTTATGGAACAAGAGATGGCTATTTATAATAGTGATAACCTTGTTAACCTTGCTCCAGAATTTGTTTCTATGGTTAGCAGTCTTGAAAAACCTGAAAATATACAAAAAGTTTTAAATGACAGTATAGAAGGAAAGACACTTACCTTTGAGCGAGATGAGAAATTTGGAGAGCGTAAACCTAAGTATAGTATAAAGGCAGATGGTGTTGAAATAGGTAAGGTTTTACTTGCGCAGAAGCCAGAATCAGATGACTTCGGATTTCATATGTGCGAGCTTGATCAGGCCAGTCTTTATGTTAATACGGAGCTACGAGGGGTTGATATTGTTGCCCCTATGGGAGCGGATGTTTATGTTAATGGTCAGAAGCTCGATGAAACTTATGTAGTAGAGGAAAATGAATTCTCATCACTTATTGCTAAGAAAGCAATTGAGAAATCAGGTGTAAGTCACGGTACTATTACTTACAGAGTTGATAACCTTATTGAAGAGCCATTAGTTGAATTAAAAATAGATGGTGAGCCTTATGATTTTGCAGTGGCTGAAGAAGGTAACTATGAATTATATACATATGCTAGCCCTGAACTTGTTGAAAGAGTGACTAATGGCGTTATAGAAGGTGGTAGACTTTATATCAGAAATCTCAACAATCTTGTGGGATTTGGTAGCATATCTCCTTATCTTGTATATGGTTCTGAGGCATATAATGCTATAAGCAGTGCGCAGCAGGGTATTGGCTGGGCAGGAGCTCCTAGTGAGCTTGAAATACAGGAGGCAGAGCTTGTAGAGGTTCAGTTCTATTCAGATATGTATTTTACAGCAAAAACTCATTACAGAGTTCATAGGGTATACAGAGGCGTAACCTATGACGAAGACATGGATTTTGAACTTTTATATCAGAACGTTAATGATCACTGGTATATAACTAACTTCTCTTTGGCAAAATAATTATGAAAAATTTAAACAAACAAAACATTATTAAAATAGTAGTATTTATAGTCTTTTTGGCCGCTTTTGCATATTTGTACAGTAAAAATGTGCAGATAGGCGATACTGATAATTATCCGGAAGACACTCAGTATACAGAAACTATTAGCGATATTGCCAATGAAGTTCCGGAAGATATAGTAAATACTGTAGATATAGCGGATTCGGACAATGAAGAGCAGGATAATGAAGAATTAAATGCTGAAGAATCAGATACCATAGTTGAAGAGCCTGGTGATAACGAACAGGATGCTAATATTGACGAAGACGAAGTTAAATATTACTTCCGTAATGATAAGTTACTGACTCAGCATTATGAAAAACATGGTATTGAGATGGGATTTGATTCCAAGGAAAGCTATGAGGCAGCAGCATCGAAGGTAGTGACCAATCCGAATTCACTTCATAAACTTGAAGGTGAGGATGGCGATGATGTCTACTATTTAGAGGAGACCAATGAATTTGTGATAGTATCTACAGATGGATATATACGAACATATTTCCTACCAAGCGGTGGAAAGAAATATTTTGATAAGCAGTAAATAAAAAAAGCGAGAAAATGATGAATTTACTCGCTTTTTTTACGTTTATATGGAGTTGTGTCATTGGTTAATCCAGCAATATAATCTATAGGTACATCATAAAATCTAGAAAGAGTAACTGCTAAATCAAAAGGTAATTCTCGTTTACCAGTTTCATAATTATGATATGTAGTCCTCTGCATATGTAATATATCAGCTAATTTTCGAATAGATAGGTCTTTATCTTCTCTTAAATCCCTAAGTCTTGGATAATATCCCATAGAAACCTCTTTTTTGAAAATCCTTGTCATTGACAAGTGTACATCATTTGATGTACACTTAGTCCAAATGTCCATCATACGACGGACAGAGGGAGGTTTATATCTATGATTTCTGAAGAGTATTATGTTGCTACGAGAGAAAAAATGAGAGGTACTTGTTTTTCATTAATTGCGGGATTTATAATAGGCGCGTTTGTGGGGTATTTATTTATCTTAATGAATTCAGATCCAAGCACAAAAGAAAAAATATTATATATATTCTTTTTTGGCTTAGTTTTTTCCGGAGCACCGTATGTTTGGAAGAATTTTTCCTATGTATCATTATCGATAAAGGGTATCATAATTCAAGGATTGGTGTCTGTTTTAGCAGGTTGGTTGGTCACACCAATTATGCTATTGGTACATTTTGTTCAAATGAAGCTGTATGAAATAGGTTATGCAAGGAAAACAAAGGAAAAAGCAGAAAAAATATACTCACTGGTTTTCGCAATTATTAATCCATTATTGTTTATAATTTGGGTTGTTTTTGGAATTTTAACGCAAAATAATTTTTTTGATTTGAATGATTCGTCTTCTTTAATTCTTATTTCCTTTGAAATAGTTCTTGTATTAACAAGTATATTTTGGATTTTATATAGAAGCTGTCAGTTAACAACTTTTATCGATAAAATAATGGATATCTTTGTAATGTGTTTCTTAAGAAATTACATGATAATATTTCTGATGATAGTAATGTATGAGGTGCTAAAAATATCTAATGCATATGTAGTATTGTTTTTTGAGTTTCTAATATATATAGATTCTATCTTATTTGTAATAGGATTTGTAGTTAGTAGATTAAAAAAGAAAGCTGTTGCTGATGATAATTCTATAAATTAGCAGAATTATTAATGGTAATCCAGGGTTATTCCTTTGATTAAGGAGTAGCCCTATTTTTTTATGCTGACATATGAGAAAATTTGGTATTATGAGTATAAACTTTTAATTGAAATAGTTAGTTTAGCAGGTTTGGAAAGAGGAAAATCATGATATTTGATTCACATGCGCATTATGACAGTCATCAGTATGATGAGGACAGGGAAGAGGTTATTCTTGGTCTTAAGGAGAAGAATGTGGCCAAGGTAGTGGATATCAGTGCAGACAGGGAAGGTATTGCCAAGGTATTAGAGTTAGCTGATAAATATGATTTTATATATGCTTCAGTTGGAGTGCATCCTGATGAGGTAGAAAAGCTTACAGATGCGGATCTTGAATATATGAGACAAAAGTGTAGTAATCCAAAGGTTGTAGCCATAGGCGAGATAGGCCTCGACTATTTTAGAGAAGAGGAATATGGCAAGAGCCGTGATAAGCAGAAGGTGTGGTTTAGAAGACAGCTGGAGCTTGCGAGAGAGCTAGATCTACCAGTTATCATTCACTCTAGGGATGCCTGCGAGGATACGCTTGCTATTATGAGGGAATATAGTGATTTAAGGTATGTTATGCATTGTTATTCATACACGAAGGAGACTGCAAAAGAGCTGCTTAATATGAATTGTATTTTTGGTATAGGTGGTGTAGTTACTTTTAAAAATTCCAAGAAACTTAAAGAAGCTGTTGAGTTTATTCCTATAGATAAGATTATCTTAGAGACAGATTGTCCATACCTAGCACCAGATCCATTTAGAGGTACTAGAAATGAATCTGGACTGATTAGTTATGTTATAGAAGAGATTGCCAGAATAAAAGAATTAGATCCCAAATATGTCGAGAGAATATGCTGGGAAAACACGCATAAATTCTATGGTTTAGACGCATAAATAAAAGATAAAAAAATTTTTTTAAAAAATTTAAAAAAAAGTATTGCACAACATATTTGGTTGTGGTATATTATGTCTTGCGCGTGAGATGCACCGCTAGCTCAGTTGGTAGAGCACCTGACTCTTAATCAGGGTGTCCAGGGTTCGAGCCCCTGGCGGTGCACTAAAGAGTCTGATTTTAGCACTTGATGCTGGGGTTGGGCTTTTTTCTTTTTGTAGACATATATTTGTAAGTAGTTTTCTATAAGATAGTGTTCTGTTTTGCTATTCACCATAGAGTAGCAGATTGCTTTGAAATGAGGTATATATGGCGTCACTCGGTACTCCTTCCCAGACAGCAGCAATTATAAGTAAATACAATTTTGATTTCAGAAAGAAGTTTGGTCAGAACTTCTTAGTTGATAAAAGTATGCTTGAGAAGATTATCTCAGCGGCTGAAATCGAAGAGGATGATTGCGTACTTGAGATAGGCCCTGGTATTGGTACTATGACTCAGTATCTTTGTGAACAGGCTAGGCAGGTTATAGCAGTAGAGATTGACGATAACCTTATTCCTATTCTTAAGGAGACCTTGTCTGAGTATGACAACGTAATAGTTATTAATGAGGATATTCTTAAGGTAGATGTTGTTGCTCTTGCTGATAAGTATAATAATGGCAAGCCAATCAAAGTAGTAGCAAACCTTCCATATTATATTACTACTCCTATTGTAATGGGACTTCTTGAGAACAAGGTTCCTCTTAAGAGCATTACCATTATGGTTCAGAAGGAAGTTGCTGATAGAATGCAGGAAGGACCAGGCAGCAAGGATTACGGAGCACTTAGCCTCGCAGTTCAGTATTATACTGATCCACACATTGTGGCAGTTGTTCCACCAGAGTGCTTTATGCCTCGTCCTAAGGTTTCAAGCAGTGTTATAAGACTTGATATATATGAAGAAACTCCAGTTAAGGTTAATAATCCTGAGTATATGTTCCGATTAATCAGAGCATCATTTAATCAGAGACGTAAGACACTTTCCAACGGACTTAGTAACGAAAAGAGTCTTGGCCTTACAAGAGAGCAGGTAGTAGAAGCATTAGTTAAGATGGGTAAGTCAGAAACTGTTCGTGGTGAAACATTCACGCTTCAGGATTTTGCAATACTTTCGGATTTATTAGAAGGGAAATAACAATATGGAAATGTGGGATATATATGATGCTAACAAGCAGTTAACTGGTCGTACTATGAAGAAGAATGACTGGATTCTTAAGGATGGTGAATATCACCTTACAGTGCTTGGTGTAATTAAACATATAGATGGGCGTTTTCTTATTACAAAAAGAGTTATGACTAAGTCATGGGCTCCAGGCTGGTGGGAAGTATCAGGCGGTGGTGTTCAGGCAGGCGAAACATCTCACGAGGCAGTATGTCGAGAAGTACTTGAGGAAACAGGTATAGATGTATCAGGTTGTAAGGATGCTTATCAGTTCTCATATAAAAGAGAGAACCCAGGTGAAGGAGACAATTACTTTGTAGATATCTATAGATTCGAAATGGATTTTGATGAAAGTGATGTTAAGCCACAGGAATCAGAGACAGATGGTTTTATGCTTGCTACTGTAGATGAGATTAAAGCTTTTGCAGAGCAGGGAATATTCCTTCATTACGATAGTATTAAGAAGGTATTTGAATAAATGGTAAATTAAGAGAACAATGAGGTAATGGTCCAGTTGTTCTCTTTTTATATATTTGTATCTATATAAATGATTTGATAGTATTATAGAAATAATAATTAGTCCATTAAATATGAAGGATAACTGGTGAAATGAAAAAAATAATCGGTATAGATTTAGGAACAACAAATAGTCTTGTTTCAGTTTGGAAAGATGGTAAGTCCACATTAATACCTAATGCTTTCGGCGAATATTTGACTCCAAGCATAGTTAGTTTTGGTGATGATGGAACTGTATATGTTGGTAAAACAGCCAAAGAAAGATTGATTACTCATCCTGATACAACCTATGAATGTTTCAAGAGAGGCATGGGAAAGAAGACAATGTATGGTAATTATTCACCTGTAGAATTATCTTCATTAGTGCTTCGCAGTTTAAAAGAGGATGCAGAGAGCTTTCTTGGAGAACCCATAGATGAGGCTGTTATTAGTGTGCCTGCTTATTTTGATGATAAAGCAAGAAAAGCAACTAAGAACGCAGGCCAATTAGCAGGTCTTAAGGTTAATAGAATACTAAATGAGCCTTCGGCAGCAGCCTTAGGCTATCTTCGCGGTGTAAAAGAATGTAGTGAAGATGAATTTGAAGAAAAGATAATTCTTGTTTTTGACTTTGGAGGTGGAACACTTGATATATCACTTCTAGAGACTTTTTCCAATGTAATAGAGATTATTTCAGTAAGTGGAAATAATATGCTTGGTGGTCTTGATTTCGACAAAGCAATAGCCAGCTATTTTATGCTGAAACATAATATTAGACAGGATAAGATATCTCAGTCAGAGTACAATTCTATTCTTAAGGCTGCTGAAAATTTGAAGAAAGATTTAACTTTAAACAGTAAAGCAAAGATGATGGTTAGAACACCTAATATCAATAAGGATTTGGAGATAACAAGTTCCGAGTTAATCAAGATTTCAACTAATGTTCTTAAGAAAATAAGTGCACCTATTCAAGAGGTACTTCGTCAGTCGGAAATGAGTATAGATGATATAACAGATGTTGTATTAGTTGGTGGAACAAGTAGAATGCCAGTCGTTCAGCATTGTATAAGTAGAATTCTTGAAAGAGATGATATAGAAGTGGTATCCCCTGATTTACTTGTGGGCATAGGTATGGGTGTATACGCAGGTATTAAAGAGAGAAATGAGAAAATAAGAGATTTAATACTTACAGATGTATGTCCATATTCCTTAGGAACAAGTGTTTATAACCATTATGGAAAAAGGGCATTATCATCGTTTATTATTCCAAGGAATACAGCGTTACCAGTAAGTTCAACTCATATTTATACAACAGTAAACGATGATCAAAAGGCTGTTGTGGTTGATGTTTTCCAAGGAGAAGAGATGTATGCCGATCAAAACATTAAGATGGGTGAAATAAAGGTTGATTTCCCATCACCTGCACCCAAAAACACTCCAGTATTTATTTCATTTACCTATGATCTAAATGGTATCTTGGTTGTAGATATAGAAGTACCTTATTTTGGTATAGAAAAGAATGAAGTCCTTATTGATAATGAAGTAAACCAGACCAATGAAGAAATAAAGGAACGTTTGGAAATATTAAACTCTCTAAGACTTTCTTCTAGAAAGAGTGCAGAAGATTCTCAAATATTAGAGTGGGCAGAAAGAATCTTTCCTTTGTGTAATAATAGAGATAGAAATGAACTTAGTAGACGTTTGGCTTTCTATCAGCGAGATTTGCAAGATGAATCAGATCCATACAAGAAAAAAAAGATTCGCAAATATATGAAAAACTATCTTCTTGCCCTTGAGTTAGTTATCTATCAAAATAATCAGGAGGTATCTCCATTTGATAATAGCTGGATGAACGAAGAGGACGAGGAAATAGAAAAATTATTCAGTGATTGGGATGAGGATAATAATAAATAGGTATCAAGAAGTATTATGGCAAGGGTAAATATTAAAGAATTTTATGACAAATTAGGAATAGAATATACTGAAGATTTAAAAGAGGTTAGAAAAGCGTATTCTAAAAAAATAGCTTATTGTCATCCTGAAGAAAACCCTGAGGAATGGCAAGAAGTTCATTTTGCATATGTATCCATAAAAGAATTCCTTGATGCCAAAAAAGAAGCAGAAAAGAAGGAAAAAGAATTACAACAGCAAGCAGAGCAAATCCATCAAGAGCAGCCTGTTACCAATCCGATATCAAATAATGAAGCAGAATTAATTAATCAAATATTAGATTCTGCGCCAGTTGAGGAGCAGGCCAAAGAAGACTATGAGAAGTTCAAACCTATTGTTAATAAATTGAAGGGATTAGCTACTAGTCGTAAGATTATTAATGGAAAGACAGTTGTATATTTAAATAAATTTAATGAACTACGTGAAAATAGCTTGTATGAAGATGCAATGACCTATTCTATATTTGTAAGTAAATTGGCCAGTGTATTTTCTACTTCTATCTTGGAGCCGGGTATACCAGAACTAGCCGAGCAGGATATTACAAAAGCCAAAGAGAAAGCTTTTAATAACATAAGACATGTTTCGTACCATGTATTAGAGGATTCACTGTATAAGAATCCAATTTCACCTTCAGAATTTAAAAAGGCTATGAAGGTTGAAAGAAAAAATGATAAAAGAAGAATGGCTGCGTATAGTAGAGAATATAACAAATCAAATAACAGATCATATAGTTCATCTGCTGATGACGCTAAGTGGTTTCGTTTAGTTATTTTAGTAATAATCTTATTGTTAAGATTAGTAAGTTGTGCGAGATAAAAAGGTTCGATACAGGAGGAAAATAAATGAATAACTATATTGTTGGAAAATTTGCCATATTAGATATAGCACCTACTAATAATGTTTATGAAGTAAAGAAGGCATATGCTAAAAAGATTAAAAAAAATCATCCAGAGGAAAATCCGGAAGAATGGGAGAAAATTCATGATGCATATATTATTATATTGGATTATTTAAAGAATAATAGTGTCGATGAATCTGAAGATATGGATTTAGAAAATGATTCTAAAGAAAAAGCGAAAAAAATATTCATAGAGAAAATCATTGAGAGTTCAGAGGATGAATCGGATGAGGATGCTCAGGAAACAAATAATAGTGATGATGAGTTAATTGACTCTTTATATGCGAATAATTTATTTGATGTAGAAAAAGAGAAATATGCGAAATATAAGTGCATTATTTCTAAAATTAAAGACATTGTATTAACAGATATTCTTGTTAATAATAAGCATGTAATAACGCTTGAGTCCTTTATGCAGCTGCGTGATGATGAGCTGTATGAAGATGCATTGTGTTACGCTAATTTCCTTAGCAAATTAACTGCCACATTTGAAAAAACAATAATAGACCCTAGAATTTATAATATTGTAAAAAGGGATATTTTAAAAACAATTAATACTGCATATAGAGGTGACCTTCAACCACAATATGACAGATTACTTAAGGTACTTGAGAAGAATTCCGGAGATGCTTCTTTTAGTGATGCAATCAGAAAGGCTAAATCATCAATAGAAAATGAATCAATAAGGCTTAAAAATGCTGAGTCTAGTAAATTTGAAAAGACCATTTGGATTATTGGTATTTTGACAAGTATTGTTATGATTATTATGCATAGTCGTACTAAAAACGGACCAAGGTCTAGGCGATAATACTTACATGGTATTAATCCATGCATTAAATTCTTGTAGGACAGCATATATATAGTAATGAACAAAAAAAGTTTTAATAATAACAAGTTAATAGAAACTGCCAATAATATTTTAGAGGGCAAAATAGTTGGGAATATACTATTTCCACTTATTATCATAGCTTTTGGTTTATGTAAGATAGGTCGAGGAATTGAATTTGCTGATACAGGCTATAACTATGGCAATTTTGTATATCTGAATAATCTTGATAATATGTGGTTTTGTTCTACATTTTTAGCATGTGTTGCTGGAAGGATTTTTTCATTTCTTCCTTTTGGCCATACTCTAATAGGACTTAATTTCTACACATCTATTTTTAAGATAGCCATAGCGCTTATAGCATATTTCTTTGCAAGAAAAACTCTTAAAATATCAAGTGGTATAACATTTTTTGCTGAGCTTATTGCTCTTGGTCTATGCTGGTGTCCTACAGCACTTATTTATAACTATTTATCTTACCTGCTATTCTTTCTTGGAACCATGTATTTATATAAGGGACTTACAGAGAATAGAGATAAGCTTTTAATAGTAGCTGGTATTTTTCTTGGAACCAATGTTTTTGTGCGTTTTCCGAATCTTTGTGAAATGTCTCTTATTGTTGGCTTATGGTACTGGTGTATTATCAACAAAATTAAGCTTGCAGAGTGTGCTAAGAAAACAGGATATTGTATACTTGGTTATTTTGGAAGTGCTGCTTTATGGATAGTGATTATATCGGTTCTTAGAGGGCCATCCAATTATATGCAGGCTATAACAGAGCTATTTTCGATGACAGGTGAAGCATCTGATTACTCAGGACAGGGTATGCTCTATGGTATCTATTGTGCTTTTCGTAATTCCCTGTATTATCAGAAGTTTTTAGTTATCTTATTCATTTGCTCATTTGGATTATGGTTTATTAACAATAAGATTATTGATAAAAGAAATTTATCCGGTGACGTGGCAAAAACATTAAAAAGTATGGCATCAGCCATAATAGTAGTGATGTTTATTTTGGTAATCGCCTATATGTACAGGGTCAACCATTTTACTTTTAATTATCAGGAAACATCAAGCTTTTATTGGCCCGGTGCGTGTGTACTTGGCATATCGATAGTAGTATTTTTGGTGACTATGTTCATTAAAAATACGCATGACAATTTACGACTTGCATCAGCCTTGTCCATTATAGTTATAGCTATCACACCGCTTGGAACCAATAATGAACTATATGCAAGCTGTAATAATCTATTCTTCGTTTTACCTGTTCTTTTTTATATCGTAAAGAGTATTCCTGACTGGAAGGGTGCGCAAGGTTTCAAGCATGCGTTTACATTATATATTTGCTTTTTTGCCTATCAGTCAATAAACTTTGGTTTTACTTATACTTTCGGAGATGGAAAAGAAATGAACCAGAGTTTGTACAGTAATGTGGCTTCAGTAAGGAATGTTAAGACCCAGTCCAATAAAGCCATGGCAATGGATGAACTGGCGTTAGTATTAGCTGATAAGGAAAGAAAGGTTTTAATATTTGGTGATGTTCCTGGTGTGGCCTTTTATTATGGTCTTGAGCCAGCTATTTCTTCATCATGGCCTAGTCTTCAGTCCTACAGCACGGATAAGTTTACATCTCAGATAGAAAAGCTTCAGGCATCGGTTAATGATGGATTGGCGCTACCATACATAACAATAGATATCGATGTATATGAACGTTTATTATCATACGAAAATAAAAACGAAGAGCTTAGTAGTAAAGAAAAGGTTTTATATGACTTTATTCAGGTTAATGGCTACGAGGCAGTAAGTACAGGTTCGGGACTTATGGTAGTTTATGATGTTCACTAATATAAAACACCCCAAGACAACATGATTGTTATTTATTTCAATCATGTTGCCTTTTTTTATTTGATATTTTATTTCATTAATATAAGAAATCATTTCAAGTATAGATAGATGAAATCTACAACATATAGTTGTTAACATAAGATTGCCTATAAAATATAGGGGCAATTTTTGACATTAGGTACAGTGTATGGTACACTTTAGTGCGTGGGATTATGTTTATTTGGGGGATTTTTGTTTATTTTGAGGTATACATAATATGGATAAACAGGAATATAAGATTCTATCAGAAGAAATAATGACTCTCGTAGCTAACGAGCAGTTTTTAGATGCAGTAGAAATAGCGGACCGTATCGATTGGCGTAAGGTTCGTAGTTTTACTATGCTTCAGAGAATCAGTGATTTATATAAGATTAATCGTAGATTTGAAGAGGCTCTTGACATCTTATTTCTTGCATATGACAAGAATCCTAATAGTAAAACAATAGTTTATGGTATATGTGAGCTGTATCTCGATATGGGTGATTTGATATCAGCTCTTCAATATATGAGTGTTTACAACAAAATGGCACCTAAGGATGTTGGTGGAGCCATTTTGAAATATAAGGTTCTTGAGCTTGAAGAAGCATCCTACGAGGATAGAGTTGAGCAGCTCGAGAAGATTTGTGATATGTCTTATCATGCAGAGTGGGCATATCAGCTTGCTTATATGTATCATCGTATGGGTCTTGCTACCAAGTGCGTTGAGACATGTGATCAGCTTATCTCATGGTTTGGTAATGGACCATTTGTTATAAAGGCCATGGAGCTCAAGATGCTTCATGAAAAGCTTACATCTTATCAGCAGGAGATATACAACGGCAGATATTCTGTTGAGGATGATCTTCGTGCATTTGAAGGTGATGAAGAGGTTCCAGGTACAAGCGGCGAGGATGATTTCCACGTTAAGACCATCGATATGAGCAAGTTCAATACAATCAACCTTCAGAAGGTGCTTGCAGAGAGTATGAGAGATCTTATGGGTGAGGAGTATGATACTCAGAGCCTTTCTTCAACAGGTTCTATTACTCAGGATATTGCCAAGCCTATAGAGCAGGATATACAGCAGGACAATTCACAGCAGTACTATGGCGATGAGCAGTACTATGGTGAGGATCAGGCTATGGGTCAAGATAACAACTATAATGACGAGTCAGGTTATTACCAAGACAATTATCAGGATAACTATAACTATCAGGATAATTACCAGAATAATTACCAGGATAATTATCAAGAAGAAGCAGCCAATGAACCTCAATATCAGGAAGATCAGTATTATGAGCAGTCATATGCGAAGCAGCCTACTATGGAGAGTAGTTATGCTAGAAACGAGAATCCAGCATATGTTGCTCCGGACGAAACAGCTTATATTCCTGCTGAGCAGTCGTTATATGGAAGTGGCGAAACTTTCTTTGATGACAAGACAGGAGATATTGTAATAGATCAGGTTCCACTTAATATGCTCAATAACCTGATTCCTGGAGTGGAGTTCGCGGTAACAGAGAGAACTACTGCACCAATTAATTCTATTAATGTTGATAATGCAGCTGATAACAATACAAGTGGACAAACAGATTCATTTGTAGGTAAGTATGGTTCTCCTGAGAGCAGAGCTCCTCAGAATGCTACTCCTAGCAAGATTAATAGAATTGATAATGCCAGTAAAGTAAGAGCATTTGATAATCAGCTTTCATATGAAAGTGATGGTCAGATATCTCTTGTTGTGCCAGATAGACTTCCTATCGAAAAACAGATTACTGGTCAGATGAATATCGTTGATGTATTGTCTGAGTGGGAGAATCTTAAGAGAAGAAAAGAGCTTCGCCAGAACGAAGAAACAAGACAGAGTTTCATGGAGAAGACTGGTCGTATTTTTGCTGATTACGAGGAAAGCAAGAGCGATACTATAATTGCTCAGATAGAGCAAAACAAGAGACGACTTGATCGTGTTCTTCCTGAAAAAAATGATAAGCCATTTGATGCAACAGCAGCTCTTAATAGAACTTATGGTGCAAGCATATGGGATGAAGTGGATAAAGCAATTGAAGAAGATAACAGACAGGCAGCAAGAACTCTTGGAGCAGGTGCAGCAATTGGTGCTGCAGCAGTAGCTACAGGAGCCGCAGTCGCTGGTGCAGGTGTTCACGGCGCAGCCGCAGCCACAGGAGCCGCAGTTGGTTCAGCCACAGGAGCTGCAGTAGGTTCAGTAGCAGGAGCAGTTGGCGATGTTGCCACAGCAGCTGTAGAGACAGCCGGTGAGGGTGCAGCACTTGTTGTTAATGCTGTTAATGATACTGCCAAGGCAGGTATCGAGCCAAAGAAGATTATCACCAAGGAAATGCAGCCAGAAGGACTTAAGCTTGTGGATGAAAATGCACCACAGGAAGAAGTGGCTAGCGCATCCAATGATGTTAATGAAGAGTATACTTCAGAGGATTACGAAGGCGAATACTACGAAGGCGATGAATACGGTTACTATGACGAAGATGGTAACTGGGTTGAATATACTGGTTACTATGATGAGGATGGCAACTGGGTTGATTACGAAGGTTACTATGATGAGGATGGTAACTGGGTAGAGTACGTATACGAAGATGACTATCCAGAAGAAGTAGAGTCTGATGAGGCTCAGACAGAAGAGAATACTTCAAATGAAGATGATTCAGATAAAGATGATTCAGATAAAGATAATTCAGATAAAAATAATTCTGAAGATGAAAAAACAGATGTAGATAAGGCTGAATCAGATGAAAATACTATCAATGAAGCCTCTAATAGTGACGAAGTAAATGATGATGAAACATCAGAAGCAGAATCATCGGAATCAGAATTATCGGAATCAGAAGAGCCAGAAACAGAAGAGGCGGTAACAGAAGAAACTGAATCAGAAGAGACTGAGTTAGAAGAGACTGAGTTAGAAGAAACAGAGTCAGAAGCTGAAGTTTCTGATGAAGAACTTTCAGAAGAAGAGCTTTCAGAAGAAGAACTTTCATATGAAGAATTATCAGGTGAAGAGCTTTCAGGTGAAGAGATTTCCGATGAGGACCTTTCAGAAGAGGATAATACAGACACGGAAATAGAAGAAGCTCTTTATGAGGGTGAATATTCAGAGGAAATGAATACAGCTGAGATCAATGGTCTTGGCGATGCACTTGAGCAGGCAGCTGATCAGGCCTTCGAAGAAACAATGGATGATATCAATGACGAATATGAAGTTGGTGACGAGGAAAGAGATTTCTCTGAAGACGAGCAGACAATATTCGCCGATTATCTATATTCTAAGAAAATGAAGGGACAGATTCTTGAAGCCATAGATGTTATTAGTCTTGCAAGCTATGTTGGAAACGTGCTTATCTCAGGTGATGCAGGTGCCAATGTTCTCGGACTTGCAAAGGCTATTATCAAAGAGATTCAGCTCATTGATAGCAACTTTAGTGCCAACAGAGTAGCTAAGATAAGCGGTATCAAGATGAATCAGAAGGATATACCAGGTATGCTTATGCAGCTTGCCAACGGTGCTCTTATTATTGAGAAGGCCAGCAAGATGAGCAGAAGTACTCTTGAGAATCTTACAATGGCTCTTGAGAATGCTACCGATGGTATCATAGTTATCCTTACTGATACCAAGATGGATATTGAGAAGATTATCAGAGAATACAGTGTAATTACAGGTTATTTCAATGCACGAGTTGATATTATTCCTATGAGTGCCAATGCACTTGCAGAGTATGCAAAGCGTTATGCATATCTCAAGGAGTACAAGATTGACGAGGAAACAGGAGTGCTTGCACTTCATGAGAGAATCAGTGATCTTCAGATAGGTGAGCACCATGTTACTCCTGCAGAAATAGAAGAAATTGTAGATGAAGCAATTGCTAAGTCTAAGAAGCCTAGATTATCTACTTTTATTGATATTTTGACCTCAAAGAGATATGATTATGAGGATATGATAATACTGAAGGAAAAGGATTTTAGAGCTTAAAGCTAAAAATATAAATTGGTTTTAGGAAGGGTTACAAATATGGCAGAAAGCAAGAAAAAAGAAACAGTATTTATATCTAATGATGATCAGTACTTATTTGGTATGGGACTTCATTATGATATCTACAAGAAACTTGGAGCACATCCTTGCACCAAGGGCGGTAAGAAGGGAACCTTCTTTGCAGTATGGGCACCAAATGCTCAGTCGGTAAGTGTTGTTGGTGATTTCAATGGTTGGAATCCTGATGCGAATCCAATGGAGAAGTTAGGTGAGGGTGGTATCTATCAGCTCTTTATTCCAAAGGTAACAGTTGGTGATTTGTACAAGTATTATATACTTACACCTTCTGGCGAAGGTATATATAAGGCAGATCCTTATGCCAACTATGCAGAGCTTAGACCAGGTACAGCATCTAGAGTTTATGATATTAGCAAGATAAAGTGGACAGATGAAAAGTGGCTTGAAGCTCGTAAAGCCAAGAATTACTATGCTGAACCTGTATCTGTTTATGAGTGTCATATTGGATCATGGATGAAACATCCTGATGGAACAGAGGATGGTTTCTATACATATAGACAGTTTGCTGACAGAATATGTGATTACTTAAAGGAGATGAAGTATACTCATGTAGAGCTTATGGGTATAGCTGAGCATCCTTTCGATGGTTCATGGGGCTATCAGGTTACTGGATATTTTGCTCCTACATCACGATATGGCGAGCCAGCGGACTTTGCGTATTTAGTTAATAAGCTCCATGCTATGGGTGTGGGTGTTATCCTTGACTGGGTACCTGCTCACTTCCCAAGAGATGCCTTTGGTCTTGCTGAGTTCGATGGTACTTGCCTTTACGAGCATCCTGACAAGAGACTAGGTGAGCATCCTGACTGGGGTACAAAGATATTTAACTACAGTAAGAATGAAGTAAAAAACTTCCTTATAGCCAATGCTTTGTACTGGATTAGGGAGTTCCACATCGATGCTCTCAGAGTAGATGCTGTAGCATCTATGCTTTATCTTGATTATGGCAAGAAGGATGGAGAGTGGGTTGCCAACAAGTATGGTGGTAATGAGAACCTTGATGCAATAGAGTTCTTCAAACATCTCAACTCCATTATTCGTGGTCTTAATAATGGTGCAATGACTATCGCCGAGGAGTCTACTGCATGGCCTAAGGTTACTGCAAGACCTGAAGATGGCGGTCTTGGATTTACATTTAAATGGAATATGGGATGGATGCATGATTTCTGTGACTATATGAAACTGGATCCATTCTTTAGAAAGAGCAATCATAACAAGATGACATTTGCCATGAGTTATAATAGCTCTGAAAAATATATTATGCCTCTTTCTCACGATGAGGTTGTTCATCTTAAGTGTTCTATGGTTAATAAGATGCCTGGATATCAGGTGGATAAATATGCCAACCTTCGTGTAGGTTACACATTTATGTTTGGACATGCTGGAAAGAAGCTTCTCTTCATGGGCCAGGAATTTGCTCAGGAAAGAGAGTGGAGCGAGAAGAGAGAGCTTGACTGGTTCCTTCTTGGCAATGACCTTAATAAGGGTATGAAGGAGTATGTAGGTGCTCTCCTTAAGCTGTATCGTGAGAATCCATGTTTATATGAACTTGACGATAGCTGGGATGGATTTGAGTGGATTAACGCTGATGATGCTGATAGAAGTACATACAGCTTTATCCGTAAGTCCAAGGATGGTAAGAACAATATGCTGTTCGTACTTAATATGACTCCTATGGCTAGAGACGATTATTATGTTGGTGTTCCAAAGAACGGCAAATATAAACTTATGCTCAATTCGGATGAGACAAGATTTGCAGGTAATGGAGCAGTTCTTCCTAAGGAATGTAAGGCAGAGAAGATGGAATGTGATCGTCAACCATACGCGATTAAGTTCAATTTACCACCTTACGGAGCTGCTATATACAAGTTTTAATGTTTAGTTGTTAATGAGGCCGAGGTTAACCTTGGCCTTTTAATGTTATTTAACGGGGGATTACTAGAAAGGAAGACTGGATATGAAAAAAAGAATTGTAACAGCACTTATAGTGTGTACTATGCTTATGACCACAGCTTGTAGCTTTGGTGGTAAGGTTAGTGAAGAACAGCTTCGAGAGGAAATAAGAGCGGAGCTTTATAACGAAGTAAGAAGCGAAGTGGAATCAGAAGTTCGTCAGTCTCTTAGTGTAGAGATTGAAAAAAGAGCGAAGGAGCTTATTGCTGAGGGATATACGGGTGAGGAAGAAATAGATACACCAGATGTGGATATAGAACCCATAGTAGTAGATCCTGACGTAACAGGCGATGATACAAATCCTGTGGTGGAGGCCAATGATAACAAAGCCGAGATAGAGGAGCTTATGGTACAGGCTAGCAACCTATATTCTGAAGGAAATTCACAGGTCAAGACAGCCAACATCAATACAATTGATGAGCAGATATTAGAGCTTAATACCTATGACTTTTCAGGCAAGAAAATCACTTTTCTTGGTGATTCTATTACCTATGGAGTAGGTTCTACTACAGTTATTGAAGGACAGAGAAAGAGCTATGTTTACTTCTTACAGGAGGTGCTTGGCTGCGAAGTAAAGAGCTATTGCGTTCCTGGTGGATGTATCGGAAGATATAGTGACTTTATTGTGCCTAGTTTTACGTCATCTATCCCTGATGATACTGATATATTGGTTGTTATGGCGGGCTTCAATGATTTCTCAAACTTCAATGGCAACTACTCTGATGATTCCATGGATGAAGGAAGCTTCAAGGGTGAAGTTAACTATTTCATGAACATACTTAGAAATCACGTACCAGACAAGCCTATTTATTTTGTTACCATATATCAAAATGTGTGCGAAGATGGCAATGAAAGCGTGCCTCTTGTTAAGTTCATGAATTATATTAAAGAAGCTGCACCTAATTATGATATTAGAATCATTGACCTCTATGGTGAGGGATTTATGGATAATCATGATGATACTTCACAGCTTGCTTATTTCAATGATGTTATTCATCCTAATGAAAATGGTTATATGCTTCTTGGTCATCATATAGCTGCCCACCTCGTTGCTGATCAGTGGAGCTATTAATACAGCGAATAATTAAAAAAGCTGCAACAAACAACCTGTTGCAGCTCTTTTTTTGAGTAGAAACAATATAATAAATAGGCTATAATAATAGTATCTGTGACCTAAAAAGGTTAATATGGATTTATTGGAGGGTACTATGGCAAGCATAAGTTTACAGCGTCTTATAGACAAGATGAAACTGACAAATCTTACTCCTGAGATGGATATCAGTAAGATTAAGATTAATCAGCCAGATATTAATAGACCAGCACTTCAGATGGCTGGATATTTCGAGCACTATGAAGCTACACGTCTTCAGATTATCGGTTTTGTTGAATATACATATATGGAAGCTCTTTCCGACGAAAGAAAGGTTGAGATATACAATCAGCTTCTTAACCACCCTACTCCTGGCATCGTATTTTGTAGAGACCTTGTTCCAGATCCAATATTCATGGAAGCGGCCAAGAAATATGGGGTACCTATTCTAACAACTAACAAGGGTACATCGGTATTCATGGCAGAGGTTATCAGATGGCTTAATGTTAAGCTTGCTCCATGTATCACAGTTCATGGTGTACTTGTTGATATATATGGTGAAGGTGTTCTTATCACAGGTGAGTCAGGAATTGGTAAATCAGAGGCTGCTCTTGAGCTTATTAAGCGTGGTCATCGTTTAGTAACAGATGATGTAGTTGAAATACGACGAGTATCAGAGGAAACTCTTATTGGTAAGGCACCAGCAGTAACTAAGCACTTTATTGAGCTTAGAGGTATTGGTATTGTCGATGTTAAGACATTATTCGGTGTATCTTCAGTTAAGGAAGATCAGGCCATTGATTTAGTTATCAAGCTTGAAGAGTGGTCTAAGGACAAGGAATACGATCGACTTGGACTTGAAGAGGAATACATAGAATATCTTGGCAATAAGGTAGTATGTCATTCTATTCCAATTAGACCTGGTCGTAACCTTGCTATTATTTGTGAATCGGCAGCAGTTAACCACAGACAGAAGAAGATGGGTTATAACGCAGCTCAGGAATTGTACAAGAGATTCCAGGAGAATATCAAGGGCGCTAATAGCGACGACGAATAATCAGGTAAAGGAAGTATTAATAAATGAAAAAGATTTTTGGTGTTGATTTAGGTGGAACAACAGTTAAGATGGGTCTCTTCGACAAGAACGGTGAAGTAATCGAAAAGTGGGAGATCATTACTAGAAAGGAAGAAGGCGGTAAGCTTATTCTTCCTGATATAGCTGGTTCTATCAAGAGCAAGATGGCTGAGAAGTCTATTGCAGTAGAAGATGTAATCGGTGTAGGTATTGGAGTTCCAGGACCTGTTGACGGTAAGGGTGTTGTATACAAGTGTGTAAATCTTGGATGGGGAGTTTTCTCTGTTAAGGACACACTTTCTGAGCTTCTTGGCGGTATACGTGTTGAAGCTGGTAATGATGCCAATGTTGCTGCACTTGGTGAGATGTGGAAGGGTGGCGGACAGGGTCATAGTAATATGGTTGCTGTTACACTTGGTACAGGTGTTGGCGGCGGTATCATCATTGATGGTAAGATCCTTACAGGCTGCACAGGTGCAGGCGGTGAGATAGGACATATACACGTTTGTGATGGCGAAACTGATAGCTGTGGCTGTGGCAATAAGGGTTGTCTTGAGCAATATGCTTCTGCTACAGGTGTTAATCGACTTACTAGAAGAAGACTGGCTAAGGATAACAAGCCAAGTATTCTTCGTGGCAAGGATATCAACGCCAAGGTTGTATGGGATGCTGTAAAAGAAGGCGATGAGCTTGCTATAGAGGTAGCTGAGGAATTTGGTGAATATCTTGGCAAGGGACTTGCAAGTGTTGCAGGCGTTGTTAATCCAGAGGTATTTGTTATAGGTGGAGGAGTTTCCAAGGCTGGTGATATCCTCATTAAGTATATGAAGCCTCACTATGAAAGCAATGTATTCCACGGATCTCGTGATTGCAAGTTTGCACTGGCAACTCTTGGCAATGATGCTGGTATATTTGGAGCAGCCAAGCTGGTAGTTGAATAAGCTTTTGAATAGGTCAATTCTATGTACAATAAACTAGTTAATTTATTAGGTTCAGACAATGTTTCTATGAATGAAACGATGGCTAATCATACAAGCCTGCGTATAGGTGGTCCAGCCAAATATTACATAACTGTTAATACTGAGGGTCAGCTTTTGCTGGCCCTTGGAATGCTTGATAGAGAAGGTGTACCATACTTTATTTTAGGTAATGGAAGCAATATTTTGGTTGGCGACAAGGGTATTAACGGTGCTGTTATTCATCTTGATGGCGACTTTAAAAATATAAAATGTGTGTTATCCGATGATCAGGAAATCCTTGATGATGAAGCAGTAGATACAGCCATAATAAGTGCAGGCGCAGGAACTATGCTCTCTCAGATAGCAAATGTTGCTTTGGAGAATAGCCTTACTGGTATGGAATTTGCTGCTGGAATCCCAGGAACACTGGGCGGCGCTATTCTTATGAATGCTGGAGCCTATAATGGCGAGATGAAAAATATTGTTGTAAGCGTTAGAATCCTTGAGAAGGATAATAATGGTAAGTATCAGATTAATGAATACAGCAACAGCAATATGAAATTTGGCTATAGAACCAGTATATTAAAGACTATCAATGGTATTGTTTTGTCTGCATCCATGAAGCTTGTAAAGTATGATTATGAGATGATTAAGTCTACGATGAACGACTTTCTTACGCAGCGACGCGAAAAGCAGCCTCTTGAATATCCTTCTGCAGGTTCTACTTTTAAAAGACCACTTGGTCACTTTGCTGGAAAACTCATATCCGAAGCAGGTCTTAAGGGTTATCGCGTAGGTGATGCAATGGTTAGTGACAAGCACGCTGGTTTTTGTATAAATGTGGGTAACGCAACTGCCCACGATTTTAGAGAACTTATGGATCAGGTAACTCATAAGGTATTTTTATCATCAGGAATAACCTTGGAGCCTGAAGTAATATTTTTAGGGGACTTTTAATGCGATTTGTAGTTGTAACCGGTATGAGCGGTGGTGGCAAAAGAACAGCCATGAAGATGTTAGAGGACGCAGGATATTACTGCGTTGATAACCTGCCTATTCCACTTATTGATAAATTTGTAGAATTACTTGCTACTCCTAATAGTGAGGTTACTAAGGTTGCGCTTGGTCTCGATGTCAGAGCTGACCAGAATTTTGGTGATGCAGAAAAAATCCTTGATAACCTGATGTCCAATGGATATGAGATAGAGATTCTATTCTTAGATGCATCCGATCAGGTACTTATAAAAAGATATAAGGAATCGAGACGTATGCATCCGCTTGCCGGCAATGGTTCAGTGGAAGATGGCATCAAAAAAGAGCGTAAGATTCTAAATAATATTAAGAAAAAGTCCAATTATGTTTTTGATACATCTAACCTTCTTACAAGAGTATTGAAGGAAGAAATGGATAAGATATTTGTGAACGGGGAAGAGTACAACTCGTTAATGCTTCGAGTTCTCTCTTTTGGTTTCAAATATGGTATACCTGTTGATGCTGATATTGTCTTTGATGTTAGATTTTTGCCCAACCCTTTCTACATCGATGATTTAAAGCATCACACAGGTAACGAACAATGTGTCCGAGACTATGTTATGGGATTTGAAGAAGCCCATGAATTCAGGGATAAGCTTGTAGATATGGTACAGTTCCTTATTCCTAACTATGTTAAGGAAGGTAAACACCAGCTTGTAATAGCAATAGGCTGTACAGGTGGTAAACATAGATCTGTAACTCTTGCCAATGAACTTTATGAATCCATAAAGGACAAGGGTAATTATGGTGTTACTATTTCACACAGAGATGTGGAGATAAAATAATGTCATTTTCCCAGGATGTTAAAAATGAAATAATAGCTCATATTCCTAGCGACAAGAAATGTCAGTCCAGTGAAAAAATAGCAGAAAAAGCCCATTTACAAAGGGCTTTTTTAGAGTTTGGTTCAGTGACCAATCCGGATAAAAGCTATCATCTTGAGTTTGTACATGAGGATGAGAAGGAGCTTCAAAGACTTCTTGGTATCCTTATGGAATACGATATACAGGCCAAGATAACTATGCGAAAAGGAAAGCATATCCTCTATGTCAAGGAAGGGCAGTCTATAGTTGACCTCTTAAATGTTATGGGAGCTCATAAATGCCTTATGGATATGGAGAATACCATTATAATGAAGGATTTTCGTAATGGACTCAATCGTAAGGTCAATTGTGAAACTGCCAATCTTATTAAAAGTACCAATGCAAGTAACAAACAGGTCGCAGATATATTGTATTTGCAGAAGGAAGTGGGACTTAAGAATCTTCCAGACAATCTTAGGGAGATGGCAGAGCTCAGACTAGATAATCCCGATGCTTCACTTAAGGAGCTTTGTGAACTGATGGATCCGCCTCTTGGAAAAAGTGGTGTTAATCATAGACTTCGAAAGTTATCGGAAATGGCAGCAGAGCTAAGAGGAGAATAGAAAGCCTCTAATAAATAAAACCTGCTAAGAAAAATCAAGAGTTTCTTAGCAGATTTTTCATTTTTTTATCATTTCTATATTTTGGTGCATAACAAAAAGACTGTCTTAAGGCAGCCTACTCAGCTATTGAATTACGATACGGTATGTTTATGAATTGTTATAGATTTCTTTTACACGAGCATAATAAATTCGTAGAAACTTATTTAATCCAGCTATCTTTGCTGATTTCTTTGCTTTTCCCTCAGCTTCTTTCTTTATTACATACTGATACACAGGATCATCTGGTCTAGGACACGTTTTGATACATCGCATTGTCTCATAACCAACTTTCCTTAAAGCTGCGGATCCACGCTTGGTGATTGTTCTATTTCTACCTATAAATTGCCCCGACTCATAAGGTGGCGTATCTATTCCTGCATAAGCAATTAGTGCCTTACCACTATGGAATCTACGGACATCTCCAATCTCTGCTATTAATTTAGGCGCTAGAACATCACCAACTCCGCCCATTTCTCTTACAACAGAATATTCAGGTAAACTCTTTGCTAATTCTTGCATTCGTGATAGTATTACTCCTAGAGTTGCATCAATTTCCTTGAGCACTCGAACGGCTTCAGTTACCAGCATTTTGACGGATGGGGTTTCTGAAGACAGCGTAGGAATACCTTCATGAGCTAGTTCATATATGGCTTTTGCCTTTGTCTGGCTCTGATGGTATTTCTTTTCTTTTGCCCATGTAATGTAAGCATCCATGAATTCAGATTCAGTATATTTTTTTATCTCATCAAAGTGCCAAAACCGCTCGACAAAATCACTTAATTTATCTTTTCGATTCCCCTCGTTCCAACTCGCTAACATTGTTTTTATTCCGGGCATTGTATAGTCCAGCAAATGTGTCAGTTCATGTAACGATATAACATGCAACTTCATATAATGTCTGTATTGCTGACCGAGAAGCTTTAATTCTCCATATATGTCTTCAGACACCTTAAATTCCTCCATAGTAAACCAATGCTCGATTCCATAGTTAGCTATTATTCTAGAATCTATTTTGTCTGTCTTAGCTTTTCTCAAATCTCCACTTCTATAAACCTTCATGAGATATGGGTTAATAACAGTTACAAATATTCCCTTCTCCTGCAAATACGTAAGAACTGGAAGATGATAGATCCCTGTAGCCTCCATAACAACCTTTACTTCATCATCAAACTTAAGAATCATTGATGCTAATTCACTTAA
>JAZRXF010000107.1:0-3340 GCA_045600085.1 Lachnospiraceae bacterium
ATCGTTTCTTCAGATATCGTTGGATCAACATATGGTTCAATCTTCGATGCTACACAGACAATGGTAGGCGAGGACAACTTAGTACAGGTTGTTTCTTGGTACGATAACGAGAACTCTTACACATCACAGATGGTAAGAACAATCAAGTACTTCGCTGAGTTAGCATAATTTATACTTAATTAAGTACTTTAGGAGCCGGTTGCTTATGCGACCGGCTCTTTTTGTAGCCCGCTAACAAAAACAAGCGCGCAGCATTTGTTTTTGAGCGGGCGTACATGAATAAAAACAGCACAAATATACGGTGAAATATGATATACTTCATAATAGTGTAAAGTATATTTAGAGAGGTTTGGTTACATCGTATGAGCTACAATATGGAAGACGCTATTAACGAAGTGATGAATGACTTTTATGGTAAGCCATCATCAAAGTCACATTATTCGTCTGAGGAAATAGATAAAGCAAGAAAAAGACAGAAGAAGTATGGTGGTTCTTTTATTGACAATTTAGAGGCTATAACTGGAACCAGTTCTGGTATGAACAAACTTGAGATGAGTCTTGATAATATACGTGCGTCAGCAGAAGCTACAAGAGTAGAAGTTGATTCTATGGTTAAAGAACTCAATGCCAATGTTGAGAAAGATTTTGGCATAAAAGCAGAGAGCATCAAGGAGCCAGAAGTGGTAACAGGTGGTCAGGCGCTCGAGGCATTTGCTGGTATAGGCGAGGTTGTAAAAAGTAAGGTGCATGGTCAGGACAATTTTGTTAAAAAGCTTATTATAGCTTTTAAGAGACCATATGTATCTGAAAGAGATGATAATGATGCTTTAAACAGTATTTTTGTGACTGGACCATCATGCTCAGGAAAGCATTATGCACTTGAAACCTTAGTTGAAGAGCTTGGGAAGAGAGGCGTATTTAAGAGCGGCGAGATTACTACCATGAATCTTGCATTATATCCATCTGCAGCGGAGGAAACATTATTCCTCCAGGATTTATATAGTGCTATTAAGAGTCAAGCTTCAGTTATTTTATTTGAAAATTATGAGAACTGTCATGTTTCAAATCTTACCAAGATAAGTGAGCTTGTTATTAGTGGTGAGTGCAAGCTTCAGGATAGATATATCATGAAAAATGATCAGCTTATCAGCGTAGCCAACGCTCTTGCAGGTGATACAGTTGGTTCTCTTACAGCTAAAAATAAGTATCTTGTGTTTATAAGTAATAAGCCTATAGATAAGATTGCAGGGGCTATGGGAGCTCCATTTGTTAATGCGCTAGGCGATGTTTGTGTGGCTGATTCACTTGATGAAGAGTCTATTAAGCTTATTTCAGAGAAGAATGAAGAGATACTTGTACAAAAATGTAGCAAGCAGCTTAACTACAATATTAAGGTTAGCGATGAGTTTAAGGAGTATGTTGTTGCTCAGACATCTAAGGGGCGTGGACTCAAAGGCATTCTTGATACTTACGCCAACATACTAAAAGCGCTCACTGAGATGAAACTTGAGCGAGACGATATCGAAACAACAGATATAGAGCTTACAATAGATAATGGCGCACCTGTAATCATGGCTGGTGAAGAAAAGGTTATGTTAGATAGCCTTCTCCCAACAGGCTATATGGGTGAACTGGATATTATCAAAGAAGAGATGGACAACATAGTTGGTCTTGAGAAGGTGAAGGAGTATATTCTTAGTCTTGAAGAATACTATGGCGTTCAAAAGCTTAGAAAAGAATCGGGCCTCAAAGCTGGCGAAGTTAATAAGCATATGATATTTACTGGTAATCCAGGTACTGGTAAAACAACAATAGCACGTATTGTTAGTAAGTATCTTAAAGCTATTGGTGTATTGTCAGGCGGACAGCTTGTAGAAGTATCAAGAGCAGATCTTGTTGGTAGATATTCAGGTCATACTGCGCCACTTACTAACCAGGTTATTAAGTCAGCAATCGGTGGTGTTCTGTTTATTGATGAAGCATACAGTCTTCACAGAGGAAGAGAGGATAGTTTTGGACTCGAGGCCATCGATACTCTCGTTAAAGGAATGGAAGATAACCGTGACGATCTTGTGGTTATATTGGCGGGTTATTCCAAGGAAATGGATGAGTTCCTTCAGACTAACTCAGGACTAAAGAGCCGATTCCCTAACATCATTGATTTCCCGGACTATACTGCGGAAGAGCTTCTTAAGATTTCTCATCTCACAGCTAAAAGTAAGGGATATGTTATTGATAAGGGAGCAGAGGAAGCATTACTTGAGTTCTATGCCAAGGTTCAGGCAACAAGACCTATGGATGCAGGAAACGGTAGACTAGTT
The DNA here is from genome assembly GCA_045600085.1 of Lachnospiraceae bacterium. GTDB lineage: Bacteria > Bacillota > Clostridia > Lachnospirales > Lachnospiraceae > NK4A136. The sequence goes on from JAZRXF010000107.1 coordinate 2,322, forward strand.
CGTAATAAGATTGAAGAAGCAATTCTTAATCAATCAAGAAGACTGGTTGCTGAAAAGGATGCAGATATGTCGCTATTACTTCTGATAGACTTTGAGTTATCAGAGTGATATAATATTTACGGTGGTTTTGTACATCATTCTGTAAGCCGGGTGAGGCTCAGAAAGAGAATATATTTATTATTAAGGAGGACACTCAGATGTCATTAAACAAGAAGAGCGTTGATGATTTTAACGCAGCAGGTAGAAGAGTATTAGTAAGATGTGACTTCAACGTACCACTTAAGGATGGCGTTATCACAGACGACACAAGAATTAAGGCAGCACTTCCTACAATCAACAAGCTTATTGGTGATGGTGCTAAGGTTATTCTTTGTTCACACCTTGGTAAGGTTAAAGAAGGACCTAACGAGAAGGAGTCACTTGCTCCAGTTGCTAAGGCTCTTGAAGAGAAGCTTGGTAAGAAGGTTGTATTTGTAAATGACAACAACGTAACAGGTGAGGCAGCAACAGCTGCAGTAGCTGCTATGAATGATGGTGATGTTGTTCTTCTTCAGAATACACGTTTCCGTATGAAGGAAGAGACAAAGGTTAAGGAAGCTGGTGAGGCTTTTGCAAAAGAGCTTTCAGAGCTTGCTGATGATTTCGTATGTGATGCATTCGGTTCTGCACACAGAGCACATGCTTCAGTTTCAGTTGTTACAAAGTTCATCAAGGAAAAGGGTGGTACTAACGCAGTTGGTTACCTTATGCAGAAGGAAATCGATTTCCTTGGTAATGCAGTAGAGAACCCAGTTAGACCTTTCGTAGCTATCCTTGGTGGTGCTAAGGTTGCTGATAAGCTCAACGTTATCGATAACCTTCTTAACAAGTGTGATACACTTATCATCGGTGGTGGTATGGCATTCACATTCCTTAAGGCTCAGGGTTATGAAATCGGTAAGTCACTTTGTGATGATGAGAAGCTTGATTACTGTAAGGAAATGATGGCAAAGGCTGAGAAGCTTGGCAAGAAGCTCCTT
>JAZRXF010000108.1:0-70314 GCA_045600085.1 Lachnospiraceae bacterium
GTTCCATAATTTGAAGTTTATAATTCGTATTATATAATATATAGAAGTTCAATATTAGGAGGGGAATAATAAGTGAATTTAGCACTTTTTGTATTTCTTGGTTTATGGGTAGGCTTACCTATTATATTAATTATATCGACCATTATAGTATTTTTAATCGACCGCTCGGCCAAAAAGAAAATGGAAGCTGAGATGGCTATAACAGGTAAGAAGAAAACCAGAATGAGTCAGATATTTTTTATAATACTTTTGACTCTATCCATCGTATCATCGTCTCTATCAATCGGATTATTGATTCTTATGGATCAGTTTGTAAAAACTATGTAATGAATATGAGTGATAAGAAATTTTTGGCTGTTTTTATAAGCTTACTTGTCCTGTTATGCATAGGTACTTTGATTCATTTTATATACGTATATAATGCATATCAGAATAGCTCTATTATCTATTTCATAGCAAAGGAGCTGTGGTGATGAACAGGACTACGCTTGTATTATTGATGCTGGTAATATTTGGATATTTGAATCTTTTTTTACACTATGCAGTAGCTAACAGGCTTGGTAATAACTACAGTGGCACATCAAGTATTAAAATGATTGATGTCGGCCGCTATCTTCCTTTTCAGGAAGGCTCCGAGCTGGCTCATATCGATGCTGGATTTGCTCTTGATGGTGAGCTTCCAGTATTGGACGGGGCAGCAGCACTTGTGCCTGTATACGCGAGTGTAATTGACAGTATTTATCCAGAGGGATCAGTAACATACGAGGGTGGCAGCTTCTCCGACGATAATTTCTATGGTGAGAACTTTGCTACTGACAGTGTGATGCAGTACAAAAACACAGTGCGAGGCTTCGAAGCAGTAGTTAATGGCGATACTGATATATTTTTCACAGCTATGCCATCGGCGGAGCAAAAGCAGTATGCCATTGAAAAGGGAGTTGAGCTTGAAATCGTGCCTGTTGGACGAGAAGCATTCATATTCTTTGTGAATTCCAGCAATCCAGTAGATAACCTGACTACTGATCAGATACGAAAGATATATTCTGGAGAGTATCAAAACTGGGAAAAGGTAGGCGGTGTGAACCGAGTGATTAATCCTGTTAGCCGAGTGGAAAACAGCGGCAGCCGTACTATGATGGATAAGTTTATGGGCGATGTTCCTTATGGTCCAAAGTCCCCATTTGTAGTGACTGGTGCATCAATTGGATATTCTTTTAGATATTATTTCGAGACAATGGTAGGCAACGAAAGTGTCAAGATGATATCAGTTAATGGCGTATATCCCGATGCTGAAAATATACAAAATGGAAGCTATCCGATCGTGGCAGACTTTTACGTAGTATATCGTAAGGATAATAGCAACCAGGGTATTCCAGTGGTTGTTGACTGGATTTTGTCAGATGAAGGTCAGTCACTTATTGAACAAACAGGCTACGTGCCACTTGGATAAACAATAGACTCTGAAGGGAGCGATAAATGAGATTAGTAATAGAAATATTGTTTGGAATATTGATAGTTGTTGGAGGTATTTTCTGTATAGTCAAGTCAATAATGAATAGTAAAAAAGGTATACATCAGAATTTTTCCGATATATTAGGCGGACGTGTTCTTGAGGCCAGTATATATGAGGTGTATGCAAGGTGTGTTAATCCAACAGGTGGCAATACTATGGCATTCCTGCTTGATATGGCCCACAAAGGATTTATTAAAATCCTGAAAAAAGATACTGATATATATATAAAGGAAAACGAAATCTTCTGTATTGATGATGAGAATACCAAGCAGTTATTCAACTGTATATTTGAAAGTGATGCCGAATATGAAGATGCGGACGAAGTCATATCAGCAAGAACAGTACCATGGGAAAAGGCATGCGTCAGGTACAATATAAAGTCTGAAGAGATTGCAAGTAATGTTAAGCACGATGTTTACGAAAGAGGTTATAGTCCAAGTGTTGGATATAGTAGCACCATAGTTTATGGATTAATTGAGTGTTTACTATTTGCTTGTTACATAGGCGCACTTGCATGGGAGCATGACCTTGATTTTTCGTCATTTTTATCTTATATGATTGCTGTTATCGCCATTGAGGTTGGACTTCCTGTTGTAGTTTTTGTTACTTCATTTCTTTCAACGCTGGATTCCAGATATGGCAATGAGCCCTATGTAGGAGGTGTGATCGGAGCCGTTTTATGTTTTAGTTTCTCATGTTCTGCTATTATGAAATTTGCTGACAAGTTTCACATAGTAGGTGGAGAGCAGCTCCTTATATACATATTAGCACTTGTTACATTTGGAACAGCAGTAACAACGGCTGTCACTGAAAAAAATAACAGAAATCTTGATGAGGAGACTGCCGGCGAAACAGACACGGTAAATATTATATATGATGCTAAATATTCCGATGAAAATGCAGGTAGTAATAGCAATGTGAAAAGACTTCGTATCTTTAAGGCAATGCTATCAAGCCAGCATTATTCAAAACTACCCGAAGTGGTTCCAGAATGGTATGAAGGCAGTGACTGGCGCGGTGAGAGTGAGCTTATGGATGAACTAAGAGCGACCTTGTCCCAAAAAGTAATACTAAAGTAACTATTAAATAAAAGAGAAAATATATTTTTAAGAAAAGAATAAAAAATAAGAAAAAGAGGAGATGTATTATGAAGAAAAGATTATTAATGATTATGATGGCAGCAGTTTTAGCTTTTGGTCTTGTTGCCTGTACAGGTGATGGTAAGGATGCCAAGGAAAAGACCAAGATATCCCGTGAATCCGACGACGAAGATGATGACGAAGACGATGACGACGAAAAGGATTCTAAGAAGGACAAGAAAAAAGACAATAAAAAAGATAAGAAGAAGGATAAAGATAAAGACAATAAAAAGGACAAAGATAATAAAAAAGATAAAGATGATAACGAAAATCCTGATGGTCAGAACGATGCTGATTACTGGACAGTTGATGACAGCTTAGTAGGATCTGATTTTACAGTTGATGAGGATGCTGTAAGCAGTGAGCACTACAACGTGAGCAAGGGCGAGCTTGACCTTTGTGACTACGATGGCAATCATATTATTACATTATATGTTCCAGAAGGCTTTGTTGTAACCTATGCCAGCGAAGCTGGTGCCTGCTATGACCTTAGCAACGCAGAGCAGTATTTTGACCGTATTGAAATCGATTACCGCGAGGATTTATTCCTTGCCAACTATATCAAGGACGGAACTAAGCCAGATGGCGGTATCACAGATTACACAGTTACAATAGACGAGTATGAAATCGATGGTGTTGAATTTATCATAGCCTATGAGGAGTATGTTGATCAGTATGATGATTATTGCAACTACAACTATATTTTAGTACCATATAAGTCTGGTAAGGAAACAGAGTATGTTTCAATATGTGCATTCTGGGACAAAACTCCTAATGAAATGAAGGCACTTGCTGTAGAAATGTTAGGCTTAGATTAATAATGGAAGAAGATAGAAAAAGAGATATGGCAAAGATTAAAAATAAAGAGAAGAAAAGTTTTAGTACCCTTCACTCGCTTGCATGTGAGGGTATATATAAGAAGTATGATCGTTTGTACGTAAGGCTCTTTGCCATTGACGCAATATTGATAATACTCCTTTACCTGATACTTGGTGGCAATCATGTTTCAAGAGAACTGTATCTTTTAGTGAAAAGTAATAAGTTTGCCATAATATATCTTTTGTTTACACTGATTCCATTTCTTGTAGTAACAATCATGTATTTTTTTGATACACTTCAAATCCGTCATTTGAATGGTGTGGCCAACAAGTTTTTGGAGAATCTGGCCAGAAACTCCAAGACTTATGGCATGCTTCTTGATAGTGATGATTACGTTATGGCTAGTAGCCAGGACTATCAAAAAGATTTTTTCGAAGAGCTTGATATATCTATCGAAGTGGATACTCTCATGAAGAACTTTCATATGACTGTTACATCGGATTTTATATATTCAAGAAATGATTACAAGCTAAAATATGACCCATTAGCTATTCGAAAGAGCATGATAGAAAGTATTGCCTTTTTTGATAAGGCTATCATTGGTTTTGGTACTATCAATATCTATGAGTGCGTCGAGATTAAGCTTTATGGTATGACTGACGAGGACAAGCCAATACGTAGGATAGTTGCAAGGAAAGGTTTATTAGGAGGGCGAATAGCCGATGAGGGCAAAAAGGATCCATTTTATGGCCTAAAAGAGGTCGAGGATAACAGGCTTAACAGCGCTCCAGCATTTGTATTAGATTTATATATATAAATTGGTCTTTGGGCACGTTATTATGGTCCATAAAGGTTCATTATTATAGAAGAAAATGGTATAATGAAGAAGGGTGCGGATTTATGTTGCCGCAACTGCAACAGCTTATTTCTAGTTCTAGGTGTAATTAGTAGTATTGACGGAGGATGATATGCAACGACTTGTTAGTACTGATTTTTACAAAATGCTCAGCCAGATTTCTGATCAGGAAATGAATCCTGAGACTATTTTTAAGATTTTTAGAGAAGCTATGCCTGGTGTGGCAGCGTCTCGTGGAATAGTTTTGCTTCGTGCAACTATGTATGAACCAATAAAGAGAAGCCGAGAGATGAGTGTTACCGAGGTTTCTCTTTTTGATATATCTGAAGGCAAGGAAACCAACAACATCGAATTGGAATACTCAATGGCCAATGGCGGTCGAGTAGTCGTTGTTTCAGGTGTTGCAAGCGATGAAATATGGACAGCCGAGCGTAAGGAGGACTGCTACGTTCTATCCAAGGCCATATATCTTCTTGTTGGTAGAGCCAAGACTATGGGTAGTCTTTATAATCTTATGTTTTACGATCAGTTGACAGGTATATCCAATGAAACAGGTCTGACCAGGTTCATGGGTACTACCATGGCGAGTGGCAAGTTTACCACTTATTGCAGCAACTTCCTTAATATCAAGAATATGAAGCTAATAAATAGCCGCTATGGTGATGCTGCTGGTGATGCTGTTATGAACGGCTTTGCCAAAGCTATTGATCATTTTGCCAAGGAAAAGGGCAATGGTATCGCAGCAAGACTGGGTGGTGACAATTTTCTCGTATTTATTGAAAAAGTTACAGAAGAAGAATTCCTTAAGTTTGCCAGTAATATTGTTGTTCCGTATACAAAGAATGGTGAAACAGTAGAGATTAAGGTTGGTGCCAGAATCGGATATTATTATATCAAGGTTGGCGATGGTATCAATGAATGTATGCGTAATGCAGATGTGGCTGCCAAGCTTTCGAGAAATGCCAGCGATGCAGATCATATTGAGTTTGAAGAAAGTATGAAAACTCATATGCTCAAGATGAGACAGCTTGAGCAGAATGTACCGGAGGCCATCAAGAACAAAGAGTTTGTTGTGTATTATCAGCCTAAGGTTGATATATCAAGTGAAGGCGAGTACAAACTTACCGGTGCAGAGGCACTTGTAAGATGGGTGAGGGATGGAGAAATGATTCCTCCAGGAGAGTTTGTACCTATTCTTGAGAGAAATGGTCTTATATCACTCATTGACTACTATGTATTTGAGCAGGTATGTATGGATATCAATGACTGGATAGCAAGGGGTATGACGCCGGTCAAGGTTTCGTCTAACTTCTCAAGAAGACACCTTCAGGACAAGGATTTTGCTTCCAAGATAGAAGCTATTATTCGTAAACATGGTGTGGACACTAGGTTTCTTGAAATCGAGATAACAGAATCCTATGAAGACGAGGATATGCAGGCTCTCAAGAATTTTGAGAAGAGTATGCATGCTATCGGTGTTAATTTAACTGTTGATGATTTTGGTAATGGATTCTCATCTATTAAGATGATTAAAAATATCGTAGCTGATACTATTAAGCTGGATAAGAGTATTATTGATGGTATTGGCAATAATGGTGCCGATGATATAATAGTTAGTCATATCATCAAGATGCTCAACAAGCTTGGCAAGAAAATTATTGCCGAGGGTGTTGAAACTGAAAAACAGGCCAATTTCCTTAGAAATAATGGATGCAATTATATCCAGGGTTACCTGTTTGCAAAGCCTAGTGCGAAAGAAGTATTTGAGTCATATATGAAGTAGCGTTGGCGCCAAAAGGCGCCATGCGTTTCTATATGGACAAAAGGAAATGAATTATGAAAAGAGATAATAGTATATATAGAAAAGCACTGCAGCTAGCAGTACCTATGATGATTCAAAGCGGTATTACCAATGCTGTAGGCCTTGTCGACAACCTGATGGTTGGTAGACTTGGAACAGAAAGTATGACAGCTGTATCCATTGCGGGTCAGCTTATTTTTGTGTTTAACCTTGCTGTATTCGGAGCTTTATCAGGCCCGGGTATATACGGCGCTCAGTACTATGGTCAGGGCAATGACGAAGGTGTAAAAAATGTATTTAGATTAAAATGGTGGCTGTCAATGGTTATCACACTTTGTGGTATGGCAGTACTGTTCTTCTTTAGCAGCAATCTTTTATCACTGTATTTAAGTGGTGAGGGTGGCGATATTGATCCAGCGCTCACTCTTTCACTTGGCCAGCAGTACCTGAATATCATGCTGATAGGTCTGATACCATTTTCAATCACACAGATATACGCAGGAAGCCTTAGGGAAACTGGCGAGAGTGTGAAGCCTATGGTGGCCGGTGTGTGTTCAGTAGTTGCCGACGTAGTATTTAACTATATTCTTATCTACGGTAAGATTGGCTTCCCAGCCCTTGGAGTTCGAGGTGCAGCAGTAGCAACTGTTATCGCAAGATTTGTTGAGATGTCAGTTATAGTTGTATGGGCTCACAGAGAGAAGATTAAGCACAGCTTCCTTATCGGTGTATATCGTACGTTCCTTGTACCGATGACTATGGCTAGGCCTATTATAGTCAAGGGACTTCCAATATTCCTTAACGAGTTTTTATGGGCTGGCGGTATGGCAGCTCTTACTCAGTGCCTTTCAACAAGGGGACTTGCAGTAGTAGCCGGAACTAATATTTCCAATGCCATATGTAATCTGTTAAATGTTGTATTCATCGCAATGGGTAATGCAGTAGGTATTATCACTGGACAGATGCTTGGTGCATCAAAATACGACGAGGCCAAGAATGGTTCATTAAAGCTTATGCGATTTACAGGAGCGCTGTGTCTTGGGTTATCAGTAGTTCTCATATTATTATCAGGCTGGTTCCCGACCTTATACGATACTACCGATGAAGTGCGTCGCTACGGTGCCACATTTATACGTATTACAGCATGCTTCTTCCCAGTCCAGGGATATCTTAATGCGTTATATTTCACACTTAGATCAGGCGGTAAAACATTTATTACCTTCCTGTTCGATAGTATATATACATGGGTTGTTCCTGTTATGATTGCGTACACACTGTGCGTGTTCACATCGCTTCCTATCTTTACGATATACATACTGATTCAGTGCTGCGATATTATCAAGGTTGTTATCGGTTATGTACTTATTCGTAAGGGCATATGGATTACAAACCTGGTTGTATAGCGAAGGAAATTATGAGTCACAAGAAAGAAAAGAAAATAATCATCTGAAGTTTGTTTCAGGTGATTTTTTTTTATTTTTTTTGCTCGTTGACACATACCCCCTGGGGGTATACAATATCTCATATACGAAAAGGAGATTTGTAGGAGATTAGTTATGTCAGTCAATGAAAATAAATGTCCAGCATGCTGCAGTAAAAAGAAAGAGCGAGGCGTGGACGAGCGTAAGGATTTAATGAATCGTTTAAAGCGTATTGAAGGCCAGGTCAGAGGTGTTCAGAACATGCTTGATAATGATGCCTACTGTCTTGATATCATCACTCAGGTATCAGCTATCAATGCTGCACTTAACAGCTTTAACAGAGTGTTGTTAAATAATCATCTTCACAGCTGTGTGGCCGAGAATATTCGTAGTGGCAACGATGATGTTATTGACGAGCTTGGCGTATTATTACAAAAGCTTATTAAGTAATGACTTATATATAATATATTCGAGGTTAATTTATGGATAAATACAAAGTAACAGGTATGACCTGCGCAGCCTGCGTGGCCAGAGTCGAAGGCGCAGCAAGCAAGGTGCCAGGTGTTACGAAGTGCGAGGTATCACTTCTGACTAATTCTATGACAGTAGAGGGCGACTACAAGGTATCCGATGTAATTCGAGCCGTCGACGCAGCAGGCTACAAGGCTGAGAGTATGACTGCCTCAAGTGAAGCTACTAGCGGGGCCGATACTCTTGAAGATAAAGAAACACCACTAATGGTTAAGAGGCTTATAGTATCATCAGTGGTTACTCTGCTCATTATGTATCTTACTATGGGAAGGGGGATGCTTGGTCTTCCAGTACCGGCTATCCTTAACGAGAATATGGTGGTTCTAGCCATCCTGGAGATGCTTCTTACCATTATAGTTATGATTATTAATAATCGCTTTTTTATAAGTGGTTTTAAGTCGGCCCTTCACCTTGCCCCTAATATGGATACACTTGTTGCACTTGGATCATTCGTATCATTTGCATACAGTATGTATGTACTGCTTCTTATGGCAGCGGTACTCGGAACAAGTGGACTAGGCGCCGCAGCGGTATATACGAATAGTCTGTATTTTGAAAGCGCTGCCACGATTCTTACTCTTATTACAGTAGGTAAAACACTGGAAGCCTTTTCCAAGGGAAAAACCACCGATGCACTAAGGAGCCTTATGAAGCTTTCTCCTAAGACAGCCACCATCATTCGATCAGGTGAAGAGGTTACTGTGCCAGTTCAGGATGTAATGGTAGGCGATGTATTTGTTGTAAGACCAGGTGAGAATATACCCGTGGATGGTATCGTGCTAGAGGGTAATAGTGCCATTGACGAGTCAGCACTTACCGGCGAGAGCTTGCCAGTTGATAAGACTGTTGACGATACGGTTAGTTCGGCCACGCTTAATCAGTCAGGCTTTTTAAAGTGCGAGGCCACGAGAGTTGGTAACGATACTACACTTGCGCAAATCATAGAGATGGTTAGTAATGCGGCTGCAACCAAGGCACCTATTGCCAAGCTTGCTGACAAGGTGGCAGGTATATTTGTTCCATGTGTACTGGTGATATCACTCATAACATTTATTGTATGGATGTTTATTGGAGCTGACGTAGCACGTGCTATTAATTATGCCATATCTGTACTGGTTATAAGCTGTCCTTGCTCTCTTGGACTTGCTACTCCAGTAGCTATTATGGTCGGAAGCGGAGTGGGAGCCCGAAAAGGTATTTTATATAAAACAGCGGTCTCTCTTGAAATGGCAGGACGTATCAATATAGTGGCGCTTGATAAGACAGGCACCATCACAGAAGGTGATCCTAAGGTTACTGATATTATTCCTGTGGGTAGTAGCAGGGAAGAGCTGCTTGCCATAGCCTATAGCCTTGAGAAGATGTCAGAGCATCCATTATCAAAGGCTATCGCAGGCTACGCATCATCTGAAGGAGTTAAGCTGCTTGAGGCAGGCACCTTCGAGGCCATTTCTGGTAAGGGACTTCGCGGTCAGATAAATGGCGCCAATTACTTTGGTGGCAATGCACTGTATATAGGCAGTATGATAGATATAGATAGCGATGTACTAGCCAGCATGGAGAAGCTTTCTGGTGAAGGGAAAACACCGATTCTTTTTGCCGATAGTAGCAAAGTACTTGGTATAATAGCAGTAGCTGATACAGTTAGAAGTGATGCGGTAGAAGCCATAAAGGAATTGACCGATATGGGAACTACTGTTGTTATGATTACTGGTGACAATGAAAGAACTGCCAGAGCAATTGCCAGTCAGGTCGGTATTAGTCACGTGGTATCAGGAGTATTGCCAGGAGGCAAGGAGCAGGTTGTATCGATGCTCCAGCAGTTTGGTAAGGTATTAATGGTAGGAGATGGTATTAATGATGCACCAGCGCTTATGAAAGCTGACCTTGGTATGGCAGTAAGCTCAGGAACTGATGTTGCCATGGATGCAGCAGGCGTGGTTATGATGAAGCCAAACCTTCGAAGCATTCCAGCAGCCATCAGGCTTGGCAGGTTTACTCTTCGTAATATACGTGAGAACCTGTTCTGGGCATTCTTCTATAACTCCATAGGAATACCACTGGCAGCAGGTGTGTTCGCTGGCCTTGGACTTTCTCTTAGCCCGATGTTCGGAGCATTAGCCATGAGCTTATCAAGCTTCTGCGTAGTGTCCAATGCCCTTAGACTTAACCTCAAGGATATATATAAGCCTGGTAGGGCAGGAAAGAGCAAGGGCCCAGAGGTGAAGCTTGACGATAATAAAGAAAAATCAGATAAATCAAATAAAGAAAATTCAAATAATAATCAAATAAATAAAAAGGAGAACAATTCTATGACAAAGACAATCAAAATCGAAGGTATGATGTGTATGCACTGCGAGGCTCACGTAAGAGAAGCACTCGAAAAGATGGATGCAGTTGCTAAGGCTGATGTTAGCCACGAGAAGGGACAGGCAGTTGTAGAGCTTACAGGTGATGTTAGCGACGCAGCATTAACAGAGGCAGTTACTAACGCTGGTTACAAGGTACTTGATGTGGCTATGATACAGTAGAGGATACGATAGCCTGGCTGACAATATTTATACAGCTTTTCAGGACTGAGATGTATATGTTTGCTTAGCATCAGCATATAATGTAGAGATATTGGGACCTCTCCCTGCATAATCTTCATATTCCATAAATATATATATATTATTAATATATCTATACAATTTATATTGTTGTATAGTATATGCATAAGGAGATGCAAAAGGAGATATGAATATGTCATTTTATGTAATCATATATATATTATTAATTGTATGGAGCCTTGTATATATAGGGCGCCATATATATCGTATGGTGTACAAGAGTGATAGTAGTGGGAGTAGTCCAGAGAATATCTATACATGGAATCTCGCTGGTATCAATCTATATAGAATCTATGCCATGATAAAGGATGTCACATCTTGCAAGACGACGATATTTCTGATTGAGATGGCAAAGAGAGGCTATATCAAGATAAGAGATACAGGTAAAGAGATGTATATCGATAAGGTTTCTGACGCTGACAACCTTGAGCAGGCACCAAGAACGCTTATGCACGCACTGTTTGACGATAAGTCGTCTACATATTCAGATGAAGGGTCTGTTATGCCAGTCACGACTGTTTTATGGAAAGAGGTATCTGGTAAGTATAGAAGTGTCATAGGTAGGATCATTAAAGAAAATAAGAAGCCGAAGACTAAGCCTAGAAAGTTAAAGCTTGAAACAGAGGATAGAGACTCATGGTTCAATACGCTTGGAATCCCAGTATTCGTGATGTGGGTGATAATGGGATTAGCTTTTGCAACATCTCAAAAAGTTGCAAATCCATCGACCATACTGATTGATAATCTTGTTACATTCACACTGATGACATGCTTTTTTATAACTATCCCGTTGATATCACTTTCGCTTGGTATGAAGCTATTCGAAAAGATGTCGCAGATATATGTAGACATAGGACGTGCCAAAGAGACTGCTGACAAGATAGTGCTTGGCCTTGTTCTTGTTGTGTTTATATTGGTGTTCTTAGTGTGCTTTGGATGTGGCGTAGGAGCTCTACTACTATATTGGCTGATATCAATTGTAGAAGCTGCAGGAACTCCGATGGTATTCTTTAACCTGATTCTTTATCTGACTGGAATACTTGCATCCATAGCTTATGTGTATATAAGGATGAGAGGTGTCAGTCTGAAAAAGGAGAAGACGATAGCTGATGTCGTGAACCTGGCGATAACTGCTCAGGATATCAAGAAAACAGCACTAAGCGTGGAAGATATGGACAGTCTGTATCTGCTTGCCTATATGCTAGAGCGACATGATATAATAAGTGCTCTTGATATGAAGAAAAAAGATACTATTGAATGGTATATTGGTGAAAACTATGATGGTATAGAAGGCGTGCTGAAGGAATTAGATAAGAATTAGTATAGAACAGGATGATATGGCTCTATTGGTTATCCAATAGAGCCATTAAATATTTCTTCACCAGGTGCGATGTGTAAATCCATATTTTCATCAAAGGCTTTGATAAATGCCTGACTGAATACATAATATGGACCCTTCTCAAAGATAATCTGACCAACAACTTCGAACATCTTCTCGTTATCTTCAGCTGAGAAGAATATCATACTATTGCCGGCACCATATCCCATACGTTCCAGAACCTCATCTCGTACACCATTTAGTATGGCCTGCTTAAGTGTTATTTTGCCATTGCCAGTTAGTATGGCATTGAGTCTTCGCTCCTGTGGGATAGGTATGTATTCCTCACCAAACATAACAGACAGTAGTGGTAGTCTGTAGTTGCTCTGGTCAAGTGATAAGCTAAAATCACCGTGCTTTGCACGCTCTATAGCCTCGTTTTTAATCCAATCTGCAGTATGTTTCCCCATGACTATTTTTCCCCCTATGATGTTTTATTATATAATACCTTGTGGCTAGTTGTCATTATTTCTATGTCACCATGATATAATTATTTTATGGAATTCAAACTAATAAGATCTAATAGAAAAACAGTATCCATTCAGATAAATCCTGATTTATCTGTGGTTGTTCGCGCCCCAAGATGGGTATCAAAGCGAGAAATCGATTCTTTTGTTAAGGAGAAGGAGCCTTGGATTATAGCCCAGCTTGAGAAGTTTGCTGCGAAAAAAGCAGCCTATGAGGCTAATAAGCCTACGCCGCTTACAAGGCTAGAGCTTGAGGAACTGGCAGACCAGGCACTTAGCTTTATTCCAGGCAGAGTGGAGTATTATGCACGTATAATAGGCGTTGACTATGGACGTATAACCATCAGAAATCAGCGTACCAGATGGGGGAGCTGTAGTAGTAAGGGTAACCTTAACTTCAACTGCCTTCTTATGAAAACATCCCAAGAGATAATAGACTATGTGGTTGTTCACGAGCTATGCCACCGGAAAGAAATGAATCATTCCGCGGCCTTCTGGAAGCTTGTGGAGAATGTTCTTCCGGATTATAAGGAAAGACGTACGTGGCTTCGTGATCACGGCCAGGAGCTTATGGCACTCCTTGGTGACTAATAATTTAAAAATTTGTTGTTGACAATGTTCTGTTATAGGTGTATATATAACACATGAACAGTTAACATCAATTGAGTTTCATTTGGAGGTGTTTATGAAAATATCACAAAGCTCAGGTGTTCCTATTTATCAGCAGATAGCTGATCAGTTCAAAGAAGAGATACTAGCAGGCAAGTATAAGGATGGAGAGTATCTTCCATCGATAAGGGGGCTTGCCAAGGATCTTAAGATCAGTGTTATTACTACTATGAAGGCTTACGAGTCGCTAGAAGCGGAAGGACTTGTAACAGCCATGCAGGGCAAAGGCTATTATGTCAATGCTCAGGATAGTGAGATGTTAAAGGAGCAGCATATGAGAAAAGTGGAAGAATCGTTACTAGAAGCCATCAAGGCTGCCAGGATAGCGGATCTTAATAATAAAGAACTACTTGAAATTCTAGAGGCATTATTACAAATGGAGGAAGACTAAAATGGAATTTTCAAATGCAATCGAAGTAAAGAATTTAACAAAGAAGTACAGCGGATTTCTTCTTGATGTACCAGAGCTTGTTATCCCAGAGGGATTCGCCACAGCTCTTGTTGGTGAAAATGGTGCAGGTAAGACAACACTTATGAATATTCTTTCGGGTATTAGACTTGATTACAAGGGAGACGTCAAGTACTTCGGTAAATATACAGACAAGGATAGAGAGAATGGTCCAGATGTTAAGGAGAAGATTGGTTACGTAGGTTCCAATGCTTACTACTTCCCACAATGGACAATTGGCAATATCAAGGAGCTTAGTAAGCTTTTATTTGGTTCATTTGATGCTGAGAAGTTCGATGCTATATGTGAAGAGCTCGCTATTTTCCCAGGTCAGCCAATTGATTATGGCAAGAAGAATTCGGCTTTATCTGAAGGTAATAAAATGAAGCTTCGTCTTGCAGGAGTGCTTGCTCGTGACACAGAAATGCTTATACTTGATGAGCCAGCATCTCCACTTGATCCACTTATGCGTGACAAGCTTTGCCAGATGATTAGAAACTATATCGATGAAGGTGATGGCAAGCATACAGCATTCTACTCAACACATGATATCGCTGATATGGAAAATGTTACTGATTACGTGATTATTATCGAACACGGCACAGTTGTTGAACAGGGCTTCGCTGAGGATCTTAAAGAGAAATATGTCCTTGTTAAGGGCGATAGCGCCGATACAGAAAAGGCTAAGGAAGTTCTCTATACAATCACAACTGGAAGCTATGGCTTCGAAGGTATGTGTCTTGCTGAGAATCTTGATAAGCTTGCAGGTATGGACATTATTAAAGAAACACCAACACTTTCACAGATTTGTATCGCTGTTATGAAAGCACATTCTAAGCTTGGTTAATTACTGGAGGATATTACTATGATAAAAAAAGCAGTTAATGATTTTGTGCTTGGCATGAAATTAATAAAATATGGTTTTAGACCAAAAATGAATTTGGGACTTTGTCTTTTCTTTATACTTATAGGTGTTATCGTTGAGATAGGTAGTAAGGGTACCGAGTTCCTCGGTATATTCTATATGCTTCTTTCAGGACTGTATGCTTTCCAGATGATTATATCAATGGATATCTCAACATTTGTTCAGACATCCAAGATGAAGAGAGTACTTCAGACATCAGTACCTGTAATCACAGGTGCAATGGTATCGTTCGTTGTTTATACATTTGTGGTGATTGAAAGATTAATTCTTGCATACATATATCCTGAATCAGCTACAGAGATTATCAATTCTCTTTTTATGGCAATCCTTCTTGTTGGAATAACACTTCTTTATGAAGGTATTTGCTACAAGTACTTTGGCCTCGCAACAGGTCTTATGGTAGTAGCAGTATTTGGAGTTCTTGGTGTTTGCAATTTTCTTTTCGATGAGAATACAGTGGTTCCTATTTCAACAGGAGCAGTTGTAGGTATCGGATATGCAGTAATCTTCGTATTTGCAATTATTGCTTATGCTCTTTGCAGAATCCTCTACAAGAAAGATCTTTCAAAGTTCGCATTTAAGGGAATACTTGGCAAAATAGAATAATTAGTGGATGGTACAGATATGATTTTAACTAGAAAAGAAAAAGTAAAAGCAGGATTTATGTCGGTGGTGCCTTTTATAGCTGCGCTTTTCATTATGCTACTTGTATCAGCAGTTGCATCAACAGCACTTTCGACAAAATATTCACCAGAGTGGATCAATGATAGAGCCATATACATAGTGGCACTTACACATGTATTTATGGTTGGCTTTTTTGGGTTTTGGTATCTTCTTCACTCACGCACAAAAAGAGAAGCAAAGCTTCGTGATGTTTTCGGTATTAAATTAATACTAGCAGTAGTATTTATCGCAGTTGGATTACAGTTCTTAAGTAGGGGATGGCTTGTGCTTTTAGATTACCTCTGGCCTAGCCTTATGGAGTCTTATGGCGACACTATGCAGCAGGCTGGTCTTGGCACTCTGTCACCTATAGTATTGATTGCAGTTGTTGGTCTTGCTCCAATTGGTGAGGAGCTTATCTTTAGAGGTATGACCATTCACTACCTTGAAAAGACTGGAGCAAAGTTCTGGCTTGTTAATATAATTCAGGCCTTCCTCTTTGCGCTGCTTCATATGAATCTTGTTCAGGGTAGCTACGCTTTTGTACTCGGACTTGTACTAGGTTTCATAGCCAATAAGTATCAGTCAGTTATTCCATGTATGCTTACGCATTTTTGCTATAACCTGCTTGGTGTAATTATTCCTAATTTCTTTGGTGATAGTAAGACAGCGTTCATAATAAGCATTGTAGTTTCTGTGATTCTCGTGATTATAGCTGCAATCATTTTACATAAAGAGAAGAAAAGGGAGAGAGTAATTTCGAATAAGGTTGATGTTTATTCATACTACGAGGCATACACACCTAAGGTATACAGAGTAATAAGCCACGTAATAATGCCATTTGTAATCTTTCCACTTGGTGGTATAGTTCTCAGTGTTCCAGGTATGAGAGCTGCAATGGTCACACTAGTCGTCGATCTTTTTATTATGGTCGAGCTATTAGCTGATTTCGCTGCATTTGGTGGTTCATATAGAAAGGATTCACCAGTCAGCTGGATTAAGACATCTGGATATGGACTTAAGCTTGTTAATACTGTTAATACTCAGGATATCATTATCAAGCTTGTGAAATATGCTTTTGGATGGATCTTTATGGGAGCCGCTCCATTACTGGCGGGCCAGTGGCAGATCGTTTTATTTGGATTCCTAACAACTACTGTTGTCAGCTTCCTATTCTTTAATGTAACGAGAATACTTAGTATTCCTCAGTACATGACAGTAGCAAGTATACCTGCTCTTTTATTGGGTGGTGGACTTTTTGCCCTGTATAGCTTTTTAGGAGAAGCAGGGCTAGATAGTCTTGTGATATTAATGCTCGTACTACTTGCGGTACTTGCAGTAGTAAGCGTAGTGATAATATACGCAAGAAATAAAAAGGTATTTGTGAATTCATTCGCCGATGATGGCGTTATAAAAGATTAATTGGCGAGGCTTATGCAGTCGCTCTTAGTATCAACCCACATAGCTGGGCGGATACCATAGTCAGACGCACCTACGTTCTGTGTAAGTACGTTGTATCCGGATTCATAAGGAGTGACAACTATAAAGGCTTTGCTGATGGATTCACCATCGTTATCGCGAAGCCACCAATAATATTCTTCCATGTTGGCTGTGCTTGTAAAAGAAGCATAGCCTTCTTTATTTTTATCATTATTAATACAGCCTTCTGTAGGCTTAGCATATATAGAGATACCTGCATTTTCAAGTAAGCCAAGCTCCTCGTATGAGAGCAGGAATACATAATCAGTTGTTCTTACCTGGCCATTGCGTGCCTTATCGCTAAATGCGTTGGAACGGCTAATAACCTGAGTAGGGAAGATAGCTTCGCGCTCCTCTTTAGTAAAGTTATAAAGAAAGCCGCTTTCATTATTATAGTAGTTAGCGCCTACAGCTCTACGATCAGGAGCCTGATCGTCGTAGGTTACAAGCTCTGCGTCGCTGTTAAGCCAGGTACGGATATTACTTTTGCTCCAGTCGTTGTTACCCCTGATATTAACGAGTATTTCTTCGTCATCAACATTGTAGTTTTCATGTGACCAGTAATCGACGCCGTCGTATTTATTATATATACCGCTTTCAGCAGCATCGTATACCTTCATGCTAAGGATGTACTTAGATACGATAAGCATTTTCTCGTCTTCATCATCAACATTAAGAACACGCCACTCTATAGGTTCGTCATTATAAGAACCAAAAACTACAGTATCGCCGATGGCGTAATCATCCTTTGAATCTTTGTCATCGGAATCCTTATTATTAGAATCCTTATCTTCAGAAGTTTTGTCTTCTGAATCTTTATTATCAGAATCCTTATCATTATTTTTAGAATCATCCTGAGTCGACGCCAGGTAGTCTTTATCAGGATCAGGTGTTTTGCTACCGCTAAGCACTGGCCCTAGTAAAAGGATTATTATAACAACAAGTAATACTACAACAAGACCCATAATAAGCATGAGGCCGCTTGGAGTATTAGCCGCTTTTTTGTTATCGTTTTTATTATCATTTTTCTTATTAATATTAGCGACATGAGGCTCTATAGTTTTAGTGTTAATAACGCGGTCAATGCTTTCAAGAAGTTTATCATTCTGATCAGACGATGGAAGAAGCCACTGATGAGTCATTAGGAAATATTCCATGGACTTAGAAAGAGTACATTCCTCCTCAACGTATACTACTATAGGAATATTATGGCTTACTGCGTATTCGATTTCACGAAGAACATGAGGTGAGTTGTTGGAATCTTTTGTAAGTATCAGTACCACTGCATCGCTGGCTGATATATTGTCTATAAGCTGCTTGGCATACTCCTCACCGGCCATAAGGTCCCTGCTTGAGATAAAGCATGAGAGTCCATTAGCCTCAATGAGGTCACAGATCTCACGAGCTTTCTTTTGCTGTTTTGATGAAAATGATATAAATACGTTCTTTGATTCCATTATCAGGTCGCTTCCTAAATATGATTAATAATTAATACATTTTATTACATATGATATATATTTCTCTCATAAAAAGCAATTGACTTGATTAGGTTTACACATTAAAATATTGTGGTATTAGTGCGAACTATGCTCGCACGAGAGTTTATTTTTGTTATTAATATTTCTATTTATATAGAAGAAATGAAAAAAGGAGATATGTTATGCATTGGTCAGACAGTATAGCAGACGAACTTATTAGGAGAAATCCTAACAAAGAGGAGTATGTATGTGCAGCTGGTATCAGCCCATCAGGTTCCATTCATATTGGTAACTTCCGTGATATAGCTACCAGTTTATTTGTAGTAAGAGCTTTGGAGAGAAAGGGCAAGAAGGCAAGACTTCTTTTCTCTTGGGATGAGTATGACAGACTTCGTAAGGTTCCTGTAAACGTAGCCAAGGTTACAGAGGGCTTTGAAACATATATTGGTTATCCTTATGTTGATGTTCCTAATCCATTTGAAACAGAGCATAAGACATATGCAGAGTATTTTGAGAATGAATTCGAGCAGTCTATCGAGAAGTTCGGAATCACTCTTGATTATAGACATCAGGCTGAGATGTACCGTTCTGGTAAATACAAGGAGCACGTTCTTACAGCACTTGATAAGCGTGCTGAGATTTTCGATATCCTTGACAGCTTTAGAACTCAGGATGCAGTAGAGGGTGAGAAGGAAGCTTACTATCCAGTAAGTATTTACTGTAAGGAATGTCACCGTGATACAACAAAGATTCTTTCGTATGACGATGCTACTAAGGTTGCTGAGTATGAGTGTAAGTGTGGTCATCATGGTCAGTTCGACTTTAATAAGGATACTGACTGCAAGCTTGCTTGGAAGATTGACTGGCCTATGCGTTGGATGTATGAGCAGGTAGACTTCGAGCCAGGCGGAAAGGATCATGCTGCACCAGGTGGTTCTTATGATACTAGCCGTGTTATTGCAAAGAAGATTTTTGGTATCGAGGCTCCATTATTCAAGGGCTATGAGTTCATTGGTATTCGTGGTACTACTGGTAAGATGTCAGGTTCTTCAGGACTTAACATGACACCAGAGACATTACTTAAGATTTATCAGCCAGAGATTCTCCTTTGGCTTTATGCAAGAGTTGAAACTAACAAGGCTTTTGACCTTTGCTTTGACGATGGAATCCTTCGTCAGTATTTTGAGTTTGATAAGCAGTATACAGACCTTCGCGAGGGCAAGGCTGATGATTATGTGAAGTCAATCATGGAGAGCTGTCTCCTTACAGACCGTGAGATCAAGACAGTTCCAATGGGTCTTCTTGTTCAGCTTGGTTCAATCGTTGATTTCAACGTTCCTATGCTTGAGACTGTATTCGAGAAGATCGGTCAGCCATACAAGTACGAGGACTTCAGCGAACGTCTTGAGCTTGCTAGATACTGGCTTGAGAACTGCTCTCCAGAGAACGCTAACAAGCTTATCCCTTACAGAAACTGGGAAGTTTATGAAGCTCTTAGTGATGATGAGAAGAAGGAGATTTCAATTCTTCACGAGTATTTAAAGAACGAGAAGTACAACCTCGACGAGCTTAATACTAAGCTTTACGATGTACCTAAGATGGTATTTGGTGCTGACAACCCTGACCTCAAGAAGCTTCAGGGCGAGTTCTTCAAGAGTGTATACAAGTTACTTCTTAATAAGGAGAAGGGACCAAGACTTTACTTATTCCTCTATGCTATTGAGCTTGAGAGATATATTGATCTTCTTGATTTTAGTACACCTAAGACAGAAGAGGAACAGGTTCCTATTTCAGAGCTTAACAAGAAGCCTGAGGTAGAAAAGAAGAAGATAGAGTACGGTGATCCAGATCCTGTTGCTCCAGTTCTTGAGCCAGTTAACCTTGAAGCATTTGACAAGATTGATCTTCGTGTATGTAAGATTGTTAAGTGCCAGGAAATCAGAAAGTCTCACAGCTGTTACAAGCTTACACTTAATGATGGATTAAAGGAGCGTGTAATCGTTTCTTCAATCAAGGATTACTATACAGCTGAGGAGCTTGTAGGTAAGAAGATTATCGTAGTTGCTAACCTTGAGCCAACACGTATTACAGGTGTTACAAGTGAGGGTATGCTTATAGCTGCTACTAACAATGCTTGTGGATGCCAGGTTATCTTTGTGGATGACATGGTACCAGAAGGAACTAGAATTCACTAATGAAAAAATATAGATTTGTATGTTTATTATTGGCAGCCCTTCTTAGTCTGCTTCCGCTAACAGGCTGTACGCCAGCGGGCAAAGAAAGCGATAAGATAAGCGTTGTATGTACTATATTTCCGGAATATGACTGGGTGAGTCAAGTGATCGGAGAACATGCCGATTCCTTTGATATAGCGCTTCTTACGGATAATGGTACTGATATGCACAGCTATCAGGTTTCAGTATCTGACATAGCTCTTGTATCATCCTGCGATATATTTATATATGTGGGTGGAGAATCCGATGAGTGGGTAGAGGACATACTTGCTGGCGCTGTTAATAAAGACATCAAAGCCATTAATCTACTGGATGTCCTTGGCAACAAGGTGAAGGAAGAAGAGATAGCTGAAGGTATGAAGGGCGAGAAGGAGCCAGTATTTGGTGAGGCTGATGATGAGTCAGAAGAAGGCCCTGAGTACGACGAGCATGTATGGTTATCAATAAGCAATGCAAAGGTTTGTGTTCAGGCTATAGCCGAGGTGGTAGCCGAGGCTGATCCTGATAATAGCGATTACTATATGGACAGTGCTGCCAGCTATATCGAAAAGCTGGAGGCTTTAAATAGCGAGTATCAAAAGGTAGTTGATAATGCATCAGGTAGAACTCTTCTTTTTGCAGACAGGTTCCCATTTAGATATCTGACTGATGAGTATGGTCTTAACTACTACGCAGCATTTAGCGGCTGTAGTGCTGAGACAGAAGCAAGCTTTAGCACAGTTACTTTTCTTGCTGAAAAGGTGGATGAGTGCGGGCTAGGAGTAGTACTTATTCTCGAGGGATCTGATACGAAGCTGGCTGAAACAGTTGCCGATAGTACATCGCAAGGTGGAGAGAATATTAAGATTCTTACCATCGATTCATTGCAGTCTTCGACAAGAAGTGAGATAGAAGCAGGTAAGTCCTATATAGGAGTTATGAAAAGTAATCTCGAAATATTAAAAGCTGCATTAAATTAAGTATTTCCCCAGTAGTTTAACCTGCTGGGGTTTATTATATGAAATATCTTTTAGTGAAGATAGGAAAGTGACATATGTTCAAAATAATGAAAGCCGAAGAGGCAGTAGAACTTATTAATGATGGTGACGTAATAGCGCTCAATTCATTTCTTGGTATCGATAATCCAGTAGAACTTCATGAAGCTATCTACGATAGATATAAGAGGACTGGATACCCTAAGCACCTTACTATGGTATCGAGTGCGGGTTTCGGTGCCTGGGATGAGAACAGGGCAGCAGAAGGATATATCCGTGACGGCGCTGTTGACAAGATTATATGTGGCCATTTTGGTGCAATGTATAGCACTAAAAAGCTTGTTCTTGAAGACAAGTTTGAGGCCTACAACCTTCCACTAGGATGTATATCCCATGCACTTCGTGCTCAGGCAGGTGGTCTTCCAGGAGCACTTTCCAAGGTTGGTCTTGATATATTTGTTGACCCTAGACTTGAGGGCCCAGGTATCAATAATATATCGAAGGATGATTCACTTGTGAAATATGTTGAGCTTGATGGTGAGGAGTTCCTTTATTACAAGCTTCCTCGTATCAATGTTGCTATTATCAAGGGTACAGCTGCTGACAGAAAGGGTAATATCTCTTTCGAAGATATGTATACAGCAGGTGATGCATTATCGATAGCTCAGGCAGTTAAGGCCAATGGTGGTAAGGTAATTGTTCAGGTAGATAGTCTTGTTGTGAGACCATCAAGACCTCATAGTACCATTATCCCAGGATGTCTTGTTGATGCGATTGTTGAGATTAAGCCAGACCCAAGACACGCTGCGTATGAGTCACTTACTGGTAGTTTTGAAATACCATATTCGCAGTGGCAGGACTGGGCCGAGATGCTTGAAAAGCGTACTTCAACAAGAAGTATTGTTAATACCAGTGCTGAGATCATTGGTAAGAGAGCAGCTAGGGAGCTTCACGAGGATGATATCGTCAATATAGGTGTTGGTATACCAGAGACTGTATCGAAATATGCCAGAGAGAATGGGATTCTTGATAAGATAACTCTGACCGTTGAGGCAGGAGGAGTTGGAGGCTTCCCAGCATCAGGTAAGGTATTTGGTGCTGTTATAGGTGCCGATTCAATATATGATATGGCTAACCAGTTCGACCTTTATAACAATGGTGGTCTTGATATATGCTTTATGGGTGGTATCGAGGTTGACCGCTATGGCAATGTCAATGCTCACAAGGGTCCAGGTGCTTTTGCAGGTGTTGGTGGATTTGCCAATATCACAGCCAAGACCAGTACAGTTGTTTTCTGTATGACATTCAATGCCAAGGGTTTAAATGTTGAAGAAAATGATGGAAAGATAACAATCATTAATGAAGGATCTGTTCCTAAGTTCGTAGGCGATGTTAAGAGTATCAGCTTCTCAGCAAAGCGTGCGAAAGAGAATGGTCAGAAGGTTCTTTATGTCACAGAAAGGTGTGTATTTGAACTGGCTGACAAAGGTCTTAAGCTTGTGGAAGTATATCCTGGTATAGATATCGAAAGAGATGTTCTTAGCAAGATTCCATTTGACGTAGAAGTGGATGAATCGCTGGAATATTAATTATAAAATTTAATAATGATAATTTTATGGAAATATTTTAATGAAGATAATTTCATAAAGATAAGAGGTTTATTATGAGTAACTTTTTTAGTCAGCTTGCCGAGCATGCTGTATTTGCTCTGGAATTCTTAGGTATTATAATAGCGCTTTTCATAGTGGCCTATATAGTAGAGAAGATATCTAGTAGTAAAGAATCAAAGGATGGAGCAAAAAAAGAGAAAATCCTTGATACAAGAAAGGTCGCTGTTATAGGTATATTTGCAGCATTATCTACTATCCTTATGCTTTTCGAGTTTCCTGTATTTTTCCTTCCAGCTGATATGTATAAGCTGGATTTTACGGAGCTCCCAGCACTTATCGCAGGTTTTGCTTATGGCCCTGTTGTAGGAGTAATGATTGAGTTTATCAAGGTATTACTCAAAACTATGATTAAGGGTACACATACAGCATTTGTTGGAGAACTAGCCAACTTTGCAGTAGGCTGTAGCTTTATACTTCCAGCTACTATCAGCTATAGACTGAAGAAATCAAGAACTATGGCTGTGGTATCCTGCGCGGTAGGAACTGTTATAATCACTATCTTTGGTAGTCTTTTCAATGCAGTATATCTTATACCAGCCTTTGCAGGTATGTTTGGTATGCCAGTCGATGTTATAATAGGTGCTGGTCATGAGGTTAATAAGAATATTAATGATCTTACTACATTTGTGTTATGGGGAGTTGCTCCACTTAACCTTATCAAGGGCTTGATTAACTCGGTTGTGACACTTCTTTTATACAAGAAGCTTCGTCCTATTATGAAGGGCAACAAATAATATATTACGTATATATTATTTTGTGCTTGACCATATGGTCAAAAAGTTATATAGTAATTTCAGCACTTCAACGCGTCAAAGCGTTGGTGTGCGAAAGTGAATAAATTAATAATTAATGAGGTAACAAACAATGAAAGAAATTCAGCATTTAATGAGCTACAGAGAAAGTATCAAGGTTGTAGACGCTACACTTCGTGATGGTGGTCTTTGCAACGACTTCTATTTTACAGATGAGTTCGTTAAAAATCTTTATAAAACTAATATAGAAGCAGGCGTTGATTACATGGAGCTCGGTTACCGTGCATCTAAGAAGGTATTTGACGAGTCTAAGTTCGGTAAGTGGAAGTTCTGTAGCGATGATCATATCCGTGAGGTTATTGGTGATAATAGTGGAACAGATCTTAAGCTTGCTATTATGGCTGATATAGGACGTCATGACAAGAATGATTTTGATCAGAAAGCTAACAGCCCAGTTGATCTTATCCGTGTTGCAGCTTATGTTCATCAGATGCCAGAAGCAATCGATATGATTGAAGATGCTGCGAAAAAGGGGTATGAGACAACATGTAATATCATGGCTATTTCCAACGCTCAGGAGAACGACCTCAAGGCAGCAGTTGAAATGGTATGTCAGACACCAGTTGAGGTTATCTATATCGTAGACAGCTTCGGTTCTATCTATCCAGAAGAGATGGCAAGAGTCGTTCATATGTACAAGGAAATTGCTGATAAGTATGGTAAGAAGCTTGGTATCCACGCTCACAACAATCAGCAGCTTGCATTTGCCAATACTATTGAAGCTTGTGGTGATGGTGTTGACTGGCTTGATGGTACATACATGGGTATGGGCCGTGGAGCAGGTAACTGTTCAATGGAGCTTCTTCTTGGTTTCCTCAAGAATCCTAAGTACAATGTATATCCTGCATTCAAGTTCCTTGAGACAGATATGGTTAAGCTTAAGGAGTCAGGCGTTGTATGGGGCTATGACATTCAGTACCTTATAACAGGTCTTCTTAACCAGCACCCAAGAACAGCTATCCAGTTCACAAAGGACAAGAGAACTGACTACGCTGAGTACTACAAGGATATGCTTTTCTAAGTAATCGTAGTATCGTATTTATTAAATACATTTAATCCTGGGTAAGCTTTTGCCCAGGATTTTTATTTTTAATTCTGGTTTCAGTTTTAATGTTAGTGACTATGATATAATGTTTTTTCGAAATTGTTAGTGAAAGAAGTATTTAAAAATATCATAAGAAGTAAAAAAGCAATAGAAAGGGAAAAAATGAAAGAGATTCAGAATTTACTTAGCTACAGAGAAAGTATTAAGGTTGTTGATGCAACACTTCGTGATGGAGGTCTTGTTAATGACTTTTATTTCGATGATGAGTTTGTTAAGAACTTATATAAGACCAATATAGAAGCAGGCGTTGACTATATGGAAATGGGATACCGCGCCAGCAAAAAGGTATTCGACGAGTCGAAGTTCGGTAAGTGGAAGTTCTGCAGTGATGACCATATCAGAGAGATAGTAGGTGATAACAATTCTGATCTTAAGATTGCTGTTATGGCCGATATAGGAAGACATGACAAGAATGATTTTGATGAGAGAGCCAACAGCCCAGTTGACCTTATAAGGGTTGCAACCTATGTTCATCAGATGCCAGAAGCAATCGATATGATAGAGGATGCAGCAAAGAAAGGCTATGAAACAACATGTAATATTATGGCTATTTCCAATATTCAGGAAAATGATATTAAGGCTGCCCTTGAGATGCTCGGTCAGACACCAGTTGATACTATCTATATCGTAGACAGCTTTGGTTCTATATATCCAGAAGCAATGGCTCGTATAGCCAGCGTATACAAGGAGTATGCTGACAAGTATGGTAAGAAGCTTGGTATCCACGCTCACAACAATCAGCAGCTTGCATTTGCCAACACAATAGAGGCTTGTGGTGATGGTGTTGACTGGCTTGATGCTACATACATGGGTATGGGTAGAGGAGCAGGTAACTGTTCTATGGAGCTTCTTCTTGGTTTCCTCAAGAATCCTAAGTACAATGTATATCCTGCATTCAAGTTCCTTGAGACAGATATGATCAAGCTTAAGGAGTCAGGTGTTGTCTGGGGCTATGACATTCAGTACCTTATAACAGGTCTTCTTAACCAGCATCCAAGAACAGCTATCCAGTTCACCAATGACAAGAGAACTGACTACGCTGAGTACTACAAGGATATGTTGTTCTAAGATAGTTAATAGTGTATATTTAAACCTGGGTAAAGCCATTGCTTTACCCAGGTTTCTTATAGTGAGGAAGAAAAATAAGCGGCTGCGAAGCAATCAGAACCTATGAGTAATGGAGGAAATAAATGAGAGATATTCATATTGTACTAGACGAAATAATTACAGCTGCCAAGGAATGTGGTCAGGTTATGCTTGGTGCAGATAGAAATGATATTGGCATCAAGGATAAGGCTGGCAAGGCCAACTTTGTTACTGCATATGATTGTAAGATTCAGGAGCTGATTCAGGGAAAGCTACAAGTAATACTTCCTGAAGCTGAGTTTTTCGGCGAGGAAGAGGATTGCGAGATAGATAAGAATGCCGAGTATATTTTTGTAGTTGATCCTATTGATGGTACAACTAACTTTATCAAGGATTACCATATGAGCTGTATTTCTATTGGGCTTATCAAAAATGGTAAGAGATATCTTGGTGTAGTATATAATCCATATCTAGATGAAACATTTCATGCTATTAAGGGCGAGGGAGCATATCTTAATGGTAAGCCTATTCATGTATCTAATGAAGATATGGATAATTCAATTCTATTATTTGGTTCTTCGCCATATAATACAGAACTTGCCAAGGCTTCTTTTGATCTTGCATATAAATATTTTGAGAAGTGTCTTGATATCAGAAGAAGTGGCTCAGCAGCCATTGATTTATGTTCTGTGGCGGCAGGTAGAGCCGAGATATATTTTGAACTTATCTTATCACCTTGGGATTTCGCTGCAGGAGCTCTAATTGTAGAAGAAGCAGGCGGCGTAGTAACCAATATGGATGATGGCGAGGTACCATGCCTTGAAAAGAGTCCTGTTTTTGCCAGAAACAAAGCGGAGAATAGGTTTGATTGATCTTAGTAAGTAAAAAGGTAATAGGAAATGGGACTTATAATTAATAAAGGAAAAGATATGACACCATTTGCCATGGCAGAGAAACCAAGCAAGCAGTATCCAATACTTATGCCGCTTGTGTGGGGTGGTTCGTGGCTACTAACCCGTGGGTTTGGACTTAAAATAAAAAAGGTCAATATGGATAAGATAAAGCCACCGTTTCTTGTCATAGGTACGCATCAGGGGCCTGTTGATTATTATGTAGGACCACTTGCGATGTTCCCGCATAGAGCCATGTATGTATCAGATATGGAAGGCTTTGCTGCTTTTGGAAAGTGGCTATACAGAGGGCTTGGTTGTATAGGAAAGCGTCGATATGTATCGGATATATCCGTTGTACGTAATATGAAATATGCGCTATCGATAGGGCAGTCGGTTGTAGTATATCCAGAGTCGCGTCATTCCAATGTTGGTACGACGGCTTTTGTTCCTAGGAATATGGGAAAGCTTGCTAAAGCCATGGGAGTGCCTGTAGTGATACTTGCTGCTAAGGGCAATTATCTGTCCAATCCTTTCTGGGATGAAGAGCATACAAGAAAGGTACCTGTAGAGGTCACTATGACTTGTATATGTGATAAGGATAGGTTGGCTGATATAAATGAATCAGAGCTTCAGTCTTTGATTGAGGCTGGATTATCTTATGATGAGTACAAGTATCAGCAGGAAAATCATATATTAATCAAAGATAAGAACAGGGCAGCTGGTCTTCACAAGGCGCTATACCAGTGCAGAAGCTGCGGAGCCAAGTATAAGATGAAGAGTAGCGGAACACTTCTTATGTGTGAGAATTGTGGAGCTACATATGAACTTTCTGAGTCGGGCTGGTTGATTAGGGCAGATAAAAAAGAAGAAAAAATCCACATCCCGGACTGGTATGAGTGGGAGAGAGAAAAAGCTGTATCTGCATTTGGGGAGCTAGGCGAAGTAGGCAGAAAGTTCAGTGCTCATATATATGCACTCCCAAATGAAAAAGGTTTTGTGAATTTAGGAGGAGGGGAGCTTTCTATTAATCATAAAGAGTTCACACTTAGGTTTGATGATGAGAATAAAAGAGAGCTTGTGCGAGAGAAAAATTTTGCTGATTATACCCTTCGTTTTCCTCATAAAATCAGGGAGTCTGTGCAGACAGAATATGACTATAAAGGTACAGGCATGTGCATAGTGCTATCTACGATGGACTGCTGTTATTATATATATTCTGATGCGCCTGATTTTAACCCAACGGAGCTACAGTTTATTGGAGAAGAATTATACAAAAATAATTACCACTAGTCTAAATTGTATAATTACAACAATCGTCATTTGTTACAATTGATGAAATAGTGGTTATTATGATATCATTGATATTATTTTGGTTTTATGAAAGTAACGTTACTTTCGAGGAGGAGAATTAGATGGCAGTTAAGATTTTATATGAGTGTAAAGTCTGTGGTGGTAACCTTGTTGAAAAGTCACCTGGTATGGCTAAGTGTGAGTCATGTAGACGTGAGCAGTCCATTCCACTTGAGGCTGATTCTGAGAAGATTAACCGTGCAAATAGACTTCGAATGAAGAACAAGAATTTCGATGATGCACTTAGACTTTATGAGCGTATTATTGAAGAAAGTCCAGATGAAGCAGAAGCTTACTGGGGTGTTGTTCTTTGTAGATACGGTATCGAGTTCGTTGAGGATAAGAAAACTGGTACATATATTCCTACCTGTCATAGAACAATCGATGGCGCTATTAGTGATGACGTCGATTTCATAGAGGCTTGCAACAAGGCCAATGATGAAGTTAAGCAGTACTATTTAGAGCAGGCTAAATATATTGATGATGTTCAGAAAAAAATTCATCAGATAGTTGCCAATGAAAAGCCATACGATGTATTCATCAGTTACAAGGCTACTGATGACGAGGGTAATCCTACTCCTGATAGTAAGGAAGCACTTAAGATTTATCATAAACTTGACAACAAGGGATTCAAGGTATTCTTCGCCGAGGAAACTCTTAGAAGACATGCAGGTGAAGAGTATGAGCCATATATCTATGCAGCTCTTAAAACTTCCAAGATCATGATTCTTATTGGTAGTAAGTCAGAGTATTTCGAAGCTCCTTGGGTTAAAAATGAGTGGGCTCGTTTCCTTGATATGATGAGCAGTGGCAATGAGCACAAGAAGCTTTTACCATTCTACTTTGATATGGATGCCTATGAACTGCCAGTAGAGATAAGCGGCGCAGAAGCTCTTAACTGGCGTGATGCCGAGGCTATGTCTCTTATGCTTGAGAATGTTGAGACATTCCTTGGATACAAGAACGAGAAGAAGGCAGTTGATGCCAAGGATATCGACGCTATCATCGCTTCTCGTGAAAAAGAAAAGGCTGTTAAGACACTTAACAACGCTGTTGTTCTTGCAAGATCAGGTCATAAGGAGCAGGCCAAGAAGCAGATAGACGAGCTTATTAAAGCTAATCCTAACTTTGCTGATGCTTACTGGCAGCGTATGCTTCTTAAGTACGAAGCCAATGATCAGACAATAACTCAGGTACGAGTTGAATTATCGATGGATCCTGATTATATTCAGGCTGTTAACAATGCTTCTGGCGATAAGAAAAAGTTTTACATTAAGGTTGCAGAGGAGTGTAGAGCCAACTGTGCATTACAGTCAGACTACAATACTAAATTTTTCGCACTTAGAAATAAGTACAAGCAGATTGAAGATCCAGAAGCTAGTAAGCTTGGAGCTAGGCTTAATGAGTTACTTAATAAGAGAATCTTTGAAGAAGTATACTGCAGAACATCGGCTTTCGTATTTATAGTGTTGGCAGTTCTTGCAGTAATGTGGGTCAAATTCACAGGTGGTTCAATTAATGATATTCTTCCTGAATATGAGGCATCTATAGGACTTATATTCATAGTAATTGGTATCATTGTAATAGTTTTAAGCTGTTATTTGACCGGAAGCTTAATTGGAGGCGTAATAATTGGTGCCATTATTCTAGCTGTGCTTGCAGCACTTATTGAAGCTACAGCAAGGTTTATTTTCGTTGGTGTAGTAATTGGTGCAGCTGTTGCAGGTGTGATTTTAGTCATAAAGATTGTAAAGATCTTCCAGAATAAAAAGGCTAAGGTTGAATTCGAAGAGACATTTGAGAAATTTAACACTGCTGTTGATGCTTACGTAGCTCAGTTTGAGGGCGAGTACAATGCTCTTTCTGATGATTATCTTGACAGAGCTTATAAGGCGGGAACAGCATTAACTACTGGTAATACAATGGAAGTATATAATGCAGTAACAGACTATCGTAGAAGTTTTGAAACAAAGCGTCATATGCAGCAGATTGGTGCTAGAGATCTTAATGAGATGCAGATGATCGAAGACGAAATGAAGAAAGATCCTAAGAACGCCAAGAAGAATGCTAGAAAAAAAGTTAAAGAAATCAAGAAGAATAAAAATCAGAAAAAGCAGCAAAGCGAACAGAATAAATAAAAGACTTTAAAGTCGGAGGGGCAAGATGGAAATAATTAGCGTATTAAAAATGGACGTTGACAATAAGACTATTGTTAGAAAGCATGAAGCTGAAGATTTTAACTGTAAGACACAGCTTATAGTTCAGCAGTCACAGGAAGCAATATTTTATTATCAGGGTGTAGCTCAGGATGTTTTTGGTCCAGGTAGATATACACTTGATACTGCAAATCTTCCAGTTCTTAGTGGACTTATTAAGAGAGTAACAGGTGATGAGAGTCCATTCCATGCTGAGGTTTATTTTGTAAATAAGGTTGAGCAGATGGGTATCACATGGGGAACTCCAGATCCTTTCGTAGTAACAGAATCTGACCCAGACTTCCCAGAAGAGGAATATGCTTTCAACATTACAGCAAGAGGTACAATGAACCTCAAGGTTGATAACTCAAGAAAGCTCATTGAGAAGATTGTTGGTACAGAATCAATCCTTTCTCAGGATGCATTTATTGATAAGGCATTTGAAGAGTCAATATCTATTATCAAGTCAGTACTTTCTAAGACTATCAGTGGTGGCAACTATAGCGTTGTTACAGTTGACCAGCATCTTATGGAGCTTGGTACTGATGTACATCCTCTTATCAAAGAGGCTATGCTTGATTATGGTATCGAAATAAGCAAGTTCATCGTTTCTAATATTAAGAAGCCAGAAGATAATCAGGCTTATAAGGATCTCATCGCCGCTAAGAATGAGAAGCTTCGTGTTAAGAAGCTCATGCGTCAGAATGAGAGTGCCAGAACAGTTAAAGAAGGTGAAATCGAGAGAAGTATGCTTGAGGCTAAGTTCGAGGCTGAGCGTAAGGTACTTGAGGCTCAGGCAAGAGCAATGTCACGTCAGACAGAAGGCTATACATACGAGCAGGAGCGAAGCTTCGATATTGCTCAGGGTATTGCTGAGAATGCTGGTACAGGTAACCTTGCCAACCTTGGTATAGGTCTTGGTATGATGACAGGCCTTAGTGGGACAATAGGAAATCAGGTAGCTAATACAGCCAGTCAGGCTTTTGCAGGTATTAATCTTAATACTCAGCAGGTCAATGCTCCAGCAGGTCCATCTGCCACTGTTGTAGGTATGGCAGGTATGGGAGCCGCTGCTCCAGCAGGCACAGGCGCTGCCGATGCGAATATGATCTTCTGTCCATCATGTGGAGCTAAGATTCCAAAGGGTAAGTTCTGTATGGAATGTGGTTTCAAGTTCGAAGAGACAGAGCCAGTATGTAAGAGCTGTGGTAACAAGTTGATACCAGGTGCTAAGTTCTGTATGGAATGCGGTACACCAGTTTAATTCAGGCTAATATATAAAAGAATGGGGACTAAATAATGAGTAGAAATGTAAGAAATGCGATACTTACAGTTATCGTGGATATAGTTTTAATAGCAGCATATGTTTTAATAACACTTCTTTTAGTAAGTGATCGTGAGACTGCTTTTTGGGTAGTATTTGGTGCATCAATCGCTGTAATAGCATCACAGATTTTATTCTATCCACTTGTAGTTAGTCGTACGGATGGTCTTATTTTCTCGATACCAGCCTTAAGAATAGGCTACAGCTTCACTGTATTACAGATCCTTTATACAGCATTTTATATTGGTAAGGGTCAGTACTTAGATGGTGGCAAGTTTATCATTGCAGGACAGATTGCAATCCTTGCAATTTACATCGCACTTTTAATATTTGGCGTAGCTGGAATGTCATTTGCCAAGGAAGTTGAAGACAATGCTGTTAAGAATAACAACATCTCAACAAGATGGGCTATTGATGCCAAGATGATATGCGAGTCACTTGCTGGTACAGAGTATGAGAAGAAGGCAAAGATGCTTCTTGAAGAATTACAGTATTCTAATCCAAAGTCATTTGCCAGCCTTAGAGATAAGGAAGACGCAATATCTGCAGTTGTAGCTTCTATTAGAGAGAATGTTGAGAAGAACAGCATAGCTGATCTCGATAATATGATTGATGATTGTATTAAGAAGATTAAAGAGCGAAATGAACTTGCCAAGATTAGTAAATAGTATTTACTAAAAGTATTGACGAGAAAGTTTCTGTATGTTAATTTTATCTAACAGGTGAGCGATAGATTGCTCCTATGTAAAATATATGACCCTTTTATAAAAGCCCAGACGGACAGGCCGGGTCAGTTGCCGAATGTGGTTCGGAGCCACGTTATTGATTGAGTTAAAAGCTCAAATTTTGTAAGTTGATTACTTTATAATCAGTGCTATAGGCACGTCATCTTGTGAAACGGTCAATAAGCGTAACAGTATATTTTAGATGGGCATCTTAGCCACGATAAGATACAAGAATATTATGCAATTATGTTTTTTAGGATGATGAGTGCGAAGCACTTATCATCCTTTTAATATATATAGGGTTTAGTTATGATTCGTAGAAAGAAAACTGTAAAAGAAACTTTTGTGGAGAAGCAGAGTCACGCACCTGTTTATGAAGCACTTGAGGAATTTAAGAAAAAGAAGGTAGTACCTTTTGATGTTCCAGGACATAAGCGTGGGCAGGGTAATCCAGAGCTTGTAGCACTACTTGGTGAAAAGTGTGTAAGCCTTGATGTTAACTCTATGAAACCACTCGATAACCTGTGTCATCCAGTAAGTGTTATACGTGAAGCTGAGGAGCTTACAGCCGAAGCATTTGGTGCTGAATCAGCGTTTCTTATGGTAGGTGGTACTACATCGGCTGTACAGAGTATGATCCTTTCAACCTGTAAGCCAGGTGATGAGATTATCCTTCCTAGAAATGTACATAAGAGTGCTATAAATGCATTAGTTCTTTGCGGTGCTATTCCAGTATATGTTGAGCCTAAGACTGAGCCTAGAATCGGTATTGCTCTTGGTGTTGAGCCCGATGAGATAGAGCAGGTTATCATAGCTCATCCAAAGGCTACGGCAGTACTTATTAATAATCCTACTTATTATGGTATATGCTCTGATCTTAAGAAGATAACAGAGATAGTTCATAAGCATGGTATGAAGATGCTTGTAGATGAAGCGCATGGTACGCATCTTTACTTTGGCAAGAATCTTCCAATTAATGCCATGGAAGCTGGAGCGGATATGGCTGCCATATCAATGCATAAGTCAGGAGGAAGCTTAACACAGAGCTCTATTCTTCTTACTAATAATGGTATGAATGCTGACTATGTAAGACAGATTATCAACCTTACACAGACAACCAGTGCTTCATACCTGCTTATATCAAGTCTTGATATATCAAGAAGAAACCTGGCACTAAGAGGAGCCGAGTCATTTGGCAAGGTAGTAGAGATGGCTGAGTATGCCAGAGCAGAGATTAATGCTATCGGTGGTTACTACGCTTATGGCAAGGAGCTTGTTAATGGCACTAGCGTATATGACTATGATGTAACAAAGCTTTCTATATATACACAGGGAATAGGTCTTACTGGTATCGAGGTATATGACCTCCTTCGCGATGAATATGATATTCAGATTGAGTTTGGTGATATTGGTAATATCCTGGCATATATTTCTATCGGAGACCGTATCAGAGATATAGAGCGATTAGTTGGAGCACTTGCTGAGATTAAGCGTCTATATGAGAGAGAGCAGAAGCCTATTATTACTGGTGATTATATTCAGCCAGAAGTAGTTCTTTCTCCTCAGGCAGCGTTCTACGGAGCCAAGAAGAGTATGCCAATACGTGAGAGCGTTGGACATATATGTGGTGAGTTTATCATGTGCTATCCACCCGGAATACCAATCCTAGCACCAGGTGAGCGTATCACCAGCGAGATAGTGGATTATATCGAGTTTGCCAAGGAAAAGGGCTGTTCTCTTCAGGGAACAGAGGACCTTGAGGCCAACTCACTTAATGTAATAGTTTAGGAGGAATCAGTTAATGGAATTATGGTTTTCTCAATATCATACTGACAACGTAAGCCTTTCTATCCGTAGTGATAGCCAAGTTTATAGTGGAGCCAGTGATTATCAGAGATTCGACGTTTTAGATACACCAGAGTTTGGCAAGATGCTTGTATCCGATGGTGACATAGTATTCTCGGAGGCCGATGAGTTTATATATGACGAGATGGTTACTCACGTGCCTATGGCTGTACACCCTAATGTCAAGAAGGTTCTTATCTTTGGTGGTGGTGACGGCGGCGTAGCTACATGCTTTGCCAAGTATCCAGAGATTGAGTCCATTGATTTAGTTGAGCCAGATGAGAACATGGTAGAAGTAAGTAAGCAGTACTTCCCAGAGCAGACAGAAGGACTTAATGATCCTAGAGTTCATATTTATTATCAGGATGGACTTCACTTCCTTAGAACAGTTCAGAATGAGTATGACATTATTATCAATGACTCCAATGACCCATTTGGTCATGAGGAAGGATTATTTACCAAGGAATTCTTTGGTGGATGCTATAAAGCACTTAAGGATGATGGAATCATGGTATATCAGCATGGTAGCCCATTCTTTGATGAGGATGAAGAAGCATGTAGAAGTATGCATAGAAAAGTTTATTCTATCTTCCCAGTAAGTAGAGTTTACCAGGCACATATTGCGACTTGTCCAGCAGGCTACTGGCTGTTTGGATTTGCTTCCAAGAAGTATCATCCACTCCAGGATTTTGATGCTGCAAGATGGAAAGCAAGAAATATTGAGACCTGGTATTATACAACCAATCTTCACGTAGGAGCTTTCATGCTACCTAAGTACGTAGAGGACCTGCTTGAGGAAGAGGAAGGCAAGAAGCCAAGAGAAGATGCAGAATAGTAAAAGCTAGTAAAGAATATTAAAGAGTAATAAAGAATAATAACTGGTACATTTCATATTATTTGTTTTTATAGAAGGAGAAAAAGATTATGGCAAGATTAATGATTATTGGATGTGGTGGTGTAGCTTCAGTTGCAATCAACAAGTGCTGTCAGAACAGCGAAGTATTTGATGAGATTATGATTGCAAGCCGTACAGTATCAAAGTGTGATGCACTTAAGGCTAAGCTTGAGCCTAAGACATCTACTAAGATTACTACGGCCCAGGTTGATGCTGACAACGTAGATGAGCTTACAGCTCTTATCAAGGATTACAATCCAGATGCAGTTCTTAACCTCGCGCTTCCATATCAGGATCTTACAATTATGGATGCTTGTCTTAATGCAGGTGTTCACTATATTGATACAGCTAACTACGAGCCAGAGGATACAGATGATCCAGAGTGGAGAGCTATCTACGACAAGAGATGCAAGGACCTTGGTTTCTCTGCATACTTCGATTACTCATGGCAGTGGGCTTATCAGGAGAAGTTCGAGAAGGCTGGTCTTACAGGTCTTCTTGGTACAGGTTTTGACCCAGGTGTTACCAGTGTATTCGTGGCATATGCCAAGAAGCACTACTTCGATGAGATTCATACTATAGATATTCTTGATTGCAATGGTGGTGACCATGGTTATCCATTCGCTACTAACTTCAATCCAGAGATTAACCTTCGTGAGGTATCAGCTCCAGGTTCATACCTTGAGGATGGCAAGTGGGTTGAGATTCCAGCAATGTCAATCAAGAGAGAGTACAACTTTGAAGGCGTTGGTATGAAGGATATGTACCTTCTTCACCACGAGGAGATTGAGGCTCTTGGTAAGAACTTCCCAGAGGTTAAGAGAATTCGTTTCTTCATGACATTTGGTCAGAGCTACCTTACACATATGAACTGTCTTGAGAATGTTGGTATGTTATCAACAACTCCTATCGATTTTGAAGGACACAAAATTGTTCCTATCCAGTTCTTAAAGGCACTTCTTCCTGACCCAGCATCACTTGGACCTAGAACAGTTGGTAAGACTAACATCGGATGTATCTTCACAGGTATCAAGGATGGTAAAGAGAAGACATTATACATCTACAATGTATGTGACCATCAGGAATGCTACAAGGAAGTTGAGTCACAGGCTATCTCTTACACAACAGGTGTTCCAGCTATGATTGGTGCCATGATGGTTGTTAAGGGACTTTGGAAGAAGCCAGGTGTATTCACTACTGATGAGTTTGATCCAGATCCATATATGGAAGCTCTTAACAAGTGGGGCTTACCATGGGTAGTAGATGAGAATCCTGTACTTGTAGATTAATTATTAGAGCGATTAATAGATGAAGATTAATGAATTGCCTACCCCTGTCTATGTCATAGACGAGGGAAAGCTTGAAGACAATTTAAAATTATTAAAAAGCGTGGAAGAGCGTACTGGCGCCAGGATACTACTGGCCCAGAAGTGCTTCTCGGCATTTGCAGAGTATCCTCTTATTGCGAAGTATATTAGTGGTACTACAGCCAGTGGTATATACGAAGCAAGACTTGGATACGAGGAGATGGGTAAGCCATATAATAAAGAGACTCATGTATTCGCACCAGCTTTCAAGGATGAGGATATAGAGGAGCTTGCTATTATATGTGACCATATCGTATTTAACTCTAAGGCTCAGCTACTGCGTCACGGTGCTAAAGTTCGCGAGATAGCAGCAGCGCACAATCATCATATAAGCATAGGTGTCAGAGTGAATCCAGAAAAGTCTACTCAGACTGATCATGAGATATATGATCCCTGCGGCGCAGGTTCACGTATGGGAATAAGAGCATGTGATCTAGATGATGAGATTATTAGTATGATTGACGGTATACATTTCCATACATTATGCGAGCAAAACTCCGATGACCTTGAGACAACTCTTCAGGCAGTAGAGGAGAAGTTTGGAGATGCGCTTCATAAGATGAAGTGGCTTAATATGGGCGGCGGCCATCATATTACCAGAGATGATTATGATGTGGAGAGGCTGGTTAGATTAATCAATCATATGAAGGATACATATGATGTGTTAGTTTACTTAGAACCAGGCGAAGCAGTAGCTCTTAATGCAGGCTATAACGTGACTACTGTTCTTGATAAGGTAAAAAATGGCATAGAGGTTCTTATCCTTGATACATCGGCAGCTTGTCATATGCCTGATGTACTTGAGATGCCATACCGTCCACCTCTTAGAGATTCTGGTGAGGCCGATGAGAAAGCATATACATATAGACTGGCTGGTAATACATGCCTTGCCGGTGATGTTATAGGTGACTATTCATTTGATAATGAAGTGAAGATAGGCGACAAGCTTATATTCGAAGATATGGCCATATATTCTATGGTAAAGAACAATACCTTTAATGGAATACCTCTTCCTAGCATAGCAGCTATGGATAGAGACGGTGAGTGCCGTATTATTAAATCCTTTGGCTATGATGATTTCAAGATGAGATTGTCATAGGACGACGAATATATTGGAGTAATGATGAGTGATATAAAATATCGTATGCCAGGCGAGTTCGAGAAGCACGAGGCAACAGTGATGATATGGCCATGGAGACCAGGGTCATGGAGCCACGGTGCTGTGAAGGCCAGGCAGGTATTTAGAAAGATAATATTTGAGATAGCTAAGTGCGAGGATATGTATGTCCTAGCTGGCAAGAATCAGATAGATGATGCCAGGTTTATGCTTCTGGAGGCAGAGAGCATCAATGACGAGTTTCTTTGTATCGATGGATCTAACGATTCTGATAAAGAGCTTCTTTCTAAGATTAGATCGCATATCCATGTAGTTCTTTGTGACAATGACGATGCGTGGGCAAGAGATACAGGTGCCACAGTAGTAATTGGCGATGATGGTAAGTCTAGGCTAGGCCGCAACTGGAAGTTCAATGGCTGGGGCGGCGATTATAATGGACTGTATGCGCACTATGATAATGACCTGATGGTTGCTGGTAAGATGTGTGAAGCCCTTGATATTCCATGTGACGAGCTTATGGACTTCGTATTAGAAGGTGGCTCTATCCATGTTGACGGAGAAGGAACTCTTATTACCACAGAGGAATGTCTCCTTAGTAAAGGACGTAATCCTAAGATGACCCGTGAGCAGATAGAGGATACACTTAAATCTACTCTTGGCGTTACCAAGATTATATGGATACCTGAAGGTATTTATAACGATGAGACTGATGGTCACGTTGATAATATATGTGCATTTACAAAGCCTGGTCAGGTAGTACTTGCCTGGACCGATGATGAAGCGGACCCTCAGTATGCCAGAAGCAAGAAGGCTCTTGATATATTAACTACTACCAAGGATGCTATGGGCAGAGATATAGAAGTAGTGAAGCTTCCTATTCCATCGAAGCCAATCCTTATCACAGAAGAGGATTTAACTGGCTACGAATTCGAGGAAGGCGAGGATACCAGAGAACTAGGCGAGAGACTGGCAGCCAGCTATGTCAATTTCTATATAGCCAATGACAGAATACTGATACCACAGTTTGGCGATGACAATGATAAGGTGGCAGTTGATATTTTGGCCGGCTGTTTCCCAGATAGGACTATGGTTCCTATCTATGCCAGAGACATACTAACAGGCGGCGGCAACATTCACTGCATCACTCAGCAGGTACCCGCCGGCGAGTAATCGACGAGTGAAAACTGAGAATTAAATTGAAAGTAAGTTCATGGTATGTATAATTGTTTTTTCGACATTTGCGGTAGCCCGGAGAAAAAATAATTATACATACTGTGAACGACATATTTGTAGAGTTTGTAATCATCGATACACTAAGGAGGGAACATATATAAATGATTTCCCGACATTTGCGGTAGCCGGGAGGGAAATTATTTATATATGCTCCCGACTGAATATTCAATAGAGAACGAGGAAGATTATGAGAAATGTTAAGGTGGCAGCAGTTCAGATGAGCTGCCTTGGAACAGTACAGGAGAATATTGCTAAGGCTGAGAAGTTTGTACGAGAGGCAGCAGGTAACGGTGCCAATATCATCCTTTTATCAGAGCTTTTCGAGAGACAGTACTTTTGTCAGGAAAGAAGATACGAGTATTATGACTTTGCTAAGTCTCTTCAGGATAATGATGCTGTTAATCATTTTAAGAGTGTAGCAAAGGAACTTGGCGTAGTCCTTCCAATTAGCTTTTATGAGAAGGATGGCAACGTATTATATAATTCCATTGCTATTATTGATGCAGATGGTGAGGTTCTCGGAGTATATCGTAAGACTCATATTCCAGATGATCACTTTTATCAGGAGAAGTTCTACTTCACACCTGGTGATACAGGATTCAAGGTATGGAATACAAGGTTCGGAAAGATTGGCGTAGGTATATGCTGGGATCAGTGGTTCCCTGAGACAGCTAGAAGTATGGCAGTACTTGGTGCGGAGCTTTTATTCTTCCCAACAGCCATTGGTAGTGAGCCTATACTTGATGTTGATTCTAGCGGTCACTGGCGTAGAGCCATGCAGGGACACGCTGCATCCAACCTTATGCCTGTTATTGCAGCCAATAGAATCGGTACAGAGTCAGTTACTCCTTGTAAGGAGAACAGTATGCAGTCTAGTAGCCTTAGCTTTTATGGTAGCTCATTTATCACAGATAACACTGGTGAGATAATTGCTGATGGTAGCCGTGATAAGGAAGAGATTCTATATGCATCATTTGACCTTGATGCTATGGCCGAGGATAGACTTAGCTGGGGAATCTTTAGAGACAGACGTCCAGAGACATATATTCTCAGATAAGAGGTATTTCAAAATGTCAGTTAAAAATGATTTATTAGCTTTATTAACAGAACATGTGGGAACTTTTGTTTCAGGAGAAGAAATAGCTGAGAGAATAGGCTGTACAAGAGGAGCAGTCTGGAAAGCTGTTAAGACACTTAATAATGAAGGCTATAATATTACCGGTGTCAATAATAAAGGATACATGCTGGGCACTGAATCCGATGTGCTTGATGAAAAGTCTATTCGTGCCTATCTTGGTGGGGACTATTCTGATATAGATATCCATATTCATAAAGTTATTGATTCTACTAATACAGAGGTCAGCCGTTTATCAGCTGCTGGAGCAGGTGAAGGAACAGTAGTTATTGCATCGGAGCAGACAGCGGGTAAGGGCAGAAGAGGACGAAGCTTTTACTCACCAGCTGAGTCAGGTATATATATGAGTATGCTTCTTAGACCAAACCTTCCTATGGAGCAGAGTGTACGTATTACTACAGCGGCAGCAAGCAGTGTTGCCAAGGCCATAGAAGAGGTTACAGGAGCACCAACTGGTATTAAGTGGGTCAATGATATATATGTTGGTGGCAGCAAGGTATGTGGAATATTGACAGAAGCTTCATTTAGTATAGAAGATAATAGTCTTGACTGTATTATTCTTGGTATAGGTATTAACCTGTATCAACCTGAAGGTGATTTCCCAGATGATATAAAGAATGTCGCAGGCTTTATCTGCGATAACAAATCATTTTCATATAAGAATAAACTGATAGCCAGCATAATAAAGAATTTTAGATCTTACTATAGCGAGATAAGTACTGGCAGCTATATGGATGCTTATAGAAAAAGACTTCTATGGATGGGAGAGAAAATCAATATTATTTCAGGTGATAATATGGTTCCAGCCACTCTTCTTGGGGTGGATGATGAGTGTCATCTTAAGGTCCGTTACGAGGATGGAAGAGAGGAAGCCATATCGTCAGGAGAAATAAGCATTAGATTACAGAACTAGCCATATATACATTGACTTTTACGTCATTATACTACTATAATATCGTGGTATCGCGTTAACACGATAAAGTTATGGAGGAGTTTATTATGAGTAAAAAGTTTTTAGCATTATTACTCAGCGCTATGTGTGTATTTATGCTTTGCGCTTGTGGTAATAGCACAGTAGCAACTGACAATCAGTCAGCTGATGGTGAGATAGCAGCAGTTTCTGATATCGACAAGATTAAGCAGGCTGGCGTATTGGTTGTTGGTGTAACAGATTTCGAGCCAATGGATTACATTGATGCTGATGGTAACTGGGTTGGTTTTGATGCTGACCTTGCAACAGAGTTCGCTAAGAGCCTTGGTGTTGAAGTTAAGTTCGTAGAAATCGATTGGGATAACAAGGTTATGGAGCTTAACGGCGGCACAGTTGACTGTATCTGGAATGGTATGACACTTACTGATGAAGTTATGAGCTCAATGAGCTGTTCTAATGCATACTGCAACAACGCTCAGGTAGTAATCGTAAACAAGGATGTTGCAGCTGATTATGATTCAGTAGACAAGCTTGGCGATCTTAATTTCGCAGTAGAAGCTGGTTCAGCAGGTGCTGAGGAGGCTCAGGCTAACAACCTTAACTATACAGAAGTTCAGAACCAGGCAAGTGCACTTATGGAAGTAGCAGCTGGTACTTCTGATGCCGCTATCATCGATTCACTTATGGCAGCAGCTATGGTTGGTGATGGTACAAGCTATGAAAACCTTACATATACAGTAGGTCTTAATGAAGAGAAGTACGGTGTAGGATTCCGTCAGGGTTCTGACCTTACAGCAGCTCTTAACGAGTACTTCAAGACAAGCTATAGCGATGGTTCAATGAAGACTATTGCTGAGAAGTATGGTGTTCAGGCAGCTCTTATCGAGCAGTAAAATTGTATTATTAATTAAGGACGCCACGGGCAGGCCCGTAGCGT
The DNA here is from genome assembly GCA_045600085.1 of Lachnospiraceae bacterium. Classification (GTDB taxonomy): domain Bacteria; phylum Bacillota; class Clostridia; order Lachnospirales; family Lachnospiraceae; genus NK4A136. The sequence continues at coordinate 42,025 of JAZRXF010000108.1, forward strand.
CCTTTTTATGAAATGATTGGGGTATATATGGAACAGTTTTTGGAACAGTTTCCGATAGTTATTAATTCATTAAATGTTGGTTTTCTGCAGACACTTAAGCTTTTTGCAGTCACACTTCTTGGTGCGTTACCACTAGGACTTCTTATATCCTTTGGTACAAGATCAAGAATCAAGATAATAAGCGGCTTTTTTAAGATAATCATCTGGATTGTCAGAGGTACTCCTCTTATGATTCAGCTCCTTATCATTTTTTATTTTCCAGGATTGGTACTTGGCAAGCCAATATGGGGAGGCTCAGAGGCTGGCCGATTCGCAGCCAGTAGTGTAGCATTTATATTCAATTATGCTTGCTACTTCTCCGAGATTTTCCGTGGTGGTATTCAGAGTATTCCAGTAGGACAGGATGAAGCAGGCTTTGTTCTTGGTATGACTAAAACTCAGATATTCTTCAGGGTTAAGCTTCTGCAGATGATCAAACGTATAGTACCACCTATGTCCAATGAAATATTAACTCTTGTTAAGGATACTTCACTTGCACGTATCATTGCTCTTCAGGAGATTATCTGGGCAGGACAGGCATTCATGAAGGGTTCACAGGGCATATCAGGTGCCATTTGGCCACTTTTCTTCACAGCAATATATTATCTTGTATTCAATGGACTTCTTACATTGTTGTTTGGAAGAATAGAAAAGAAGTTAGAGTATTTTAAGTAGGTACTGGGGGAGAGATATGGCATTATTAGAAGTTAACCACATATGCAAGTCATTTAAGCATGTGGAGGTATTAAAAGATATTAACTTTTCGCTTGATAAGGGAGATGTCCTTGCAATCATTGGTTCATCAGGAAGTGGTAAGACAACTCTTCTTCGTTGTCTCAATTTTCTTGAAAGACCTGATAGCGGAGTTATATGCGTGGATGGCAAGAATATATACGATTCAAGTGATCCTTCATTATTAAAGGAGTCAGTTATTCGTCAGAACAGACTTCATTTTGGTATGGTATTCCAGCAGTTTAATTTGTTCCCACAGTATACAGTACTTGGAAACCTCACACTTGCTGCAAAGCTTGCTGCCAAGAGCTCTTATGCTAATAGTAAGGAAATTAATAAATCAGTAGACAAGAATGTTATGGACGACATTGATAAAAGGGCCATGCAGCTTCTTGAAAAGGTTGGTCTTACTGCCAAGAAGGATTCATATCCATGTGAGCTGTCAGGTGGACAGCAGCAGAGAGTTGCTATTGCAAGAGCGCTCATGCTTACTCCTGATATACTTTGTTTCGATGAGCCAACCAGTGCTCTTGATCCAGAGCTTACCAAGGAAGTTCTTCGTGTTATCAGAGGACTTAAGAGTTCTGACAGTACCATGATAGTAGTTACTCATGAGATGGATTTTGCCAGAGAAGTAGCAGACAAGGTTATATTTATGGCCAATGGTATCATAGAAGAAGCTGGAACCTCTGAGGAAGTATTTACTAATCCGAAGAGTCCAATATTAAAGAACTTTTTGAATTCATAGTTATTATGTGTTCATTGTGATATAATATTAAGGTTGATTTTAAAAGATAAGAAAGGTTGTTTTAACATGAAAAAATCAAGTGCAGCGCTTTTACTAGCATTAGTAATTGCCATTATGGTTGGTTTTGGATACATCATGATGAATGGTGTTGATGAAAAAGGCAGCGGAGCCATCAAGAACACTAAGCTTGGTCTTGACCTTGCAGGTGGCGTTAGTATCACATATCAGGCAGCAGGCGATACAACACCTACTCCAACAGAGATATCTGATACAATTGAAAAGCTTCGTAAGAGAGTAGAGAAGTATTCGACTGAGGCTGGAGTATATCAGGAAGGTGATAATCGTATCAGTATTGAGATTCCTGGTGTTAAGGATGCTGAGGCAGTACTTGCTGATCTTGGTTCTCCAGGACAGTTATACTTTATCCGAGCTACTGGTCCAGATGGTATCCTTAACTATGGTTACAGAAACTATATGGATATGCCAGTTTATTCAGAGAAGGATACATACTTTGTGTACTCAGGTGCTGATGGTGGTTTCCTCTATGATGACAAGACAAGCGATATAGTAGTCGATGCTGATGGCAATCCAGTAATGTATAAGATTAAGGATGCTTCTTCTATTAATAGAGAGTACATTTTATCTAAGCCACTTGAGCAGATTATTGCTGAAGGAAGTGCGGTTCTCTCAGGTACAGATGTTGCCAAGAGTGAGGGCGGTGCTTATACAGATAAAAATGACAAGCAGGAGTTTGTTGTTCAGCTTAAGTTTACAGAGGAAGGTGCCAAGATATTTGCAGAGGAAACAGCTGCAGTAGTATCTAAGTCAGGTCTTCCAGGAACAATTGGTATTTACTACGATGGAAAGCTTATTTCAGTACCTAATGTACAGACAGCTATCACTGGTGGTGAAGGTCAGATTTCTGGTATGGGAAGTTACGAAGAGGCTGACAGACTTGCTCAGAGTATTCGAATCGGTGGTCTTTCACTTGAGCTTGAGGAGCTTCGTAGTAACGTAGTTGGTGCTCAGCTTGGTGCTGATGCTATCTCAACAAGTATTCTTGCTGGTCTTATCGGTGTTGGTATAATCATGATCTTCATGGTTATCGTATATAGAATACCAGGTCTTGTTGCATCTATAGCTCTTGTTGCTTATACAATGATGATGATGCTTTGTGTCAACTTCCTTGGTATTACAATGACACTTCCAGGTATCGCAGGTATCATCCTTTCAATAGGTATGGCGGTCGATGCCAATGTTATTATTTTCGCTCGTATACGAGAAGAGCTTGCAATTGGTATGACAGTAGAGTCTTCTATTAAGTCAGGTTTCAATAAGGCTCTTTCAGCCATCATTGATGGTAATATTACAACACTTATCGCTGCAATAGTTCTTATGGCTATTGGTAGTGGTACAATCAAGGGATTTGCTTATACACTCGCTCTTGGTATCGTGCTTTCAATGATTACAGCACTCTTTGTCACAAAGCTTTTACTTAACTGCTTCTATGCAATTGGCTTCAAGGATGCTAAGTGGATTGGTAAGGTTAAGGAAGTTAAGACAATCAATTTCCTTGGAAAGAACAAGCTTTACTTTGGTGTTTCAGGAGCAATCATTGCAGTAGGTATCATTGTTATGGTTGTTATGGGCATTACAACTGGTGACCCACTTAACTACTCACTTGACTTCAAGGGTGGTACAGCTACTACAGTTGATTTCGAAACACTTCAGGATGCTAGCTATATCGATGGTACTATTGTTGCTGATATTGAGAAGATCACAGGCGATGCCAATGTACTTTGGACAACAGTTAATAATACTAACCAGGTTATCTTCAAGACTCGTGAGTTCACAGAGGATGAGAGAGAAGAGTTTAAGCAGCTCATGATAAACAAGTATGGTGTACAGGATCAGAAGATATCTGTAGAAACTATCAGCTCAACTATCTCAGGCGAAATGCTTAAGAGTGCTATTATGGCTGTAATTGTTGCTGCTGGTTGTATGCTTATTTATATCTGGCTTCGATTCTCTGATTTCAGATTTGGTGCCAGTGCGGTTGCTGCTCTTGTTCACGACGTATTTGTAGTTATTACATTCTACGCATGTGTAAGACTTAGTGTTGGTAGTACATTCATTGCATGTATACTTACAATCGTAGGTTACTCAATCAATGCGACCATCGTAGTATTTGACCGAATCAGAGAAAATCTTCGTGCAGATAGAAGAAAGAGAACATTCTCTATAGAAGATACAGTTAATAAGAGTATTACTCAGACATTAACTCGTTCAATCTTCACATCACTTACTACATTCATTACAGTAGCAGTTCTTTATATACTGGGTGTATCGTCAATTAAGGAATTTGCACTTCCACTTATGATTGGTATCGTGAGTGGTACATATTCTTCAGTATGCTTAACAGGTGCTATGTGGAATTTACTTCGTAACAAATTCCCACAGACAGAAGAAGATGACGATTAATTAATATCTTTAAATCCCCAGAGAAATCTGGGGATTATTTTTTTAGAAAAAAGAAAAAGGGAAATAAATATGAGAAAATTTTTATTAGCTTCATCAGTGGTATTGATGTTTGCATTAGTTGGCTGTGGTTCTAATGATAATACTAGTACTGAGGTAGAGGCTGCGACAGATAATCAGCTAGTATCAGAAGAGGTGGTAAGTGGCGACGAACTATTAACTGATGATACTGATGCGTCAGTGGAAAGCGAAGCTCAGGATGAAACAGAGGAAACTTCCGATTGTACAACACTTACATATATTGGCCACGCCAGTGTCAAAATTGTGGCCAAGGATGGAACAGAACTTTTAATTGATCCTAATTACGAAGAGTGGGATTGGAAGGCCGAGAATCCGGATGTAGTTATTGTTACTCATGGTCACGGTGATCATACACCAAACTTCAATCTTACTATGTCAGATGAGTGCACATTTATTAACTATAAGGATGCACACACAGGTGACTCATATGAAAGCTTCGATGTGGGACCTTTCCACATAGAAGCAGTTCCAGCTGGTAACGAAAATCATGATATTAAATACTGCGTTGGATATATAGTAACTGTTGATGGAGTATCAGTTTATCACGCAGGTGACACATCAAAGCTTGATACGATGAGTGAGCTTGCAGACAAGAATATTGATTATGCTATGTATCCAATCGATGGTGTATATAACATGGATGCTGTTGAAGCCACTGAAGTTGCGGGTATGGTAGGCGCCAAGAATAACATACCTATTCATGAGCTTAATGAAGATGGCCAGCCAGCCAAGGAGGATAACTTCACTCCTGAGGGAAAGCTTGTACTTGGCTATGGTGAGACAATAGTTATTGCCGAGTAATATTAGAATAATGTACAAAAAAGCCTGGTGGAAGGTGAGTTCCATCAGGTTTTTTTGTGCATTAATAAATATGTTACAAAAAAGTTACAAAATACTTCGAAAATCAAACAATATTATATTGACAATCAAAATATCAGGTTGTAGAATGCATTTGTTGATGTTTGATTATCAAATTAATTTGTATTCAAAGTAGTTTGTAATCGAACAAATATAATAAGAAAAATAAATTTTTTAAGTAAGGAGATTACAAAAATGTTAGACAGAGTAAAAGAGATTATCGAAGAGAAGCTTGGTTTAGACGGAGTTGAGATTACAGCAGAGACATCTTTCAAGGATGACCTTGGTGTTGATTCACTTGACCTTTTTGAGCTTGTAATGGCACTTGAAGATGAGTTCGGTACAGAGATTCCTTCAGAGGATCTTGAGCAGCTTACAACTGTTGGTGCTGTTGTTGAGTACATCGAGAACAAGAAGAACTAAGCTAAATAAATTAAGCTAAAAAGGATTGAACACTATCAGAAGTGTTATTGGTTGATTAGGTAGAGATTATGAAGACAAAAATTACAGAATTGTTAGGAATTGAATATCCAATCATCCAGGGCGGTATGGCATGGGTGGCAGAGCACAAGCTTGCTGCCGCCGTGTCGAATGCCGGTGGACTTGGATTAATCGGTGCAGCATCTGCTCCACCAGAAATCGTAAGAGAAGAAGTTAGAAAATGTAGAGAACTTACAGATAAGCCATTTGGTGTAAATATTATGCTTCTCAACCCTAATGCAGATGAAGTTGCAAAGATGGTAGTTGAAGAAGGTGTGAAGGTAGTTACAACAGGTGCAGGTTCTCCTTCAAAATATATGAGTATGTGGAAAGAAGCAGGAGTTGTTGTTATTCCTGTAGTTGCAAGTGTTGCTATGGCTAAGATGATGGAAAGAGCTGGAGCAGACGCAGTAGTTGCAGAAGGAATGGAAAGTGGTGGACACATTGGTTCCACTACAACTATGGCTCTTTTACCACAGGTTGTTGATGCAGTATCTATTCCAGTTATTGGAGCAGGTGGTATCGGTGATGGTAGAGGCTTCGCAGCAGCTATGATGCTTGGTGCTGAGGCTGTTCAGATGGGTACAAGATTTGTTGTAGCCAATGAGTCTATTGTTCACGAGAACTATAAGAACAAGGTTGTTAAGGCATCAGATGTCGATTCTGAGGTAACAGGTTTATCAACAGGTCATCCAGTAAGATGTCTTAGAAATAAAATGACTAGAGAGTACTTAAAGCTTGAGAAGGAAGGCGCTGAGTTCATGGAGCTTGAGAAACTTACACTTGGTACTCTTAGAAATGCAGTTATTGACGGTGATGTTGTAAACGGTACTGTTATGGCAGGTCAGATTGCAGGTCTTATCAAGAAGCAGCAGAGCTGCAAAGAGATGATTGAAGAAATCATGGCTGAGGCAGAGGCTCTTCTAAACAATGGAGGAAGAAGATAATGGGCAAGATTGCATTCTTATTCCCAGGTCAGGGAGCTCAGGTTACTGGCATGGGTAAGGATTTTTATGATGAACTTGATTCAGCAAAAGAGATTTTTGATATAGCAAGCAAGGCAACAGGAATAGATGTTGCGGATCTTTGCTTTAATCCTAATGACAATCTTAACATCACAGAGTACACACAGATCGCATTACTTACAACAGAGGTTGCTATCTTACAGGTTATAAGAAATCTTGGTATTAAGCCAGATTACTGTGCAGGACTTAGTCTTGGTGAGTATGGTGCTTTAGCCGCAGCTGATGTTATGAGTAGTGAGGATCTTTTCAAGGTTATCAGAAAGCGTGGATTATATATGCAGGAAGCATATCCAGTTGGCGGCGCTATGATGGCTGTTCTTGGTCTTGATGCTGAGACAATTAAGGAAGCATGCGACTCTATTGATGGTATTGTTTCTATTGCCAATGATAACTGTCCAGGACAGATTGTTATCACAGGCGAGGAGAAAGCTGTAGCTGCAGCAGGTGAATTACTTAGCACAAAGGGTGCTAAGAGATGTATTCCTCTTAAGGTTAGTGGTCCATTCCACTCAGCTCTTCTTGAGGGTGCAGGCAAGCAGCTTGCTGATGTTCTTAAGGATGTAGAGGTTAAGAATCCTACAGTACCTTATATCTGTAACGTAGAGGCTGATGTTGTTACTAGCAAGGATAACATCAAGGAGCTTCTTGCTAAGCAGGTATCAAGCCCAGTTAGATTTAGAGAAAGTATATTGAAGCTTAAGGATCTTGGTGTAACAACTTTTGTTGAAATTGGACCAGGCAAGACACTTGCAGGTTTCATCAAGAAGACAGACAAGGACCTTACAGTAATCAATGTTGAGAAGATAGAAGACCTTGGCAAATTAACAGCTATGGTCTAGAAAATTAAGGAGAAAGCGATGTTTGACAGCAAAACATTAGACGGCAAGATTGCGTTAGTTACAGGTGCCAGCCGTGGTATCGGTAGAGGTATCGCTCTTGCTCTTGCAGGATGTGGTGCAACAGTATTAGTTAACTACAATGGTTCAAAGGATCGTGCAGATCAGGTTGTAGCAGAGATAGCTAATATGGGTGGCCAGGCAGAAGCTATCGGTTGCAACGTATCTGACTACGCAGCATGCGAGCAGATGGTTAAAGAAGTAATCGAGAAGTATGGCAAGGTTGATATCCTTGTTAACAATGCCGGTATCACAAGAGATAATCTTATCATGCGTATGAGTGAGCAGGATTATGACGATGTTCTTAATACTAATCTTAAGGGAGCTTTCAATACAATGAAGCATCTTACAAGACACTTCCTTAAGAATAAGAGTGGCAAGATCATCAATATATCTTCAGTATCAGGTGTAATGGGTAACGCAGGTCAGGCCAATTACTCAGCATCAAAAGCAGGTCTTATTGGACTTACAAAGAGTATTGCTAGAGAACTCTCAAGCAGAGGTATCTGCGTTAATGCAGTAGCTCCTGGTTTCATAGAGACAGAGATGACAAAGGCAATGCCTGAAAGCGTATTAGAAGGTGCTAAGGGAAGTATCCCACTTGGAAGAATTGGTGCTGTAGAGGATATTGCGAACACTGTATTATTCCTTGCTAGTGATTATGCCAACTATATAACAGGCCAGGTTGTATGCGTTGACGGTGGTATGTCAATATAAGGAGAAAACTTATGAAGAAAAGAGTAGTAGTAACAGGTTTAGGAGCAATTACTCCTATCGGTAATGGTGTTGAGAATTTTTGGAAGGCTGTTAAAGATGAGCAGATAGGTTTCGCTCCTATTTCAAAATTCGATACAACTGATTTTAAGGTTAAGATTGCAGCAGAGGTTAAGGATTTCCATGCAGAAGACTATATGGATAAGAAGGCAGCCAGAAGAATGGAGCTTTTCTGTCAGTATGCAATAGCAGCAGCTAAGGAAGCTATAGAAGATGCCGGTATCAATATGGAGTCTGAGGACCCATATAGAGTAGGTGTTTCTGTAGGTAGTGGTGTTGGTGCACTTCAGTCTTATGAGAAGGAAATTACAACACTTAACACAAAGGGAAGTTCTCGTATTAGTCCTATGTTTGTACCTCTTGCCATCACTAATATGGCTGCTGGTAATATCAGTATCGCATTTGGTGCTAAGGGTAAGAATATCAATGTTGTAACAGCATGTGCTACAGGTACTAATTCAATAGGTGAAGCATTTAGAACAATTGCTTATGGCGATGCAGATGTAATGCTTGCAGGTGGTACAGAAGCAAGTGTATGTCCAATCGGTATCGCAGGATTTACTGCTCTTACAGCATTATCTACTAGTGAAGATCCAGCAAGATGTTCTATTCCTTTTGATAAGGACAGAAGCGGATTCGTAATGGGCGAAGGCGCTGGCGTAGTAATCCTCGAAGAGCTTGAGCATGCTAAGAAGCGTGGCGCTAAGATTTACGCAGAAGTACTTGGTTATGGATGTTCAGCTGATGCATTCCATATCACATCACCAGCCGAGGATGGTTCTGGTGCAGCTAGAGCTATGCTTAACGCTGTGGAGGATGCAGGAATTGATAAGAATGCTCTTACATATATCAATGCTCACGGTACAAGTACACATCATAACGATTTATTTGAGACTAGAGCAATCAAGCTTGCATTTGGTGATCATGCCAAGGATATTAAGGTTAACTCGACAAAGTCGATGGTAGGACACTTACTTGGAGCTGCAGGTGCAGTTGAGTTTGTTACATGTGTTAAGACCGTTGAAGAAGGATTTATTCATAGAACAGTCGGTCTTCAGGAGACAGAAGAAGAACTTGATCTTAACTACTGTAAGACAAGCTTTTCAGAGGATGTTCCATATGCATTATCCAACTCACTTGGTTTTGGTGGACACAATGCCAGCATTCTTATAGGTAAGTACAGCGAATAACTAGAGGTAGAATAAATGTCAGTTTATACAACAAAGGAGATTATGGATATTATTCCTCACAGATCTCCATTCCTTTTAATCGATACAATAGAAGAATTAGAAGTAGGCGTTCGTGCTGTGGGCAAGAAGTGCGTAAGTATGAATGAGCCATATTTCACAGGACATTTTCCTGGCAATCCTGTTATGCCAGGTGTTCTCATCATAGAAGCACTCGCTCAGGTTGGTGCAGTTGCAATGCTTTCTATGCCAGAAATCGCTGGCAAGACAGCTTATTTTGCAGGCATTGACAAGGCAAGATTCCGTCAGAAAGTTGTTCCAGGTGATGTTCTTATGCTTGAGACAAGCATTATTAAGGTTAAGGGACCAATTGGTATAGGCAAGGCTGTAGCAACAGTCGATGGCAAGAAGGTTTGTGAAGCAGAGCTCACATTCGCTATCGGTTAGTCTAAAAGCCACCCCATAATTATATATTTGATTAGTGGTAGGTACTAAAATGAAAGTTTTTAACGGTTTACACAGATTTAGAAGAATTAATAGAAACGTTATAGATACCGACAAGAAGGCCAGTGTTAAGAAAAGTGACGTTTCATTTGGTATTCAGGATGTAGTAGAGGAGGCAGCTTCAGAGAAAAAAGAGGCTCCTGCTGCAAAAAAAGTCGAAGAGAAAAAAGATGACACATCTATCAAGTGCCCTAAGTGTGGTAAGATGGTGAACCGTGCCCGTGTAGTTAAGCAGAAATATGTATGTTACGAGTGCGGCGGATATTTTAGAGTTAAGGCCAACAACCGTATTAATATGATTGCTGACCCTAAGACCTTTAAACCATGGTTCGAGGGTCTTACAAATGACAATCCTTTATCGTTTGAAGGATATGAAGAGAAGCTTGCCAAGGTTAAGGCTGATACAGGACTTGATGAAGCAGTGACAATTGGTAAGTGTAAGGTATTTGGTGAAGAAATCGTTCTTGGTGTATGCGACTCAAGATTCCTTATGAGTAGTATGGGTCATGTTGTAGGAGAGAAGATTACTTTATCAATCGAGCGTGCCATAGAAGAGAAGCTTCCAGTATTTTTATTCTGCTGTTCAGGTGGAGCAAGAATGCAGGAGGGTATTGTATCTCTTATGCAGATGGCTAAGACTTCAGCAGCCATTGAGAAGCTTGGTGAAGCAGGTTTATTATACTGTCCTATTCTTACAGACCCAACAACAGGTGGTGTTACAGCCAGCTTTGCAATGCTTGGTGATGTAATTATGGCTGAGCCAGGAGCTCTTATAGGTTTTGCTGGACCACGAGTTATCAGACAGACTATTGGTCAGGAACTCCCAGAAGGTTTCCAGACAGCTGAGTTCTTAGTTGAGCATGGAATTATTGATGGTATTGTTAAGAGACAGAATCTTAAGAAGACCATTTACTTCCTGGTTAAGGCTCATCAGAACAAAGCAGGCAAGTATGCCGAGTTTGGTAACATTGATTACAAGAGTGTGGTATCAGAGCTCGTACGAGAGAAGGCTCACTATGCAGCAGAGAAGACTGCTTGGGAGAAAATCAAGGCAGTTAGAAGCGTTAGCAGAGCAAGTTCACTCGATTATATTGAAACAATATTTGATCAGTTTGTAGAAGCTCATGGTGATAGAGCATTCCGTGATGATCCAGCTATTATTGGTGGTATTGGTTTTATTGGTGGTCAGCCAGTAACAGTTATCGCTGGACACAAGGGTAAGGATCTTCAGGAGTGTCAGGAGCGTAACTATGGTATGCCTATGCCTGAAGGATATCGTAAGGCTCTTCGTCTTATGAAACAGGCAGAGAAGTTCAACAGACCTATAGTATGTTTCGTTAATACTCCAGGTGCGTTCCCAGGTATTGAAGCTGAGGAGCGTGGTATGGGTGAGTCAATTGCCCGTAACTTAATGGAGATGTCGGCACTTAAGGTTCCAGTACTTTGTATTCTTATTGGAGAAGGCGGTAGCGGTGGCGCTCTTGCAACAGCTGTTGGTAATGAAGTATGGATGCTTGAGGATGCAACATACTCTATCCTTTCGCCAGAAGGTTTTGCTTCTATTCTCTGGAAGGATGGCTCAAGAGCTGAGGAAGCTAGCGGTATCATGAAGATAACAGCAGCTGATCTTAAGGAACTCAAGGTTATTGAGCAGGTTATTCCTGAGTTTGGCGGGGCTGATGATAGCACTAAAGTGGCTATCGGAAGCACACTTCGCGAGAAGATATGCGAATTCCTTAAAAAGTATGATGGTATGAAGCCAGAGGCCATTAAGGAAGAGCGCTATGAAAGATTTAGAAAGTTCTAAGAGTAGTAAGGATTTATTAGGATGAATGATAATAGATTGATAATAGGTGACCTTGTAGCCAGGATTCCAGTAGTACAAGGTGGTATGGGTGTAGGCGTAAGTCTTGCAGGCCTCGCCAGTGCAGTAGCCAGATCTGGTGGCGTTGGTGTTATATCAACAGCTCAGATAGGCTTCCGTGAGCCAGGTTTTAATGATACCCCTATAGAGTGCAATCTGAAGGCCATAAAAACTGAAGTTGAAAAAGCTAAGAGTATGGCTGAGGGTGGAATTATTGGTGTCAATATTATGGTGGCTACCAAGCGATATGAGGATTATGTCAAAGCAGCAGTTGAAGCAGGTGTAGATATAGTTATCTCAGGTGCTGGACTTCCTATGAACCTGCCAGAGCTAGTTAATGGAAGTAATGTTAAGATAGCTCCTATCGTGTCAAGTCGAAAAGCGTTCGATGTACTTAGTAAATACTGGTTAAAGAAATACAATAAGCTTCCTGATATGGTAGTTATAGAGGGACCACGAGCTGGTGGACATCTTGGATTTACCAGAGAGGAACTGGATGAGCTCACTGTTGAAAGCTATGATGCTGAGATAGTGAATATTATTGAAGGAGCTTGCAATCTTGGTGATGCCCATGGTGTACATATTCCTGTAGTAGTTGCAGGTGGTGTATACACAAGGGAAGATTTAGAGCATTACAAGGCACTTGGTGCTGATGGTGTGCAGATGGCTACTAGATTTGTTACGACAGTAGAATGCGATGCCAGTGATGCCTATAAGCAGGCTTATATTAATGCCAAGGAAGAAGATATTGTGATAATAAAAAGCCCAGTAGGTATGCCAGGACGAGCTATTCACAATGCATTTGTGGACAGAGTGGCTAGCGGTGAGCGTTTTATGAAGGGCTGCAGACAGTGTGTTAAGACCTGTAATCCTGCAACAACACCATTCTGTATTACAGAGGCTTTGATTAATGCTGTTGTGGGCAATGTCGATGAAGGTTTACTTTTCTGTGGAACCAATGCTTATAGGGCAAACACAATAGAAAACGTGGCTGATATTATGGAGGAATTTGCATAATGAATATGCATATATTAGGTACAGGAAGTGCTCTTCCAAGTACTGTTGTTACTAACGACGATTTGACTAAATATATGGAGACATCCGACGAATGGATTAGAGAGCGTACTGGTATAGGTAGTAGACATCTTTCGACTGGTGAGACAGTGGCATCACTTGCAATTGAAGCTTGTAATAAAGCACTTATGAATGCAGGTAAAAAGGCAGAGGATGTCGAGCTTATATTACTCGCAACATGTTCACCTGAGATGATGCTTCCTTGCTGTGCTTGTCAGGTTCAGGCTGGTATTGGTGCAACAAAGGCAGTAGCATTTGATATTAACGCAGCATGTGCTGGTTTTTTATTCTCTCTTAACACTGCTTACTCTTATCTTAAGAGTGGTATGTATAAGAATGCTCTTGTAATAGGTGCCGAAGTTTTATCTAAAATCATGGACTGGGAAGACAGAACAACATGTATCTTATTTGGTGATGGCGCTGGCGCTGTATACGTGGAAGCAGCAGAGGACGAGGAGGATACATATTCTTTCGTACAGCATTCAGATGGTGTGAAGGGTATGGTTCTTAAGTGTGGAACCAGAGATCTTAATAACCCATTATTCAAGGGTGAGGAGCAGAGCAAGTTTGTATGGATGGATGGCCGTGAGATATTCAAATTTGCAGTGGGTCAGATTCCAGTATGTATCAACGAAGCAATGGACAAAGCTGGTCTTACAAAGGATGATATCGATCTATTCATTCTTCATCAGGCCAATAAGCGTATTATCAGCTCTATAGCAAAGAGAATGGAGCTTCCAGAGGATAGATTCCCAACTAATGTTGAGAGAGTCGGTAATATGTCTTCAGCAGCCATCCCAGTACTTCTTGATGAGTGCAATAGAAATGGTCAGCTAAAGAAAGGAATGCGTCTTGTTCTTTCGGGATTCGGTGCAGGACTTACATTCGGAGCTTCTATTATTTCATGGTAGATATTATTAAGTAGATGCTATATAATTAATTTAATAATTCAGTTTCATTTCAACAATGTAGAAAGAGGTACATATGTCAGAATCGACTAGAGGCCTTAATGAGATGCTTGTGAACCTGTTTAACCATGTTATGGATGTGGAGTCTCAGGCTGTTATTACAGAAGAATATAAGGATATTACCAACAACGATATGCATGTTATTGAGGCAGTTGGAGTTGGCGAAAAGCGTAAGATGTCCGAGGTGGCTAAGAGGCTTTCAGTTACTCAGGGAACACTCACCATCAATGTTACTGCTCTTGAGAAAAAGGGATATGTTGTAAGAGAGAGAAGTGAGAAGGATAAGCGAGTAGTGTATGTCACTCTTACTGAGCGTGGGCGCAAGGCATTCTATCATCACAGAGATTTTCATAAGAATATGATTAAGTCTGTTGTAGGCGATCTTGACGATGATGAAAAGAGACTGCTTTATAAGTGCCTTAAGAAGCTGGATTCTTTCTTTAGTCCAGAATAAAATAAAGATAATTAGTTGTATTTAGGGGGCGATATATTATATAATGTGTCGACCCCTTTTAATATTTAAGAATGGAGATATTGATTATGTATATTACATGTTTAGACCTTGAAGGTGTATTAGTACCAGAGATTTGGATCGCATTTGCAGAGGCAAGTGGTATCCCAGAGCTTAAGAAAACTACAAGAGATGAGCCTGATTACGACAAGCTTATGAAGTGGAGAATAGGAGTTCTTAAAGAGCACGGACTTGGTCTTAAGGAAATCCAGGATACAATTGCTAAAATTGATCCGCTTGAGGGCGCCAAGGAGTTCCTCGATGAGCTTAGAAGCATCGGACAGGTAATCATCATTTCAGATACATTTGCAGAATTTGCAACACCACTTATGAAGAAGCTTGGTTGGCCAACAATTATGTGTAACTCCCTTGAAGTTGCAGAAAATGGCGAGATTACAGGCTTCAAGATGCGTTGTGAGAAGTCTAAGCTTACTACAGTTAAGGCTCTTCAGTCTATTGGCTATGAGACAATTGCTAGTGGCGACAGCTACAATGACCTTGCAATGATTCAGGCTAGTAAGGCAGGATTCTTATTCCGCTCTACTGACAAGATCAAGGCTGATTATCCAGAGCTCCCTGCATACGAGAGCTATGATGAGCTTCTTGCAGCAATCAAGGCAGCTATGAACTAATTAACTGATTAAATAGATATTATTGATAAAATAATAATCCCTCTGGCCATAAAACCAGAGGGATTATTTTACTTTTAGTATTAATTGTTTGAATAAATTATTCAGTTACTTTTATTATTCAGTTACTTTTATTATTCTGTTACTTCAGGTGTTGCTTCTGTAGTTTCTGGAAGAGCATTTTCTGATGTGCTATCTGTAGCTCCATCAGAATACTTGATGTTTTCTTTTAAGTAATCATCAACACGAACCTGGATAAGGTTAGTCGCAAGATAACCCCAGCCATATGTCTTAACATATGAGTTGAATGTCTTCTCATCAGTACCGTTGGCTATGAAGTAATCTTTTACTTCTTTCTTAGTAACTGTTATACCGAGTTCTTTGGCCATAGCAGCATTTTGAAGAATTTTAATCATAGTTGTCTCTGCGCTCTGACGTACGATAGCTTCATAGCTTGCAGCTGGATCAGGATCTTCAGCAATACCATATACATCATAAAGAGTAGCGTTAGCAGCATACATCTGATTAAGAGAATCAAGGTTTCTAAGATCATTGGCTCTTGCATCCTCAATGAGTCGATTCATGAAATCTGCAGGATAACCTTTGATAGTACAGAATTCATCGACAGCAGCCTGGGTTAATTCTGCGCGCTTGTATTCGCTGTATTCCTTGGTAAGAATATTTCTGTATTCTGCGGCAGAAGTAGCAACATCAGAAAGATTTTCCATTACGTATTCATCGTTGAATTCTGGCATCTTATAAACGCCAACAACGTGAAGCTCATAGTGTACTGTTTTTCCTGCAAGTTCTTCTTTTTTCCAGTCTTCAGGATATTCACGGTCAAATGTAATATCGCTTCCTACCTTGCTACCAATAAGGAGCTGATCAGCCTCTGCACCAAGTGTTTCATAACCCATTGTGATAAGACGAGGATCAGACTCAGTGTATGTTTCATATTCCTCACCATCGATAGTTGCCTCATAAGATACATGAAGCTTTTCGCCGTAAGCAATAACATGTGTTGGATCATCATCAACAGTTGTATCATCACTTAACATCTGATAAATTTCAGCTTCAACAAGAGATGAAACATTTTCCACATCTTTTCTGCTGATAACCATACTATTAACGTCTGATACGCAATAATCATCAATGTTAATATTCTTAAATGTACCATCACTATTGAAGTATGGGGCATATATACCGGAATTGTTGTTTCTGTAGTAAATGAAAGCTACAGCTGCAACGATTACTAGTATTGGAATGATAATAGCAAGTGCTGCCTTGATATTTGTTTTTTTCTTTTGGTTACGTGCCTGCTGCTGAGCGAGACGCTTAGCTTTAGACTTACTTATTTCTGCCATATATTAATACACCTTTCTAATAGTATTGTTTTTCTTTTAGTATCATAAAAATACGACTATAAGAGTATATCATATTTTGTTGATATATAAACTAAAATAACGCTTATTTTGTATTAGTTTGGTGTATAATTATTATTGGGTAAATTTGTGGTGTTTTGAAAGGTTTATACAGGCCGATGGCTAAATGGATGTTACGAAGAAGATCAGCTGATTTTACAGCTATCTCAAAAGAATTTAATATAGATCCTTTGCTTGCAAGACTTCTGGTTAACAGAGGTGTTGTGACTAATGACGATTTTAGGTCTTATCTTGGTGATGATGGAAGCTATCATGATCCACTTCTTATGAAGGATATGATGCTTGCTGTTGATATACTGGTAGATAAGCTTAATGCTGGAGCACATATACGTATTGTGGGAGACTACGATGTGGATGGAGTGTGTTCATCAGCCATATTAAAAAAAGGCCTTGATTATATGGCCAGGGAACTTGGAAGCAGTAGTGAGATAGACGTCTATATCCCTCATAGAATAAAGGACGGATATGGTCTTAATATGAGCATAATCGAAAGTGCTTATAGTGATGGTGTGAATACAATTCTTACCTGTGATAATGGTATATCGGCAATAGCAGAGATTGAAAAAGCCATAGAGCTCGGAATGGATGTTGTTATTACTGACCATCATGAAGTGCCATATAAGATGAACGGGGATATCAAGGAATATATGATTCCACCAGCACTGGCTGTGGTTGATCCTAAGCAGGAGGATTGCGAGTACCCATTTAAGGGTATATGCGGCGCGTTTGTGGCGTATAAGCTTATTGAAGCTATTATCACCACAATGGAAGGCGATGAGACCATCCTTGGAGAACTCGAAGAGCTTGCAGCTATTGCTACAGTTGCTGATATCATGGAACTGGTGGACGAGAATAGAGTCCTTGTTAAGCGCGGTATTAAGAGACTGGAAAATCCGGCCAACATAGGTATTCAGGCACTTAAGGATGTAACTGGATTAGATGGAGGTACAGTTAGTACATTTTCGCTAGGTTTCATAATAGGACCTTGTATCAATGCAGCAGGGCGTATTGACAGTGCCACAAGATCCCTTGATTTGTTAATGTCCGCGAACAGGCTGGAAGCCATGAATATAGCCACCGATATAAGGGGACTTAATGAATCAAGAAAGCGACTTACAGATCAGGCCGTGGCTGAGGCGGACAGACAAATCGAAGAGCATGGCTATGCTAATGACAAAGTGCTTGTGGTTTTCATACCTGATTGTCATGAATCAGTTGCTGGTATAGTTGCTGGTAAGGTCAAAGAAAAGTATATGAGACCATCTCTTGTGATCACAAAAGCTGAAGCTGGTGTCAAGGGATCAGGTAGAAGTATAGAAGCATATCATTTATATGACGAAATGACAAAAGTGTCAGATATATTCACTAAATTCGGTGGGCATTCTCAGGCAGCAGGTTTTTCGCTTGAAGAAGAGAGAATAGATGAGCTTAGAGAGAGGCTCAATGAAAACTGTACATTAACAGAAGATGACATGCGTGGCATACTTCGTATTGACGCCGATGCACCATTTTCGTACTGCACACCAGGATTTCTAAATGAACTTGATAAAATGGAACCTGTTGGACAGGGCAATGAAGGATGTATGTTCGCTCGTAAGGATGTGAGCCTCATATCTGCAAAAATGTTTGGCAACAACGGTATCGTTGGTAAGTACAGGATGAGAGATACCGATGGTATCATTTCCGAACTTACTTTATTTAGAAAGAACGATGATCTTAAAAATATGCTCATCAGCAAATACGGTGAGCAGGCAGTTAAGGATGCTTATAATGGCAACGGTGAGATTAAGCTGTCGGTTGCTTATTATCCTAAATGGAATGAATATCAGGGCAGAAAGAGCGTACAGCTTATCATAGAAGATTACTGTTAGTAGAATGGTTTTATTTAGATGTTTGTAAAAGTAATAATAGATATTTCTCATGAAGCAGTGGACAGGCCATTTGAGTATGTGGTGCCACCAGAACTTGAGGACAGGGTGAAAGAAGGCGGCAGAGTCATAGTGCCATTTGGCGCTGGTAATAAGGAGCGTAAGGCTTATGTTGTAGCGCTTAGTGATACGCCAGAGTTCCCAGTCGAAAGGTTAAAGAGTATTATAGCCATCGACGAGAGGGCCGTAGGTATAGAGGATGAGCTTTTCGCTATGGCGGCATGGATGAGACATCGATACGGATGTACCATGAACACAGCCCTTCAGACAGTGCTTCCTGTGAAAAAGAAGATAAAAGAGAATATATATAAGGTAGTAAGTCTTAATGTATCAGGTGATGCTCTGGATGCGGCTCTCGATGAGAGTAAAAAAAGTATGAGATATGCTGCAAGACTCAGGCTTCTTCGTGAGCTTATGAATACTCCAAGCCTTCCACTATCAATGATTACAGGTAAGCTTGGTGTTTCGGCATCGGTGGTTAACACCATGGCAAAGAACGGTCTGGTTCGAATCGATAGTCAGAGAGAGTATCGTAATCCAAAGGCTAATACCATGGAAAAAAAAGACATAGTTCTTTCTGGTGAACAGCTATCCGCGATACAAAATATCAAGGAGCGTATGCACAGCGATACCCCTGGAACCACAGTGCTTCATGGTATCACGGGAAGCGGTAAGACTGAGGTATATATTGAACTCATACAGCAGACAATAGAGGATGGAAAGCAGGCAATAGTACTTATACCTGAGATAGCACTAACCTTTCAGACTCTTATGAGGTTTTATTCCAGGTTTGGTGACAGGGTGTCTGTCATCCACTCAAGGCTTTCGGAAGGCGAACGCTACGACCAGTATGAGAAGGCCAGGACGGGTCAGCTTGATATAATCATAGGGCCAAGATCAGCTCTGTTTGTTCCTTTTGACAAACTGGGCATCATAATAATAGATGAAGAGCATGAGACCTCGTATAAAAGCGAGAAGATGCCTAAGTATCATGCAAGAGAGGTTGCGGAATATATTGCAGAGAAGAAAAATGCACTTCTTCTCCTTGGTTCGGCAACACCATCCATTGACAGCTATTACAAAGCAAAGAGTGGAAGATACAGTCTTGAGATACTAAATAACAGAAACGGTGGTGCAAGACCAGCCACAGTACATGTTGCAGATATGAGGCAGGAGCTGAAAAATGGTAACAAGTCTTATTTTAGTAAGAAGCTAAAGGACTTGCTCCGCACACGTCTTCTTAAGGGTGAGCAGGCCATGCTATTTATTAATAGAAGAGGTCTTGCAGGCTTTGTGTCATGCAGGGACTGTGGATATGTTCAGAAGTGTCCTCATTGCGATGTATCATTATCTGAGCATGCAGGTGGTAAACTGGTATGTCACTACTGCGGCTATAGTATGGACAAGCCAGTGGTTTGTCCAGAGTGTGGTTCCAAGTTTTTTGCGGGCTTTCGTGCCGGTACGGAAAAGATTGAGCAGGAAATTAAGAAGCTTATGCCAGGAGCTAGAGTTCTTCGAATGGACGCTGATACCACTAAGAATAAGGATGATTATGAAAAGATTCTGTCAGCTTTTTCAGCAGGTGAAGCCGACGTGCTAGTTGGAACGCAGATGATAGTTAAAGGTCATGACTTTCCAAATGTCACACTGGTTGGCGTAGTTGCAGCCGATTTGTCACTATATGCATCGGACTATAGGGCAGCAGAGAGAACCTTTCAGCTAATTACGCAGGCAGCAGGCAGGGCTGGGCGAGGAAGTAAGGCAGGAGATGTAGTTGTTCAGACCTACCAGCCAGACAGCTATGCAATAGTTCATGCGGTTAATCAGGACTATACAGGCTTTTATAATGAGGAAATACTGTACAGGGATCTTGCTGATTATCCACCACTTAGTCATATGATGGCTGTGCAAATATATAGTGCCAGTGAAGAGCTGGCAGATAGCACGGCGGAGAGTATTGTGGCTGGACTTAAGGGGCACTTTGATGATAAGGTTATAATAGGACCAGCAAAAGCGGTTATCTCAAGGATAAGTGATATATACAGGATGGTTGTATATATCAAGGACAGTGAGATAGATGAGCTCATTGCTATCAAGGATTTTGTTGATGAAATGTCAGAGAAGCTTGATAAAAACAGGATTAGTATTCAGTACGATATAGATCCTATAGGATCATTTTAATAATAAGGAGATAATAATAAGGAGATAAAGAAGATGGCAATCAGAACTATACGAACAATAGGTGATGATGTATTAAATAAGGAGTGTCGTGAGGTTACTAAGATGAACGACCACACACTCACTCTTATAGAGGATATGATAGATACTATGTATGAGGCTAATGGTGTAGGTCTTGCAGCTCCTCAGGTAGGTGTTCTTAAGCGTATTGTAGTAATCGATGTTGATCCTGAAGAAGCTAACCCTATTATTCTTATTAATCCAAAGATTGTTGAAACATCAGGTGAGCAGACAGGCTATGAGGGATGCCTTAGCGTACCTAATAAGTCAGGTGAGGTTACTAGACCTAACTATGTTAAGTGTGAAGCGCTTGATGTGAATATGGAGCCAATTGTAGTAGAAGGAACAGAGCTTCTTGCAAGAGCTATTTGTCACGAGTGTGACCACCTCGATGGACACCTTTATGTAGAGCTTGTAGAAGGAGATCTTATAGATAATCGTGCCAGCCAGGACGATGATGAGGATGAGGAATAATGAAGATTGTATTTATGGGAACTCCTGACTTTGCAGCTATGGCTCTTGAGAAGCTGGTAGAAGCAGGTCATGAGATAACTCTTGTTGTGACCCAACCAGATAAGGAGAAGGGTCGTGGCAAGCAGGTTCAGAAAAGTGATGTTAAGCTGGTTGCTGAGAAGTATGATATACCAGTGTTTCAGCCAGTTAAGATTAAGACAGAGGAATCCGTAGAGATACTTCGTGGCTATGAGGCTGATATTTTTGTGGTTGCAGCATTTGGCCAGATATTGTCGAAAGAAATCCTGGATATGCCAAGATACGGATGTGTTAATATCCATGCGTCACTTCTTCCAAGACTACGTGGTGCAGCACCTATTCAGTGGTCTATTATTGACGGTGATGAGAAGACAGGTGTTACCATTCAGCAAATGGATGTTGGCCTTGATACAGGAGATATATTAGCTGTAAAGGAAGTTGAAATAGCCAGCGATGAAACAGGTGGAAGCCTTTTTGATAAGCTTGCGATAGCAGGTGCTGAGCTTATAGTGGAGACACTTCCGCTCATCGAAGCTGGTAAGATTACTCCAGTACCACAGGATGAGTCTCTTAGTACTTATGCCAAGAAGCTGTCAAAGGATATGGGCCTTATCGACTGGAAGATGTCGGCAGCAGCCATTGAGCGATTGATAAGAGGCTGTAGTCCATGGCCAAGTAGCTATTCTAATATGGGTGGCAAGTCACTTAAGATATGGAAGGCAGCAGTATCTGACGTAAAGGGAACTCCAGGACAGGTGCTTGAGGTGACTAAGGATAATGTGACTATTGGATGCGGTGAGGGCTCGCTTGTTGTAGAAGAGCTTCAGCTTGAAGGTAAGAAGAGAATGTCAGTTCACGATTTCCTTCTTGGATATCATATTAATGTTGGAGATAAGCTTGGAGTATAAGCTAGGCTTATATATAAAAGAAACTAAAAGAAAAAAGAATTAATTCATGGATAAAAAAACTACTGAAAACAGAAGAATAGTACTGGCCATACTTATGGAGGCATCAGAGGGCGACAAGATAAGTACCCTTCTTAAGAATGCACTTGATAAGGTGGATTATATGGATAAGCAGGACAAGGCTTTTATTACAAGGCTTACCAAGGGATGCGTAGAACGCAAAATTACCCTTGATTACGTGATAGCACAGTATGCCAAAACAAAGAAGCTTAAGCCTGTTATTCGTAATATACTTAGGATGGCCATATATCAGATTCTATTTATGGATTCGGTAAAGGACTTTGCAGCCTGCAGTGAAGCTGTCAATCTTGCTAAGGAGCGAGGCCTTCAGGGATTATCAAGCTTTGTTAATGGTGTTCTTCGAAATATTGCAAGAGAAAAAGAAAACATAAAGTGGCCCGATAAAAATAAAGCATATCAGCAGTATTTATCTGTATATTACAGTATGCCAGAATGGATTGTAGACTATATTGCAAAGCTTTATGGAGCAGATGAGACGGAAGCCATGCTAAAGGCCATGAATCAGGAGTCTTCACTGACTATAAGGGTCAACGAAGAACTGCCTGGAAGCAAGATAGCAGATCTTATGATGTTTATAGAAAGATCGGGCGTCAAGGTTACCAAGCATCCATATTCAGACTATGCGTATGTACTTGAGGATGTTGGTGGAGTTGCAGGACTTCCTGGATTTAATGAAGGATTATTCACAGTTCAGGATATTAGCTCGCAGTTGGTTGTAAATATAGCTGGAGTGAAAAAGGGCGATATGGTTCTTGATATGTGCGCAGCTCCAGGTGGAAAAACAGTGCATGCAGCTCTTATGACTGGAGAGGGTGGCAAGGTCATTGCCAGGGATATAAGTGATGAAAAAATAAGTCTTATAGAAGACAATGCGGATAGACTGGGCCTTGGAAATGTGGAGTGTCAGGTATACGATGCTTCTAAGCTCGATGAGTCTATGATAGAAAAGTATGATATCGTAATATGCGATGCACCATGTTCAGGGCTTGGTGTTATGGGGCGAAAAGCGGATATAAGGTACAATGCCAGTATGGATGGTATCAGGTCGCTTTCAGAGCTTCAGAAAAGCATCATAGATAATGCAGTCAGGTACGTGAAGAAGGGCGGTGTGCTCGTGTATTCTACGTGTACTATTACTAGGGAAGAGAATGCTGATAACAGGGATTATATCCTTAGTAAAGGGATGACGCCTGCTGGATTTGAAGACAAGGTTAGCTTTCTTGATGATAAGTGGAGAAGCATGGCAGCAGCAGGACATCTTCAGTTTCTTCCAGGTCAGCATGAATGCGATGGCTTTTATATTTCAAAATATATTAAGGAATAAAATCGTAAAAGATTTACGTTAGTTAAAATGAATAGTACAGATTTTTTAGAAAAAATAGATCTTAAGTCTTTGGAGTTAGATGAACTGACAGAGCTTGTTAAGGAGCTGGGCGACAAGGCCTTTCGTGCCAAGCAGCTTTATGACTGGATGCATGTTAAGCTGGCTGAGGACTATGATGCAATGAGCAACGTATCAAAGAGTCTAAAGGCAGGCCTCATAGAGAAGTGTGACTATACGCATCTTGAACTTGTGCAGCTTCAGGTATCCAAGGAGGATGGCACCAAGAAATATCTTTTTAAGCTTCAGGATGGTCATACAGTTGAGACCGTCTGGATGAAGTATAAGCACGGCAACAGTGTCTGTATATCGTCGCAGGTGGGCTGTCGCATGGGATGCAAGTTTTGTGCTTCAACACTTGACGGCCTTGCAAGGAATCTTCGTCCATCCGAGATGCTTGAGCAAATATACGCTGTAACCAGAGAAACAGGCGAGAGAGTATCCAATATAGTAGTAATGGGTACAGGTGAGCCTATGGATAACTTCGATAATATTGTTAAATTTATTAAGCTCATATCCAGTGAGAATGGACTTAATATTAGCCAGAGAAATATTACTGTATCAACTTGTGGTATAGTTCCTAGAATGATTGAATTTGCCGATCAGGGATTCGCCGTAACCCTGGCACTTTCTCTTCATGCAACAACTGACGAGAAGCGAAAGACCATTATGCCAGTGGCAAACTCGTATACAATAGCCGAGCTTATGGATGCCTGCAAGTATTATTTCGATAAAACAGGGCGTCGAATTACCTTTGAATACTCGCTTATTGGTGGTGTAAATGACAGTGTGGAGGAGGCCAATAAATTGGCAGAACTGGCAGGACCTCTTCATGCACATATTAATCTTATTCCGGTAAACCCGGTTGTTGAACGTGGATTCAAAGAATCAGACCGTAGCGCCATAGAGGC
The DNA here is from genome assembly GCA_045600085.1 of Lachnospiraceae bacterium. Lineage (GTDB taxonomy): Bacteria > Bacillota > Clostridia > Lachnospirales > Lachnospiraceae > NK4A136. The sequence goes on from JAZRXF010000108.1 coordinate 66,251, forward strand.
ATTCAAAAATAAACTTGAAAAAAAATCAATAAATGTTACTATTAGAAGGGAAATGGGCAGAGATATTGACGGTGCCTGTGGGCAGTTAAGACGTCGATTTATAAACGAATAAAATCGTTATATTTGTCTGTTTTATGTTAATTAACAATCGGAGGATTGATATGTCTGTTAAAGCTTATTCCATTACGGATATAGGTAGACAACGACAAATGAATCAGGACTATGTATTTACATCGGAAGTGCCTGTAGGGGCGCTCCCGAATCTTTTTATGGTTGCAGACGGAATGGGAGGCTACAAAGCCGGTGAGTTTGCATCCAAGAATACTATAGATACCATTATCAATGAGGTTATGCGTTCAACGGAGAAGGCTCCAATCAAGATACTTCAAAATGCAATTCAGTGCGCTAACCTTAGAATAAGGGCCAAGTCTACTTCTGATGAGAATTTTAGAGGTATGGGTACGACTCTTGTTCTTGGATATTTCGATGGTAAGCAGTTAAATGTTGCCAACGTAGGTGACAGTAGACTATATGTAATCGGCGATGAGATGCGTCAGATTACAACAGATCATTCTCTTGTTGAAGAGATGATTCGTATGGGTGGACTTGAAAGGTCCAAAGCAAGGCTACATCCTGATAAGAATATTATTACCAGGGCCATAGGTGTAGCCAATCAGGTAGATGTGGATTTCTTCGAAGTGGACGATGTTCGTGACGGAGATTTAGTGCTTCTTTGTTCTGATGGACTTACCAATATGCTCGATGATTCTGAAATAGAGGAAATCGTTCGTGGTGAGGGTAGCATTAGCACAAGAGCCAATAGACTTGTGGAGGCTGCTAATAGAAATGGCGGTAAGGACAATATCGCCGTAGTTCTTTTACAGCTTGTATTTGATGGGGAATAGTTTTCGAGGAGTTTTTTAATGATAAAGGTCGGAATGATGATAGCGGATCGCTATGAAATCATTGAAAAAATTGGAACCGGCGGCATGAGCGATGTATATAGAGCCAAGTGTCATAAGCTCAATCGTTTTGTGGCTGTCAAGGTACTGAAGCAGGAGTTCTCGGAGAATGCGGATTTTGTATCCAAGTTCAGAGTTGAGGCTCAGGCTGCAGCTGGTCTCATGCACCCTAATATCGTTAATGTATACGATGTAGGAGAAGAAAACGGTTTCCACTATATTGTTATGGAGCTTGTAGAGGGTATTACTCTCAAGAAGTATATCGAGAAAAAGGCAAGACTTTCAGTGAAGGAAGCTGTGAGTATCGCTATCCAGGTATCTATGGGTATCGAGGCAGCTCACAACAACCATATTATTCACCGTGATATTAAGCCTCAGAATATTATTATCAGTCGTGATGGTAAGGTAAAGGTTACTGACTTTGGTATTGCCAAGGCTGCAACAAGCAATACTATTACATCCAATGTAATGGGTAGTGTTCACTATACTTCACCAGAGCAGGTTAGAGGTGGATTCTCAGACGAGAAGAGTGATATCTATTCACTTGGTATTACATTATTTGAAATGCTCACAGGTCGTGTACCTTTTAACGGCGAGACAACTGTTGCTGTTGCTATTAAGCATATTCAGGAGCAGATGCCATCTCCAAGAGAGTATGTTCCAGAGATACCAATCTCTGTTGAGCAGATTGTACTTAAGTGTACACAGAAGAGTCCTGACAGAAGATACCAGTTTGCACCAGAGCTCATAGAGGATTTAAAGAAATCACTTATTAGCCCTGATGAGAATTTCGTCAAGATCAATGAGATAGCAGGTGGAGAGACAATCAATGTTTCTCAGGTTATCCCTAAGGGCGATATGGCCAAGATAAAGCAGGTTGCTGATGAGCACGACAGATATGAGCAGGCTACTCAGAACACTGGTTCTATGAAGGATAATGGAACAGGTTCTATGAGAGGCTCAGTGCCAGAGCAGACACTGGATGTTGATACTAGCCTCGGTCCACTGGATGAGCAGTATTATACCGAAGAGCAGAATATGTATGATACTCAGGGTATTTATGACACTCAGGGTATGTACGAATCGGATGGAATATATGATGATTATCCTGAGGAAACTGCCAAGGTAAGTGTAGTTAATAGAACAAGTGAGCTTGGTCGTAAAAAGACTAATAATAATGGCAGTAAGTCTAATAATAAAAAGAGTTCTTCTAGCAAGAGTAACAGTAAGAAGAGTTCTTCTGGCAAGAAGAGTAATGGCTCAAGCAAGAAAAACGATGATTATAATCCTAAGACAGAGTTCTTCACAACAGTTCTTGTTGTTGTAGCAGCTATTATCATAGGTTGTGTATTCTTATATATCGTTGGAAAGGCTATGGGTATCAATCTTTTCCCAGAAGCTGGAAATAAGAATGAAGTTACTGTTAGTGAAATTACAATGATATCAGTAGCTGGCGTAGAAGCCGATGCAGCTCAGAATCAGCTTGAGAGTCTTGGACTTGTCGTTAAGAAGGTATATCAGCCTAGCGATCAGGTTGAGGCCAATCGAGTAATAGGACAATCGGAACCAGAAGGAGCAATTGTAACTACTGGTAGTGAGATTATTCTATTTATTTCGAGTGGTGCAGAAGGTGATGGAGCACTTGTACCTGACCTTGTTGGTAAGTCAAGGGCTGAAGCCATTGTTTTATGTGAAAATGATTTATTCAAATATAATATAACTACTGTAACAAGTAGTTCTGTGGCCAAGGATGTTGTTATTTCTCAGACACCAGATGGTAATACAAAAGCAGCTCCAGGAGCTACAATTGATATTGTAGTTAGCCTTGGTGCTGAGGTAGTACCAGTAACTATGCCAGGAGTTCTTGGCAAGAATGAGAATGACGCCAAGCTAGCTCTTGAGAATGTTGGTCTTATTGCCAAGATAACTAAGAGCGAGTATTCGAGCACTGTACCAGAAGGACTTGTTTGCTTCCAGGGTTACAATGAAGGTGATACAGTTAACTCAGGTAGCGAGGTAGAACTTCATATCAGTCTTGGTATTGAGCAGGTTTATTATGCTTGTGCTATGCAGGTTAATTCCCCAGCTGACTATGCTGGTGGCGACGCTCAGGTAGTACTCAAGGGTTCTGATGGCTCACAGCTATTTGCAACAACAACCAGCTCGTTCCCAGTTGAAATCAACATCAATAGTATTTTTGGTATTGATTCAGGAGAGCTTTTCATTACATATAATGTAAACGAGCCCCAGGAAGTAACTGATGGTGAAGGCAATGTTACTGTTCAGAATGTTCAGGTGAGCAAGACTTACGGTCCTCATCCTATTACTTTCACAAGGATGTAGTGTATGGCTGAGAACCAGGTGGTACTAGAAGGAAGAATCATTAAAGCAATCGCAGGATTCTTTTATGTATATACTGATGGCTATGGAGTCATCGAATGTCATGCCAAGGGCGTGCTTAGAAAAGGACCTTACAGACCTATTGTTGGTGACAGGGTAAGGTTAGAATTAATTGATGAGCAGGAGAAGTTAGGAAATCTTATAGATATTCTTAAGAGAACCAATTCACTTATTAGGCCAGAAGTGGCCAATGTTGATCAGGCACTCATAGTTTTTGCTTATGAGAGTCCGGAACCTAATCTTCAGCTTCTCGATAGATTTTTGCTTATGCTTGAAAAGCAGGGCACTAACTGCATTATCTGTTTTAATAAGCTTGATATTGCAGATGAAAACAAGAAAAAAGAAATACTTAATGCTTACAGTCAGTGTGGCTATCGTGTACTCGAGGTGTCAGCCAAGAGTCAGGAAGGGATGGACGAAATAAACAGTCTTATCGAAGGTAAGGTTACAGCCTTTGCAGGACCGAGTGGGGTTGGAAAGTCATCTCTTATTAATCTTATCTGTCCAGAAGCACTTATGGAGACAGGTAATATTAGTCGTAAGACAGAGCGTGGTAAGCATACAACAAGACATTCACAGCTTTTCTATGTGAGACCGAATACGTATATTATGGATACGCCAGGCTTTACAGCCATTGATCTTATGGAAGGTGTGGAGGCCGAGGATTTAAAACATTATTACAACGAGTTTTATGAGTACGAG
>JAZRXF010000109.1:0-3233 GCA_045600085.1 Lachnospiraceae bacterium
TGGCTGTGATGTATACGACTGCTGCTCTGTATATGATGGCTGCGAAGGTGCTATTTCCTCTGCGCCAGGTAATTCATCAGCTCTGTATAGCTGACCACAGTTATTGCAGACTAATAACCCTGCTTTAGGATCAAATTCCAGACTGGCTCCACATCCAGGGCATTTGTAAGTATATGTATCCATTGTCCCCTCCTAATTTCCACCAAGGATGGTTCATCCCTAATGTTCTCTATTTTATATTATAACCTATATACCATTGTTTTTTATATCGTATTAATTGCACGTTAAAGGTATCAAAGTGAATTCTGAAACAAAAAAATCACTGATTATATTCCAATCAGTGACTTTTATCTCGTTCAATCTTCTTAAATTTGTACATATAGTTTACTACGAATAGCAGCTAATATTACATAATTTATAAGCTTCCTCTGTTGCCAGTCTTGCCTTGGCTACTATTGCACTTTTCTGATCTTTAGGAAAGCAATAGAACTGCTTCTTGCTATCGCCTATTGCAATAACATCTCCTATCTCGTACCAGTAGTAATCAGCATACAGGCTGTAAGAAGATTTATTAGCCATGGTAAAGTTAAGTTCACCATTGCATCCACTTAAGGTAAAGCCTTCTCGATCGTGAGTCAGTCTTCCTTCGCCCACGCTATATATGCTCTTAGAGTCTACAAGCATCTTTATATCTACATCCATATCCATACGGTATGTATTATTTTCCAGCTCTTTCCTGACCTCTTCACGTTCCCATGCGTACCAGTCAGTTACAAACTTATATTTTGTATCACCATTATCGCCTCCAAGAGTTCCATCCTCATTAAGAGTATACACTTTGCCACAGCTGTTGCAGGTTATGGTTATGCCCTTGCCAAGCATGCTTCCTTCTTTATTACAATGAGGACATTTGTACAAAACTCTGTGAAGCCCATCGGCGCGGAACTTTTCCTTAACAAGCACACCCTGCTCATACTGAGCCTTGAAATGATCGTACTTAAATTCCTCACACAAAATGTCATGAATCTCATTAGGATCCTTACTAGCCACATCTTCAGCGGACAATACATATTTGACCGTGGCAGTCACTTTAACATTTCTCTTCTGAAGATTGTTATATAACGGATCACGAATAAACGCTCCGTCTGTCTTAACCATTATTACAGGTACTTTCATAAGCTTTAGGCACTTGGCCAGGCTCTTTGGAAGTGGAGTCTCCGTTCCATCGAAGCTATAGCTTGCCTCAGGATACATTACAATTGAACTTTTCAGAGTCTCAAATGTATACTTCATATCCTTTACAAGTGTTGGGTCTGTAATAAATTTCTTGGTTGGGATACAGCCGATGAATCGCATAAGTCCAGCCTTACCAACAAAACCATCATTGGTACATACAATATGATACTGTCTATTCACAAAAAGCGTAGCTATTATATTAAGATCTGTAAAACTTGAATGATTCATTAGTATAAGACATGGCTCGTCTGGCCCAAGCTTATCCATACCTATCTCTTTGTAGGTAAAACCAACCTGTTTCATTTCACCCCTAGAAATCAATTTAAGCAGTCGTCTTATAACAGACCACTGCTTAACTGGTTTAACATGTTTAGGGTGTTCTATGCCTTGCACTTCGGCATAGCTTTTAGTCATTGTCTTTATTTTCATAGACATTCCCCTTGAAACTAATATCTTTTATATACGCCATCTTTCCCCATATGTCCTACTGGCGTCATATTTTCGACCGCGCTAAAATCAAGGCCAAAATACTCACTTATATATCTGGCATTGTCATCAGTAGGAACAAATATCCAATCGCCATATTCTCCGATTAGTGTGACTTCATAGTCTCCATCATCATCGTATACAACCATACGTACTGACCATGATCCCATGTCACATGCATAGCTATATCCTTCAAGATCAAGATCATCGCCAATACGATTAGCTTTCTTCACAAGCTTGGAGAACTTATCACTGGATATCTTGCCGTCTTTTTTCATATTTTTAGTATCGACAAGCATCTCATCTGTTATTCTTCCTGAATAATCATCATAGTTAAATGAATATTTCTGACCATCAACATCCACATAATAACCAGAAAAATAATTTCCCCAGGCATAGTTACTACTAGTATATATGAATCCTATGTTATCGATTACTTCTTCTTTTTTATCTTTTTTTTTATCTTTTTTTTTACTATTTTTATCGTTATCCTTATCTGATTCCTTTTTATCCTTGCCATAATCGCCAAAGGTATATACGCAGAAAACTGTTCCTGCGAACACACCTATTGCTAATATGGCTGCTACTATTAACCCAATAACCTTCTTCATAATGCGTACCTCATATCTATATGATTACTCTGCCTCGAAGCTTACCTTTACTAACTCATCGCACCAACCCACACAATCAAGGGGTGCAAGTGTAATAGAGATTGTTCCATCAAGAGGAGTTCCATCCTCATATTCTGTGGATACAGAATACACGTATGTAAATGCATAATCCTCAGAATAGCTATACTCAAAATGTACATGCATATCAGCAGCAACATTATCAAAGAAATACATATAGCCATCATGATGATAGAGTCCGCTTTCGCCAAGATCAGCTACCTCATATGCTTCAAAGTCAAAATCATCAATACCATATACATTCTTCATATATGATGCAAATGTATCATCATCGGCGATAACTCTGTATTTCACACCGTTCTCAGCCTCGTATATTTCATCAATACCGCTAAACTCATCGAGACCACGAAGAAGTAACATCTGATCGATGTAAGATTCATCGTCATCTTTCTCAAAGCTCTTTGCGAAGTCTTCTTTCTCAAACACATAATCAGGATCATCATCCCATACGCCTAAGCCCATGGCTACAAATGCAAGGTTCTCACAACAGATGTTGATTGATTCAGATGGAGCATCGTAGCATAAATCATCGACTGCTGGCTTTTTATCTTTGTTTTTCTTATCTTTGTTTTTCTTATCTTTGCTCTTCTTATCTTTATCCTTATCCTTGTCTTTATCTTTCTCCTCTGAAACAGATGTGCCGCGGTCTTTTCCAGTACCTGATACGTCTCCGCATCCAAGAAGTGTGCATGCCATCATTGATGCAAGTAATAGTGTTACTAGTATCTTTTTCATTTTAATAATTCTCCCTTTTTGTTTTCCCCCGTTTTATATCACCCTGTAAGATACGAACCTAATTTGAAATTTTATGGATAATATTTT
>JAZRXF010000110.1:0-15653 GCA_045600085.1 Lachnospiraceae bacterium
TATCTCGTCGGTAAGTGCCTTATTGGAATAACCACCAAAAGCCAAATACTCTCCATTTCTTGCTGAACTAAGATTTAGGCAAATATCATTACGATAGCTAGAAGCACCATAATCACTTACTGCAATCATAAACCTGATATAGTAAGCATTTGTAGGTGGTGTAAATGTTTCGTTTGAGTTACCTCTTATAACTGTATCAACACCCAAATAATTTCCACTCTTACCATAGAAATAGCACCATTTTCTTATTGTGTTACTTGTTCTCAAGTAGTATTGCTTGCTAGGATTAATAGGTACCAAATCAGCCGAAACAATGTAATTTGCTGAAGATGAAATAACACCACTTGAACCATTAATATCCCCTAATGTCCATACTTCATTCCACAAATTAAAGCCGATAAATTCGTTTGCTTCTGCGTCAGCAATCGTGTTAGTGAGTGCGACATTGCTTGGCACATATGGCTGATAGTCTGTACTTCCATCTTCTGAAAGCATAATTCCACAAATATAAATATTTCCACCAACTGTGCTTTCAAAACGTAAATTGGAATTAATAGCATCTGTGGTTGCTTGTACACTAAATGAATATCTTTTCCAACTTGAATCAACATCAAAATTTGCAAGCGTACCACTCTTAAGTGATGAATAACCTTTTACATTAAGCGTCGAATCTGCCTTAATATATGCTGATAATGTATAAGTCTTTCCACTTTCAGCATTGAAACTTTTACTTAATCCATCCCAAGGCGTTGACTTTTGTTTTACAACTAATCCATTGTATTTAATTGATGATGTAGTCCATTGTGTAGGATGATTCCAAACACCACTAAAATCATCTGTACCACTTAACAAATTGGATGATTTTAAATACCCATTGTTATTAGCAATCGTTTCAGAAAGTGAATTGACTACTGTCTTATCTGCCTTTGTTTCAGTAAGCAAGTCGACATCCGTTTGCAGTTCTGATGCATCATCAGATATCTCCTTTACAGTATTTGATAACTCTTCAACTGTTGATGCTTCCGCCTTACTTACAACAGCTGCATCCAATGTATCAACATGATGTGATAGTGCAGAATAATCTTCTGGAATAGAATCCCTTATTGACTCCATTTCAGTAATATACTGGTTGCCCTTTGAATCAATTTCACTTAATCCTTCAGCTACTGCATTCTCAATTTCATTGATATTTGCAATATGCTCAAATTCAAGATTAATTACTTTTTCATCAATCTGAAATAAATCGTCCATTAGATTACTCCTTCCTCAAGCACCTGTCCTATGGTTGTCTCATAGACTGCACTTGCAATTGCGTCATCATAAAGTGTAACGGCTCTAACCTGAATAAGTACCACACCAGCATTAAACATTAATGTATCTGACTGCGTTAGCTTAATTTCAATTTCATTTTCTTCAGGATCTATTTCAATTTCATTTTCTGACTTGGTAAGAATCACATCCTGCTGCCTTAATGTTACGTGAATGGTTGAAAGCTTATCCACTTCATAGCCTGACATTTTGATTCGTATACTTGGTGTAGTACCTCTAATCATTCTCTGCCTCCTTCTGAAGTGTATATATTACTGTAGTACCTTCAATATACATTGAATACCCCTCTACATCATCTGCTGTGACTGTGTATACATCTGTGTCTTTTACATTCTCATATACCTTAGTCCAATCATTAGAAGGCTTAAGAGTAAGTATATTTTTGCGTCTGTCATTAACATATGATGTAACTGTCACACTCTTTGGCCTTTTGCTCATTACATCATCAAGGTCATTCCATATAACCTTTACTACAACATTATTAATTACTGGTGGTGCTACACTACCATCATTACTATACTGAATAATGTTGTTACTTGGCATACTGTAGATAGTTGTGTATTCAGAATAATCCCAATTATCGTGATGGCCTTCTCTTGAAAGAATAAAACCACTTGTATTCTTTGGAATGTTCTCGCATTCTATCTGAACAATATGCTCTGATATTTCACTAAAATTAACCTGATATATTTCATCTGGCTCATTCGTAAAAAAAAGATTAAGCATCTTGTCTCCTTTCACTCTCCATTGGGTTACTGTTCATAACCTAAAATCGAAAAATATCCGCCAACCCACCAATCCGAGTGTCTACATCCAATCCAGAGCATAAACGATGAATTTGCTGGTATCGTAACATTATACGTATTATCCGTAGGTATAGAAGTTGTATCAGTCATTAAAGTCGTAACAACACCATTTAATATATATCCGTATAAATATACACGCCCCCCAGGGTTACTTGTTACTTGCATATTTATATTACATTTAACAGCCCTTGAATTGGTCTGTATAATAGTATCTGCTAAACCCCAATGTTGAGGACTCGAACCATCACCATAATTTTTACTTTTAAATGTATATCCAACAACATAAGATGGAAGAGTTAGACTGCTAAAAGGGATTATTGTATCAGCACCCACTTTCAACCCCAACTTCTTATTTGTTGAATCATATGCAAGGCCTGTTACAGCAGCATAATTGCCTGACTTGAATCCTGTTACCTTTGTTGATAATGCATTATTCACAATAGTATTTAATTCCTTAACTGCCTTTGCACCAGCAGCTTTACCATTTGTAGTATTTGCGATTACGGCCTCAAGTGTATCAAGTACATCAATAGGAACTGTTGAATACTTAAATGTCTGCTGAACAGTATTAAGGTTTGTAGTGGTTGCCTTGAAAGTACAAAGCTGAATCTCATAAATACCACCATCATAGTTTGCGTTTGCATTCTGTACCATTGGCTTTAGTGATGCTGCAGTCTGCTTAACAATGGTAAGCTTGTCATCTGCACTTGCATCAAAATGCAAATAAATCTGTCCATTAACTGTTCCACTACTTGAATAGTCAACGTACTCTGTATGGTCTTGCATCTCGAAAAGACCACCCTTGATGATTCCATAACCTGCGTTGATATGGATCATGTTGTTACCAAGGTAAGAAATGCCACAACCATAAATGATTCCAGAACTCAATGCGTAATCATAAAGAATTCTGTCATCTGTGGCTGTAACTGTACCACCTGGTACCTGTTTCATAGAAATGTAATCAGCCATTTTTAACCTCTTCCTTTCAATAATTTTGTTAATTCAAGCCGAACTGTACCAAATATTAATCTTGTTGTTTTGTTTATCTGTCTGCCTGTGAGAATGGAATTATATATGTTGCCATCAGATATTACTGATACAACCTGTCCAACCTTTAAGGCTGTAGGAACAAGTGAATCATCATCATTGAATACTTCCAACTCAATCAAGTTAGTATACTTATTTTTGCCAAATGTCTCTGTTGCCTTTTCATGAGCAACTTCTTCAAATGTCTTTGTTACTATCTCGATATACTCATTAGAGCCTTCTGGCTTTTCGCGTTCTGTCTCTTTTTTAGCTTCAAGTAGCTTATAGCTAACAGGTGTTACTCTGTTTGAATTGGTCTTATTAAATGTTCCGTCTGGATGCAGATAATATGTTATTACTTGTCTATAATCTTCCTGATTGTATACAATGATTTTGTTTGTTTCATTGTTGGCCTTCTTAATAGTTACCGACTTATCAATTATGTTTGGTAAGTCTGTTTCAATCGTGATAGATGGTGCAGTATTTTTACCTATATCAATTACTATCTTCTTATTATTAATATCTACAGAATACTCAAGCCTAATCTGATGCGATGTGAAGGCTGGAAGAATTACATCATCAAACAAATTAATAAAAGCCACTTGAACAGGTGGTTCTTCTTCATCTTCTTTAGGTTCATTCCTGATTTCATATTCAATAGTCCAGCTTGCAGTCTGCGATGATACCCTTACATCAAATGGTATTCTCATTGATGCATCACCATTGACATACAAGGCATCTATCCATTTCTTGATGTACTGCTCAAAGGTATAATTAAAATCCTTTACATCAATCATTATCTCTAAATCAAAAAGTGAAGGAATCTCTGCGACTCTTATTCGCAGGACACCATCACTCTTTTCTTCATAGTGTGTAATGATACCGATGTAGTCCTCGTTTGTACTCTTAAGATGGATATAGTAATTAATTCCTATTCCTGTAATGTCCTTTGATGCGACCTCAACATCAAACCTCTCTGGATCTATATAATCAGATTTGTATCTAATATCCTCGGCTATTGAATTACATACATAATTCATATTCCTGTCGAATATCTCAACATTATACAGTCTCATATTCAATCCTACTCTCTACTGCCAAATCAAGTACATTTGTACCATCATGCTCAACTGTTATTCTGTTCTTACCGAAACCAAGGTTGATAAATCTCTGTGTTGTAAAATCAGAATACTGATATAAATCACTTTTAACATTGTTTGCATTATCAAATTCCTTAATAGAATAAGGTATTGTCATGCAGTCAATTACTATTCGTCTGCCTTCTCTTACTGATGCATTGACTTTGCCTGTAGCAACCACATCACCATTTAAGTACTGTTTCCAGTTTGGGTTAGTAGCAGGACCAAATATTGTAATTCTTGTAGGACAGTCATAACCAGAATCTGATTCAATTGTGACTGTCTGCGGTTCATACTCAACATATTTAAATGAATACCGATAATTATAAAGCTTTCCAGAGCCTTCAGGCTTTTGATTGATAATACTGACTGCTTTATACCATCGGCTTAGCCTCTTGAATCTAATTTCGCATTTTAATATGCCGTTCTGAATTTCTCCCTTATCAAGTGACTTAACATCAACCGATACCCTGTATTCATCATTTGTGATATAGACCAATGTTAGTGGCTCTACTGCAAGGAATTTGACAAACTCTGTATAATCATCATATTGATTTTTACCTGTGAAAAGAATCGTGCCTTTAATATCATCAGGCTTTGTGATTCTACTTGTCCTTATGAAATTGCCACCAAGCTGAGTATACTTTGATGAGAATTTAGCACCAAGATTATCAGGCTTATACAGCCAATGTTCCACATCAGTAAGTGAATACCTGGCACCATTCCCATTTATTAAATAAAACTGTCTCATTAGAACTGCTCTCCTAACTTAGCATTAATTCTTGATGATATACCGCTTAAGTCTAGGCTATTAATGGCATTATCAAATACGCTCTGAAGCGCTGATGCAACTACGCCCTGATTGTCTGTCATACCATCTGCTATAGACTGGTCAACCTGCATTCCTAACTCATAGAACACTTCACTTCGTCCTGTCTGGTCATTATACTGTAATGCCGTCTTAACACTCTTAATGCTCTCCTCGGTCATTGCCTTTGAAGCATTAGTGACTAGTGGCGTGTTAGTGGTTATTGAATCTGCCATATCTGTAACTGTACCTGTCACAGTATTGGTCATATTCTCTCTGTATAAGTCTGCTGCTTCTGTCTGCTCATCCCATGCCGTCTGGAATGCTTCAGTCATAGCTGGCAGGTCTTCATCTAATGCTTCTAGTGCTAACTGGATAGCTTCACTCGAACCAGTTCCTATAGCTTCGTTAAGGTCTGCTAATCCATCAATTAAAGCTTCTGTTTCACTAAAACTAGCACAAGCCTGTTTAAATGCTTCAACTTCTTCAGTAGTACCATTAAATGCATTAATTAATGCCTCTAACTCACTTGCAGCTTCAGGTCCTTTTTGAATGTAATAATTAAGAAGTCCTTCTGAACCTGGCTGAACTTCCATAATTGCTTCAGCTTCTGCTATATCATCAGCATAACGCTTCATTCCCTCTGCCTGATCTGAAAGTTCTTGAGCAATATCTTTAACATTGCCTTTAGCTTGGTCTTTTAACTTTGCAAATGCATTTCTTTGTGCTTCAAGTGCATCAACGGCTTTTTCTTTGTTCTCAACATATGCCTCATCAAGTTCAAGCAATACATCATGAAGTTCCCTAGCAGCCTGACTTGTCTCACCCATTGCAGCAGGAGCATTTGATGAAGCATTGTTTGCATCCTCTTGTGCCTGTTCATATTCTGCAAGGCCTTCACTCAATATGTCATACTCTGTATCGAGTTCCTTAACAGCCTGCGCTGCTATTTCCATCTGCTCTTGTGCGTTCTGAACTTTATCAAGCCAAGCACTAGTAGATGTTTCACCATTCTCTATGGACTTATTGTATTCTTCTTGAGCCTCTTCAAGTTCTCTAGTCTTTTCTGCTAATAACTCTTGCGCTTTGGCTCTTTCTTCAGCAATATCCTTAAGATGTGCAGTATCTTCAGTTGCCTGTATCTCTTCATATTCAGCACGAATAAGTTCCTCTGTGGCAGCAGTCCAATTTTCAATCAGACCTGACATATTCTGTGTTATTTGTGCTGATTCTGAAGCTTTAGAATTCCACGTGTCTATTGCATCACTTAACTCTTTATGCTCTTCAGCAGTTAGCTTTGTAGCATCTTTGTATTTAAGTATTGTGTCCCTAGCATCTCTGATGGACTTCTCTTCATTGGTATACTTTTCAGAAATACCAGCTATTTCTTTTTCAAGGTCACTAGCTGCCTTTCTAGCCTCAATGGCATCCTTAGTCATATCAACTAATGCAGCTGTAACACCAACTATGGCAGCAGCAATTAATGCATATGGTTGCGCAATTAATGTGCCATTTAATGCCTTTGTTTGTAATTCTGCAATTTTTACCACTGCATTATACGTAACATAGCCAGTTGCTAGACCTTCAATTGCTGTTATAAGGTCTGGTATATTATCAACAAGATAAGCAACACCATCAATGAACTTAGGTAAACCATCTGAAGCTGATTCGATGAAGTCTGTTGCAAGTTTACCTAGTGATTCAGACAAATGTTCTAATGATGTTCCTAACTCTCCATTAGTAACTGCATCTGTCAAATCTCCAAGAGCATCTGTGGCAGCATTAACTACCTGCTTTGCATTATCATCAAATACCTCATAAAATGCTATCTGTAAGCCTTCAAGTGCTGACTTAAGGATTGTAATATTACCCTCAAGATTATCAAGCATTACCTCTGCCATTTCCTTGGCAGCACCCTCGGCATTATACATTTCATCAGTTAACTTTTCATACTCTCCGTTTGTGGCTACAAGTAAGGCATTAACTGCTGCAATATCTGTCTTATTAAAAATGGCTTTAATGGCTGCTGCTTTATCTGCTGAACCCAAGTCTGCAAGTGCTTCGTTAAGGTCAATCATAATGTCATTCAGATTACGCATATTGCCATCTGAATCTTTAGCTTCGACATTTAATTCCTTTAACTTATCAGCAGCCTTTTCTGTTGGTGCAGAGAGTGAAAGAAGTACGTTTCTTAAATGTGTACCACCTTCAGAACCTTTGATACCCACATTGGCAAGTACACCAAGTTCTGCGTTCATAGCCTCAAGGCTAAGACCTGTTATTTTAGCAGTACCACCAGCTACTAGAATAGCTTCACCTAACTGACCTACAGATGTGTTAGACTTCTGCGCTGCCCTTGCCATTTCATCAATGTATCTGTCTAGATCTTCTGTCTCAAGTCCTAATGCTGACATTGAATCTGTAACAAGGTCTGAAGCATATGCAAGTTCCATGCCACCTGCTGCCGCAAGTGTAAGAACTGATGGTAAAGTAGCGACTGCTTTATCTGCATCATATCCAGCCAAGGCCAAATAATTTAATGCATCTGCTGCCTGTGAAGCTGAGAACTGTGTGGTCTGACCCATCTTCTTAGCTGCGGCTGCCATCTTCTCATAAGTCTCACTACCATTTCTTATCTCGTCTGTAGTAAGCCCCATTGTTGCTGCAACTTGCGACATTGAAGACTCAAAAGACATTCCAGCTTCAAGTGATGACTTAGCAACTTCTGTAATTCCTTCTGCAAGTTTTTTGATTCCATCAAGAACAACCTGTGATACCACATTTGCCTTTAAAATATCACCAAAGGTTAATGCATTATCACTTGCCTGTTTTGTCTCATCTGCAACACCATCAAGTGCAAGTTCGGTCTGCTCAAGTTCACCCTGATATTTATTCAGCTTCTGATTGGTTGCTTCAATCTCTCTTGCAAGTGCCTTCTGCTGCTCGGCAGTCTCTTCTGCATTGTCTGCCGACTTAAGACTATCAAGAAGCTTCTGCTCCTCTTCTAATTTCTTTTTTGTATCTTCAATTGCATCTGTTAAATAGTCCTGTTTCTGTGTCAATAACTCCACATTATCAGGATCTAATTTAAGCAATTTATTGACATCTTTAAGTGAACGCTCTGTGGAACTTAACGATTTGTTAATATCCTTCAGCCCATCCATTATGCCTGCTGTATCGGCATTTAATTCAATTGTAATTCCACGAATTTTATTACTAGCCATTTATATCCATTCCCTAGAAGTTGTCCATATCCTCTTGGTCTGCAACAATGTCATACTCTTCGTGATCATTGGAAACTTCAGCATACATATCTAGCACCATGCCAAACGAAATACAGTCTAGGTCTTGCATGGTAAGTCCTAACTGAACTGCTCTTAATAAGAAAAGCGCGGTAGACCACTCGCGCTCAGTTTTTTTTAGTTTTTTTTTGACTTGTTTAATGTCTTTGTATTGTCATGCCACATATTAATAGCCTGAACAATTGCTGAATATATGAAATATGGAGAAAACTGGCTTAACCATTCATTAATAGGTGGAAGGCTTGAATCATACTCTTTAGCCATAAGATATACTGCATTCTCTGCAATCCTTGCTGATTCTGCGCTCATAGACTTATTACCCAGGATATCTGTCTCGGCAGTTCCCATATCAACAATAAGGTCACCACCAAATATATCTCGGTATGCTCTAACTGTACCAGCACTAGCCTTAAGCCCTATTTCCTTACCTTCTATATTAACTATTTTCTCCATACTCCACTCCTATTCATTTATTTGTTATGCTGTTGGCTGATAAACGGCTGTGTACCATGTATCATATGCTGTAGCATTTGCCTCTGCCTTTGCCTTAACAATCTGGCACTGCTCTTTAGCATTGTAGATTGATGTGGCTGTAAGAGTAACTGTCTCAGGTGATACCTCTGTAGACTCTGCCTTTGTCTGACCTGCAATAGTTGTTCTTGTTGCAGTACAATTATAGAACACGTGTCTCTGGGCCTTATCATCTGTAGTAAACTCAAACATAAGTGCAAAAGGCTTTGGTGATGCGTCAGAATCCTCAATAAGAACTCCTGCATCTGTCTCAATCTCTCCAAGACAATCCTTGCGGAACTCATCTGGAATAAGAGCAAGCTGAAGTGTACCTGTGTAACCGATGTTACCACCTGTTACAAAGTAAGCCTGGTCATCAGCATAGAATGATGTAGACTCACCAGCTGGCTCTAATGAAATATTTACTGCACCAGGTAACTTCTTAGGTGCGCCGTAAGTAGCTGTACCATCAGCTGCGATGGTTGCTAATGCATAATATGCATTCTTAAGACCAAATTTAACCTTAGCCATTGATTAATACCTCCATAGTGTATAAAACTTCGTACATTCTTTCGTCCTGAATATACTGTTCTTCTTTTTCATAGATGATTTCAGCAGCTTCAAGAACTGCTTCAACCTCTGCTTCTTTTGCAAAGTCTTTTTTACTTGTGTAAAGTTCAATGTTAAGCCTTGCAATGTGCTGATAATTTTTGCCATCTGCTACAAAATCATTACGCGATGGATAATAAAACAAGATGTATGGCAATTTAGGTGCTTGACCTATTTCCCATTGAAAATAATTGAATGGCAAACCGATTGATTCAATCAGTTCTTTTATCTCTTTAAATGTCATTTGATTTTTCCTATGGCCTCCGTAATATTTCTAACCGCTAACTTCTCTGCATTTTCATTGACAGGTGCTATGTGAACTACTTGACCAGTAGACCCCTTCTTTGACCTACCACCGCCTCTCATAGCGTGACCATGCTCAAGTAAGTGAGTGAGCTGATAATGTTTTTTGTTGTATACAACACTAGAAGCATATGTACGCTTCTTATCATTCTTAACCGCCCAATCCCTAGCGTATTTACCTGTTCTTCTAGGAGACTTTGCTTTTAACTCATCCGCAGCCTCTTGAGCAGTTTTCTCAAGTGCTTCTACAGTTGCATTCATTACTTCATCCGTATAGTCTGTAAGTATGTCCTTCATCTGCTGGACTAAGTTAATAGCTGGCATTAAATACCCTTCTCCCTCTGGATGTATAGCCGAATGAGGTCATTGTATTCTGTAGCATCATATACCACATAACGCTCACCATTATATTCAACTACCTCCTCCATATTGTAATCATGTCTGAACATTGAAAGCTGATAACTAGACTGAATACCAACCAAGCCATTAGCCACCTTTTCTCTATGTGAAACAGAACGCACAGAGCAAAATACCCTGCGCTTTGTTCCTGTCTCACTAGTTACACCATAATCATCTTGTCCGTATGTCCTTGCCACAAGATAAGCAACATCACTTCTATCCATGTTAGTCCTCCCATTCGGTGTGACCTGTGTTCATAGATAGCTGTGCCTTCTGCTCATCGTATGACCTCTTTAACTGCTCATACGCATCATTCTGACCGAAGTTCATCTTGCAGTATGTAACAGTTGCACGAATGATTAACGCGTCAGTCTCGGCTACGTTAACAACTCCAGCCACACCTAAGTCTGCATATGCAGCCTCAATCAAATCATTCAATTCATCATCAAACGCATCCGTAGTGATTCGGAGTGCTAACTTAACCTTCTCTAACATTTTTTAATCCTCTGAATTCTTCTTTATAGCTGCCTTTTTAGTAACAGCCTCTTTGCGCTCCTCAACCTGAACCATAAGTTCTGGGTTAAGTGCTGTTGTCTCTATTACATCACCGACTCTGTGAAGGCCGTTGTTGTCATAGAAAACTCTGATAACTTTTACTTTCATAGGCCACCCTCCAGCTTAATTACTTCTGGATCTTAACGAATGCCTTAGGAGCAACTACACCCATACCAACGTACTGACGGCCAACAATCTTAACAAGGTCCTTCTCAGCAAGTGAAAGGTCATCAACCTTGATTACGATATCATTGCCGTTTGGCTTATTAGCCTGGAAACCATAACCGAAATCACCAACGATTGCGTATGTCTGGTCTGAAGATGCTGCGCTGAAAGCTGGAAGTGCATCTGTAAATACAACCTTATCCTTAAGACCATCAAATACATCAATTGCGTAATTAGCAGCCATTGCTACTGCAACGAATGCAGGATATGTCTGTCTGTTCATTGCAATGTAAAGATTTCTAGCCTTACCTGAAAGAAAAGCCTCTGCTGCAACGATTGTGTCTGCTGCGATTGCTGATGCCTTAAATACAGGAACGCCAGGAGCTGTAGTTGTTGTTGTAGCTGGTGAAGCATTAATCTTACCGATTGCAATCTCCTCTGCCTTCTCAACGATTCTCTGTGCAACTTCCTTGTAAATCTCACCCATTGTGTCGATTGTTGTGCCTTCAAGAGCCTCATCAGAAATAGTAATCCACTTCTTAATGTTCTCAGCCTTAAGCTCAACTGAACCCCATACAAGTACTTCTTCGTCTGGAGCCTCTGTACCCTCAACATGTACCTCTGCACCTGTTGCTGAAACCTCAAACCCAATCTTTACATTACTCTTGTAGCTTGTCTGCTTAACAAGAGACATAATCTGGCAATTCTCCCATGCGTTCTTAATCTCATTCTCAAGGAATGTAGGAACTGGAACTGAACCACCTGATACATTTGTTGAAAGAAGGGAACGAACTTCCTCATCCTTACCTGTCTTAAGCATTCCTAAAAATGCCTGTGCGTATTCGTTAGCCTCTCTAACCTCAATATTGCTCATTTTCTTTTCCTCCACGATAGATCTTAACTCTTCGACTACTACTGTAGCCTCAAGTGCCTCTGCCTCTTCAGCCTTGCGCTGTTCAGCAAGTTCTTTTAATTCATTTTTTCTAGCTGTGAGCGCATCCATCTCAGCACTAAGTGCTTCAAGATTTGCTCCGTCAACAGTCATCTCCGTTTCAATAGCTGTTGCTCTCTCTTCGACACCTTCAATCTCAAGTGCCTTGATTTCATCAATGCTCATTCTTAAAAGCCTCCAATTTACTCTGTAACTCTGCAAGCTTTGCTGCTCTCTTTTCACTCTCCAGTGTTGCCTTGGCACTCTCCAGTGCTTCCTTGCAATCTCTAGCAGAAATGCTTGTCTGTTCATAAGCTGGGAAAGTCACAGCAGATACCTCGAATACCTTACCCATTTTCCTAATGTGACGAACTGGGTGTTCAGATTCGAGGTCTTCCCACTCTTCGTCATTTATACTAAACATGAAAGACATACCGGTTATATCTCCACGTTTAATAGCTGAATATAATGCTCTTGCTTCCTGATTATTCTCAGTATCAAGGTTCACCCTGATTCCCATGCCTTCATCATTTACTGACATCTGCATTGTGCTGTTCTCGTTGTTGTTACGACTTCTAGCCAATGGAATCATATCTGTGTTGTGATTGATAAGGAATCTAACATCACGAAGGTCTGTGTTATCTAATGCTCCGCGCTCGATAACCTCATCAAAATAACCTAAATTAGTTGAAGCATTAAAAACAATTGGCTGACCTGTTACAAAGTCACCATTCTGTTCATTATTCTCTGCTCTAACCTCAAAATTAAAAGCTCTAGTTATCTTCTGTTCCATCTTCTACCTCCTCGGTATTGGTATTGTTCTCTTCGTCTGAGTTCTTATACTCTCCACGAAGTATACGAATATCTCCATTTTCGACAGGTCCTAAATTCCACATTTCTCTAATCTCATTGATTGTCATAATGCCTCGGTCTGCCATCTGTGCTGCAACATTCAGCTTATCTTTGTTGCTCATATACAACATTCTGTTAGCGGTAAATGTTACACCTGAGTTATATGTTCTCTCTAAATTACTGAACAACATTCTTGTGAGTACCTCTGAAAGCTGAACGCTAAATGGTTCAATTGCACCCTCATAAAATGCTGACCACTCATCACCAATTGCGCTATTCTGCAAAATCTTCTCATTTACACCGAAGTAGTTGTATACATTCGTCTGAATAAGTTTCATCTGCTCAGCATCAACTGTGAATGGTGAGTTCTTAACTTGCTGGATGTTAGTGTAAGTGTTAGGGAATAACAGGAGTCCACCACCATCTTTAGCAAAGTTTTTAATGCTAAATCTCTTGCGCTCCTTTTCTAGATCCTCAGCTTTAGCAAAGTTATTTACCTGAGCCATAAATCTGTATGTGGCACTATTCTTAACAGCCTCTTCTATACCCTTATTCTGTATCTGAATTAACTGCATTGTATTTTTAAGTGCATCATTCTTACTACCGTACAAATCATCTTCATACTGAAACTTTGTCATAATGCCGACTTCATCAAGTCTTACGGCAGCAGTATTTCCATTTGAGAATCTGTATCTTATCCAAGGCCTACCATTTGCTGATACCACTTCGCATTGCTGTGGCATTATTGCGAATACTCCGCTAATGCTGTCAAAATCATCAAACACAGGAACAATAAAGGCTGTATTCTGCATATCAAGTATTGTTGATAGTCTGTATAAAAACTGTCCCCAAGTCTGTAATTCATTAGGATTCTTGCTAAGCATTGTCTTCATCTTTGGCTTAGCTGCACCAGTAAACTCTGCCCTTAATTTGCTTATGTGTCTTGCCCTTGCATCAATTGCTGACCTTACAAGCTCTGATTCATACAAATTACCATTCCAAGTAGAAAAGATTGGTCTGTATGTTGTGAGCATATCCCAATAGCCGTCTACCTTCTTTGGCTGTGGCGTATTTTTGAATATTGAATCAAATAATCCCATCTTTAATCCTCATTTGCTAACTGACCGCCTATCTGGTCAAACCATTTCTGCCTAACAGTAAATGCATCTAATAATGCTGCCATTCCATCTATGTGGTCTTTAGCGTGTATTTTTACTAACTTACCTCTGCCTCTCTCAACTGACATTTTCACAGCAGAATTGAGCATATGTATTTTTAATAAATCATTGTTGCCAATGT
Source organism: Lachnospiraceae bacterium (assembly GCA_045600085.1). Classification (GTDB taxonomy): domain Bacteria; phylum Bacillota; class Clostridia; order Lachnospirales; family Lachnospiraceae; genus NK4A136. Next base: position 14,034 of record JAZRXF010000110.1, read on the forward strand.
TTATAGCTCCGTCCTTAAGAAGCCCCTCAACCTCTTGCATAACTCCCCAAAGGTTGTCACCCTGATATACATCATCACAATGGAATCCGTATTGCGTCATATTCTGTATCAAATACTGTGAAGAGTACCTGTCATATCCAACTTGCAACGGATAAATCTCATAGTCCTCTACAAGTTTCCTAAACCAGTTAAAACAGTCATTGTAATCAACAAAATTGTCTCCTGAAGACTGCAACCAACCTTTTTGGATAAATATGTTGTAAGGTAATCCATCTCTTCCACAGGCTTCATCTATCTTTTCTGCTGGTAAAAAGAACTTACTGAATACATAAAGTTTTCTGTTCTTCTCAATCACAATACAACAGCTTGTTAAATCCGTTGTCTGCGATAGATCTATACCAGCTACACAGTAACAACCCTTAAAATCTTCAAGACTTAATTCTTCTCCGCAAGCTTTTGCAACTGTCTGCGAGTCTAACCATGCGAGTGAGCTGTTCTGCTTAAGGTTGCAATACTTTGTAATAAACTCTGCCTTTTTACTAAGTGAACCTTCAGCAATTGCAATCTCTTCCAGCAAGTAATCAACACTAACTGATACCTGCAAATTAGGATTACTTTTGCGTAGTTCATTAATATCGTTCCATTTTTCGATATCATCTATCATATAAAGGAACGGCAGCAGCTTTTTTTCTTTAGAATCACCCAATAAAAAACGAGTCGACCTCTTAATCAACTCGTCATAAATAGATTCATTTACATATCCAGAAGTGCTACAAGATAAAAGTATCGATGGATTATCACCCATCTCTCTTGCGCCCATACCAGACTTAAATACTTCATATTGCTTAAGGCCTCGTTCACCTTCCCACGAAGCAATCTCGTCACAAATAACAAGTGATGGATTATAACCATCTGACTTCTTTTCTGAGAACGCAACCTTTTTAACTGTGCTGTTAGTAGCAGGGATGTATAAATCCGTCTGCCTTCTTTTTGCTAATTCAGAATTATCCTTCTGAAACTTATTGTGCATATCCTTACTTGAAGCAATCTCTTCTTTCAGGTCTTGCCATTCAGGATCTAGAATGGTCTGCTGCCAAACTGATGAATATATTAAATCAGCTTGGTCTAATTTCGGTGCGGTACAGAATATTCTTGCACCATAACCACCATCTACATACCAAACATACTTAGCAATGGCTGATGCGAATAATGTCTTACCATTTTTTCTTGCCATTACAAGTACAACTTCTCTAAATACTCTTTTGCCCTTATCATCTACAATTCCAAACATTATAGACAATATAGCCTTCTGCCACAGTTCTAATCGTAGAAAGCCAGGGGCTAGTGGCCCTTCTGTATGAAAACAATGTTGTTCAATCCATTCAATAGCATGATTTGCCTTTTTCTGGTCAAAATAAAATGTGTTATCCTCTAATCCTTGAACAATATAGTCATATATCAAGGTTATCCATTTTCCTACGCAAATACTACCATCCTTAATGGCTTGATAATACTTATAAATGTAGTTATCCATATACTCTCAATTACTCCTAGCAGTTCTTGCTGATTCTTACTCTCTCGTTCAGCAAAAAAATGACCAAGTCGGATCGTAGCCATGTC
>JAZRXF010000111.1:0-14007 GCA_045600085.1 Lachnospiraceae bacterium
GGGTCTGTCAAGTCATCCGCAGGCACGTAAACAGCCTGAACGGAAGTGATGGAACCGCCCTTAGTAGAAGTGATACGCTCCTGAAGCGCACCCATCTCTGTCTGCAGGGTGGGCTGGTAACCTACTGCTGAGGGCATACGACCCAAAAGCGCAGATACCTCAGAACCTGCCTGTGTAAATCTGAAAATGTTATCGATGAAAAGAAGTACATCCTTTCCACCCTTATCACGGAAATACTCAGCCATTGTAAGACCGGTAAGACCTACTCTCATTCTTGCTCCCCGGGGCTCGTTCATCTGACCGAATACCATGGTGGTCTTGTCGATAACGCCTGACTCTGTCATTTCATGGTAAAGGTCATTACCCTCACGGGTACGCTCGCCTACACCGGTGAATACGGAATATCCGCCGTGCTCTGTAGCAATGTTTCTGATAAGCTCCTGAATAAGAACTGTCTTACCTACTCCGGCACCACCAAACAGACCAATCTTACCACCTCTCTGGTAAGGGCAAAGAAGGTCAACGACCTTAATACCTGTTTCGAGGATTTCCTTCTCAGTAGACTGCTCCTTGAACTCTGGTGCTGCTCTATGAATTGGCTCATAGTCTACACCTTCTGGAGCTGGCTTATTATCTATTGGCTCACCAAGTACGTTGAAGATACGACCAAGTGTGTTCTCACCTACTGGTACCTTGATTGGCGCGCCTGTTGCAACAGCTTCCATACCACGAACTAAACCGTCTGTAGGACCCATCGCAATACATCTAACGGTATCATCACCCAAATGCTGAGCAACCTCTACAACTAACTTCTTGTCTTCTGGAAGAGCAATGTTAATCGCTTCGTTAATCTCAGGCAGACCGTCTACGAACTTAATATCAAGAACGGCACCGATAATCTGGGTAAGTTTTCCCTTTTTCAATTCTGCCATTATGTTTAATCCTTTCGTAAAATTCTCACATTAGCTTATAGCATCCGCACCTGCGATAATCTCTGTAAGCTCCTGTGTAATAGAACTCTGACGAGCTCTATTGTATAGTAATGATAAATTATCAATAATTTCTGTGGCGTTATTAGTAGCTGAATCCATGGCCTGCATACGCGCACCGTTTTCACTGGCTACCGCTTCAACCAATGCACCAAATATAAGACTGGTCATATACTTTGGAATAATCATATCCAAAGCTTCCTCGTCAGAAGGCTCAAAGTTCATTGGAACTGACACCTCAGCCTTCTCTTCGTCTCTCTCTGGCTTAGTGGCTTCCATATCAACTGGAAGTAACTTAAGAAGAGTTGGTACATGACTTACGGTATTCTTAAAGAATGTATATGCAAGATATATTTCACCTATCTCTCCAGCTTCGAAATCAGCGAGCACTTTCTCAGAAATCTCCATAGCATCCTTGTAGAGTGGCTCTTCGATCACTTCAGAATAATCTTCTCTAATCTCATAGCCAAGTCTCTTGAATGCATCACGACCCTTTTTACCAACAGCGTATACGATAGTGTCATCCTTTTCAAAATTACCACTCTTTGTTAATAACTTAATAACATTGGAGTTGTAACCACCAGCCAAACCTCTGTTACCTGTAAGCAGGATAACAGCTTTCTTTTTAGACTCACTTTCACGTAGGAACTTGTGATCTATATTCGATGATTTGGCAAGTATAGAACTGACCGTGTCGTATATACTGGTGAAGTAGTTCTTGGATCTTTCTGCACGTTCTTTTGCTCTCTGTAACTTAACTGTAGAAACAAGCTTCATGGCCTTGGTAATCTGCTGCGTACTTTCGACGCTTGTCTTACGCCTTTTTATGTCTCTCATTGAAGCCATAATTCAAACCATGCCTTTCCGCTTAGTTTACCTAAACTCTTCCTTGAACTCTTTTATAGCAGCGATAAGCTTGTCCTCTATTTCAGCTGACATTTCCTTAGTTGTTCTGATACTCTCTGGAATCTCAGAATACTTGGTCTTGATATGCTCTAAGAGACCATCCTGGAATCTTAAGATATCATCAACTGGTACATCAAGAAGATACTTCTTGGTTGCTGCATATATAATGAGGATCTGCTCCTCAACTGGCATTGGCTTGTACTGAGGCTGCTTAAGCATTTCCTTAATTCTTTCACCCTGTGCAAGACGCTCTTTTGTATCAGCATCAAGATCAGAACCGAACTGAGCAAATGATGCAAGCTCTCTGTACTGAGCAAGCTCAAGTCTGATAGGTCCAGCAATCTTCTTCATAGCCTTGATCTGAGCAGCACCACCAACTCGTGATACTGAAAGACCAGCGTTGATAGCAGGACGGAAACCTGCGTTGAACATTTCTGTTTCAAGATAAATCTGACCATCAGTAATTGAAATAACATTGGTAGGGATGTATGCAGATACATCGCCAGCCTGTGTCACAATGATAGGAAGGGCTGTAAGTGATCCACCACCGTACTCCTTGCTCATACGAGCAGCACGCTCAAGTAATCTTGAGTGAAGGTAGAATACATCACCTGGATAAGCCTCACGTCCTGGTGGACGACGAAGGAGTAATGAGAGTGTACGGTATGCAGTAGCATGCTTACTTAAGTCATCATATACTACAAGAACATCCTCACCGTTCTCCATCCATTCCTCACCAATAGCACATCCTGCATATGGTGCAATATACTGAAGTGGAGCAAGCTCTGAAGCCGTAGAAGCAACGATTGTTGTATAGCTAAGAGCACCTGCTTCCTCTAATTTCTTAACAATATTAGCAACTGTAGAAGCCTTCTGACCAATTGCTACGTAGATACATTTAACATTCTGACCCTTCTGGTTAATGATTGTATCTATGGCGATAGCAGTCTTACCTGTCTGTCTATCACCGATAATGAGCTCACGCTGTCCTCTTCCGATTGGAACCATGGAGTCGATAGCCTTGATACCTGTCTGAAGAGGTGTATCAACTGACTGTCTTGTGATAACACCAGATGCAACTCGCTCAATCTTACGATATTTTTGTGTGTCAAGTGGACCCTTGCCATCGATTGGCTGACCAAGAGCGTTAACAACACGTCCTACTAAGGCATCACCTACTGGAACCTCAACAACTCGGCCTGTTGTCTTAACTGTATCACCCTCATTGATATTCTTGTGTGATCCAAGTAAAACTGCACCAACGTTGTCTTCCTCAAGGTTAAGTACCATACCATATACTTCGCCAGGGAACTCAAGAAGCTCTCCCTGCATAGCATTTTCAAGGCCGTGTACACGCGCGATACCATCGGCAACCTGGATAACTGTACCAACATCTGATACTTCCAGCTTGTCTGCATATCTCTTGATCTGATCTTTAATAACTGAACTGATTTCTTCAGGTCTTAAATTCATTGATCTTTACGCACCTTTCTAATTTACTAGCTTACGCTTGAAGCTAAAAGCTCTTTAGTAAGCTTATCTAATTTACTCTTAATACTACTGTCTACTACTCGGTCACCAATTCTGATAACCATACCACCTATAAGAGATGGATCCTCATTATATATCATCTCCATTTTCTTATAGTCAGTAGTTTCTAGCAGCTTTTTCTCTATTTCGATTTTCTGAGAATCCTTTAAGGATACTGCTGTTGTTACATAGGCTGTACCTATCTTCATATGTTCCTTCATTCTTTTAACGAAGAACTCTAATATACCGTCTATTTCGCTATATCTGTCTTTCTGAAGAATAAGTACTAAAAATCCTGTGAGTTCCTTGCTAAATGAAACCTCTGCTTCCTGAGACATAATCATGTCACTCTTCGGGATATAATCATGATTCATAATCTCTTCAAGAGTTTTGATTTTATCCTCTCTAGGAATCTTTGGATGATTCATCATATCAGAAAACTCTGGATTATCTTTAAGGATAGTCTGAAATGCTTCTACTTCTTCAAGTAAAACACTTTCCATTTTCTCCTCTACAGCCAGCTCAAACAGAGCCTCCCCATAGGTTCCTGTAACTAGCTTTGCCATGTTGCATCACCTATTTCCTTTAATGTCTCATCGATTAAGCTATCCTGGATAGTTGTATCAATATTGCCCTTTACAACCTTTTCAGCCATAAGTGATGCAATTGATACCATCTCCTGCTTAACTTCATCCATTACACGCTTCTTCTCAAGTTCTGCCTCTTCATTAGCTCTCTTAATGATTCCAGCAGCCTCTTCTCTTGCCTTGGCGATTGTACGCTCTTCATTGGCAATGGCTTTACTACGAGCTTCACTAAGAATTCTGGCTACTTCTTTGTCAGCCTCCTTAAGCTTAGCTTCATATTCTTCCTTGAGCTTGAGTGCCTGCTCTTTGTCGCTAGCTGCTGTTTCAAGATCGCCAGCTATGCGCTCTTTTCTATCATTTAAGAACTTTCTTGCAGGATTGAACAAGAAGTAACTGAGTACTAGGAATAGAGTAAATACTGCTAACAGTGTTAATCCTGAATCGAACAAAAGCTGAAGATCCAGGTTGAACATTCTTTCATATCCAGCATCGCCAGATAAAAGCATATTTAATCCTATATTCAAGCTATTAAGCCTCCTTTCTGTATATTTAGAGACTTATTAATTAAGGTACTAATGGCTTAACGAATAACAGAAGCATTGCGATAAGAAGTCCGTAAAGACCTGTTGTCTCGGCTACGGCCTGACCAAGTAACATTGTTGATGTAATATCACCCTTTGCACCTGGGTTTCTACCTACTGCTGATGCAGCGTGTCCTGCTGCGATACCCTGGCCTACACCAGGTCCGATACCTGCGATAACTGCGAGGCCTGCACCAATTGCAGAGCAGCCTAAGATAAATTCTGAGTTAAACATTGATAATTCCTCCTTGGTATATTAATAAAAAACTTTGATTACTACGTTAGTCATTTCCAATTGCGTCGCTTATGTATGTCATAGTAAGCATACAGAATACGTATGTCTGGATAGCTCCAGAGAACATATCAAAATACACATGAAGTGCACCTGGCCAAGCATACGCAATCTTACTAAGAAGACCATATACAAGAGCCATCATAACAGTTCCTGATAATACGTTGGCGAACAAACGCAGTGATAATGAAATAGGTACTGCAACGTCACCTATAACATTGATTGGTGCCCAGAATGGCCATGGATTACAAAGACCTTTTATAAATCCGCTTATCTTCTGGTACCTTAGCTTATTAACAAATATAAGTGTAAATGTTAATACGCCCAGTGGGAATGTAACACCATAGTCCGCTGTTGGTGGACGAAGTCCCAGCAAACCAGAAAGGTTACAAAACAGAATAAAAATGAAGATTGTACCGATGTAATTAAGAAATCCAGTAGCATTCTTACCCATAGTGCTTCGAACGATACCATCAAGCATATCAACGACAAGCTCAACAACATTCTGGAATCCATTAGGTACATCAGAGGCTTTCTTCATTGTGCGATTAGCACATAACGCAAATATGCAGAGTGTAATTACTACTATAAGTAGGCATATATGCGTGGTTGTTATCCATAGAGTCTGACCACCGATTTCGAATGAAAAGACACCCTTAATCATAAAGTCAACATCACCGCCGGATAACAATAACCCTGCTCCCATAGTCTCACCTCCTCTTTATTTAATTTTCAATATTTCTTTATATAAATTTGACTAATGCAAATCATATACATTTTAATTGTCTGTGATATTCATTTTATCACCCAAAGTATCAGCTGGAATATCGTCAGGAATTGGTGAGCAATCACTTACTGGTTCCTTGCCAACTACCGGGTTTAGGAAGTTTCGAACCAGTGGATAACCGTAGGCACCTGCCTTCAGTCCCATTATCCCAAGAAATACTGTGAGAGGACTCACAACATCCATTATCATAAATCCACCAAGTATTACGATGATTGCTAAGTACCTGATGTATGTACCTTTTCTCATCAGCTTGGTAGCTGTCTCGCTGTCATAATCAAGAGCTGAGCTAATTGATTTATTCATATGCCATGCCATAAATATTGCTATAAAACAACCACACCATAAACCAATGCTGTAGTAGAGAACACGTCCCCACAGAAAGTGACATCCTATTATCAGACCAAGCTGACATATGACACAAAACAATATAATCCCAAGGATAAGGTCATATAATGTTCTATTTTGAATGATTCTTTCTTTCATCTTCTAGTGCTTTTTCTATTTTTCTAGTGTCGTCGCTTTTATTATCAGCTTTAAACTGGTTGTCTCGCTCGCTTCTTTTCTTGGCATATATGTATATATTACGAAAACCAGCCAATGCTCCGAGGAAGAAAAATATTATAATGAAATAACTAGTTCCAAGCTTTTTATCAAGCCAGTAACCTACAAAAAAACATAAAAAAATCGGAACAAGCATATTAATACTAAACTGAGAAATCATGGCCAGACTACGCATGGCTTCCTGATTGCTCCTACGCTTATTCCTTTCCTTTTCCTCGCTATTCATATACTATTTCCCTTTTTAGAAAAGCCATCTAAAAAAACTCCCCAAAACAGATAGTAATATTATATAGTTTTTAGTGCAATTTAGCAAGAAAAATACTGAACTTATAAAGCTATTCATGGCCTTATAAATTCAGTATTTTAGACGTCTTTTATTACTCTAATACTTCGATATATCTGGTAAGTTTTTCAAAGTCACCAGCGTAAATAAGTGAAAGTAATTTATCAAGCTGTACAAGTGATTCCTTGAGCTGGTCAATTGATATCTTGTTGTTGTCAAGACAGTCCACCATTTCATCGATATCAACTACCTTGACAAAGCCATCGGGATAAACTATTACATCCGCAAGAAGATCAGTAACTATAAGCTTTTCTCCATCCTCTTCAAAATGATAATGTACGATATCACAATACCAGTATAAAAGGCTTCCATCTTCCTTATAAAACTTGCTTACCTTGAAACCTTCTTTAAGAAAATAACATGAATATCCATGATGAAGGTCTTTCTTAGGTTTTAATGTATTCCACTTGGTAACAATCCTGTCTTCATCAATGCTAAGAATAATATCGTCCTTAAGCTTTACACACTCTTCTGGAATAAGTCTTTTTCTGAACAAAACTGGATTTTTCATATATTTTCTCCTTTGTATCAAATACTAACAAATAGAATACTAATAGATACTATATAGAAACTAATAGAAAACATGGGCTCCTATTTCAATACCTTCAAGGCCTTCTATCTTTGTTCTAAAGTACAGACAGTTACCTACATTAGTGTTTCCACTCATTGCCGCATCAGCTGCTGCATAGCATGCCTGAGTTGCTCTATTCTCAGCAAGTGCAAGCGCAAGGTGTCCATCTCCTACTGGAGAAAACTGCTTGTATGCATATATAACTCCTGTAACCGTGTCAGGGTATCTTGATGATAAAACTCGATTGATAACTACTGCGCCAACTGCCAGCTGACCTTCAGGTGGCTGATTACCAGCTTCGCAATATATAAGATTCGCCAGTAAATAACGATCACCTTCGTCGAACTGAACTTCTGAAATATCACGCCACTTGGACATTGCAGCCAGTTTAGACAATCGAAGTTCTTCTTCATACTGAGCTTTAATTGCTTCATATTCGGCCTGAGCAGCCGCAAGCTCCTCTGCTTTTTTATCACATTCAGCTAGGTAAGCTGTTTGCTGAGCTTCCATATCACTAATATTACTCTCTGTCTGAGCTAGAGATGAGGATGTTGCTGATATAAGATCAGATACCTGATTCTGCTGTTCCTCTGCTTCTGATCGTAAATCCTCAAGCGCTGAATACTCCTCTTCAAGAAGTACTTTGTTGGCTGATATTGATTCCTGAGTTGCTATATATTCCTCCAGCATACGTCTGTCGTAAGCAGACATATCTTCTATATAGTCGGCATAGTTTAGGAACTCACCAAAACTATTGGATGAGAATAAAATCTCATAATACATATTGTCCTGGGCTTCATAAAGAAAACGAATACGTTCCTTCATCGCCGTATATTGATTCTCCCTGATTTCTATGGCAGCGTTTAGCTCGGCTGTTGTCTCATCAATTTCCATTTGCTTAAGATCAATCTGAGCTTCGATAACCGCAAGATTGTCAGCAACAAGCTGAAGCTCTGTATTAAGCGAATTGAGCTGTCCCTCATATGTATCCTTGGTTGCTTCAAGACTTTGCAGACCTGCCTGAGTAACCAGAACCTGGGCCTGAGCCTGGGCAAGCTCCTGTTCCTTTTCTTCCTTCTCCTGCTTGGCCTGGTCCATCTTCTCCTTGGTATCTTCAGGGTCAGAATAAATACCGGAATAACCCGCATCAACATTGATGACACGCAAAGTAATGATGACCATAGCCATCATTATTAAGCATTTCAATATTCTTTTGTTAATGTGGAAAAATCTATACATATAGAGCCAATAACTATAAATCGAGTTCTACTTTTCTGCCAGTCAGCTTATATTTATAATATCTTACTCCCGCAGCATCAAAAAGTCTTTTGGCTGCGATATTCATTGGAGTTCCATTGTACTTGTCATCATCATACACTACAGTGGTTATGCCAGCCTGAATAATAGCCTTGGCACACTCATTGCATGGAAACAACGATACATATAGCTTGGTACCCTCAAGCGAGCCACCCCTGTAATTAAGAATAGCATTGAGCTCACTATGTGTTACATAAGGATACTTGGTTTCAAGCGGATCGCCCTCTCTGTCCCAAGGAAACTCGTCATCGCTACAGCCCTTAGGAAAACCATTGTAGCCCATAGACAATATTTTATTGTCATCACTTACGATACACGCACCCACCTGTGTATTAGGATCCTTGGAACGCATACCAGAAAGCTTCGATACTCCCATAAAGTACTCATCCCAGGATATATAATTTTTTCTCTTCATAAAATAAGCCTTCTTTAAATCTTTTAAGAGATTTATATTAATTTTCTATCAAATTAATTCTTCTAGAGTGCTTCTCTTCACCAGAAAACTCTGTCTCAAGGAAAATATCAACCATCTTGATTGCAAGATCTTCTTCGAGGCAAGCTGCACCCATTGCAAGAACATTGCTGTCATTGTGAAGTCTTGTCATCTCAGCAGTAAACTCACTATGACAAAGTGCACATCTTACGCCCTTAACCTTGTTGGCTACGATACTAACGCCTATACCTGTCGTGCAGATTACAATACCCTTGTCTACAGTACCTGCTGCAACAGCCTCTGCTGCTGGCTTAGCAAATACAGGATAATCGCATGAATCCTTGGAATTGGTTCCAAAATCAACTACCTCGATACCCTTGGCTTCAAGATGAGCCTTAACCTTCTCCTTTAAATCAAATCCGCCGTGATCACTTGCAAGTGAAACCTTCATTGTTATACCTCCAATATATTTATACTTATAATTCCAGCACTGCAAAGCCTGCTGCCTTGAGTAGTCTGTTCATAACCGCCTGGCCAAAGCCATCCCTTGAAAAGCTCTCAGAATAAATAACGGATACATCCTCCTCATCGAACTCTCTAAGTATCTTATATAGGTTATGCGCTATCTCATGTTCATCGTATCGGCTTCCAGCACATTTTTTTACATCTGCTTCTATTTTATCAAATGTTTCAGTAGTTAGTAAGACTCCAGTTTTAAGTCCTTCTCTTCTTGCCTCTGAAACCTTTTCATTAATAGTTCTGATCACCTTTTCCTCATCACCTGAAATAAGAGTCATAGAACCCTTTGGCGCATAATGCCTGTACTTCATACCAGGAGCCTTAGGTGCCTGCTTACTTGTATTATCAAGGATAGTCTTATCCGTATCTACCTCTCCTAGTACACGCTCAATCATTTCTTCGGTAATATAGCCTGGTCTTAGTATGGTTGGGACATCACTGGTAAGATCCACTATAGTTGACTCCACACCTATTCCGACCTGACCACCATCGATAATCATCTCAATCTTGCCAGTCATATCTTCCTCAACATGAGCTGATAGCGTAGGGCTAGGACGTCCTGAAGTATTGGCACTAGGTGCTGCAACAAATCCACCAGCTGCCTCAATAAACTTAAGCGCAACCTGATGATCCGGCATCCTGACAGCCACTGTATCAAGACCACCTGTTGTCTCGTATGGAACTTTTGCATTCTTCTTAACAATCATTGTAAGAGGACCTGGCCAGAAAGCATCCGCTAAAAGCTTTGCACGCTCTGGTACATCATCGCAAATGACATTCATGGAATCCCATGTATGAATATGGATAATAAGCGGATTGTCAGATGGTCTTCCCTTGGCTGCGTATATTTTCTTTGATGAATCACTATTTAGTCCATCACCGCCAAGTCCATATACTGTTTCTGTTGGGAATGCTACAAGGCCACCTTTTTTGATAATCTCGCCAGCTTCCTTTATGGCTTCCTCATCTATTTGATTAGGATTAATTCTTACAACCTTTGTTTCCATTATTAGTTCTCTTCTCTAAGTTTTATATTTATGCCTATATTATCTTTTATGCTTAATATGTGCAAAATTAAATATATAAAATATTTTGGGCACCTACAAAGGTGCCCAATTATTAGTCTTAATAGTACGACTTAAGTACTGACCAAATATCCTTGTTTTCAAGGCCAAGCTTCCAGCAGGCTACGCCTGCAAGATTGTAGCCCTTCATCATTGAAAGTCTTGCTTCCATTGATTCCTTGTCCTCAACGAACATTTCAGAAACAGCTGTTCCATCCTCGAACTTGATGTAGTACTGGCAAGCCACATCATCCCATGTAGGTGAGATACCGCGATTAGCCATCCAGTTCTGAGCCTCATCCATACCTATTGCCTGGCTGGATACATCAGCACCCTCTGTTCTGTAAAGTCTTGTATAGAATGGAACACCATTAATAAGCTTGCTTGATGGTACTCCAGAATTAAGAGCTGCCTGAATACCACCCTCTACGAATCCAATGGATGCAACTGAACCTGGCTCAGAACCTGCCCAGTGCTCATCGTATCCCATTATTACAACGTAATCAGCAATTATACCCTGCTCACGAAGGTCGTAGTAAAGATTACCCTGATTCTGAACATATCCATCAACAGAAAGAACAAGTCCATTCTTTCTTGTCTCTATTGAAAGCTCACGAAGGAACTGAACGAAATGCTCACCTGTCTCTTTATTAACATACTCACAGTCAACATTGATACCATCAGCTCCAACTTCCATAACTGCACTTACAAGGTTGTTGATAAGCGCCTTTCTGTTGGCTGATGAAGAGAATAATTCGTACTCGCTGTAATTCTTGGCATTGGTCATATCTTCTACAAGAGCCCATACCTTGTATCCCTTGTTGTGAGCATTGTCAACATATTCCTTAGTAGCATAGTTATCAAATGTACCGCTTGAGCTATTGATATAGAACCATGTAGGAGATACAACTGTTACACCCTCGCTACCATCGAGGAAGCTGTTAAGGTTCTCTCCCTTATCCGCGTAGTATATCTGATGCCATGCAAGGATAATACTGTCATCGGCATTGCCTGAACCATAATCAGCCATTGGATTATAAGCATCATTAACAGGAGTTCCTGCCTGAGAGTAAGCTTCACCAAGCTTGGTATTCTCAACGTATCCAGTAAATCCATCTGATGTGTGAATCTTTGTCCAAGTCTCCATTGGCTCAAGGACTGTAACTATCTCACCTTTTTCGGCCTTACGAAGAACATCACTCTTAATACCACCCTGGTATCTAATGCTTGTAGGCTTAACTAACTCAGCAACAAGCTCTGAATCCCAGTTTGTATACACCTGAACTCTGTTAGGTTCTGGATAAAATGTATACTGGAAATTGGCAAATTTTCTTACATAATCAAGGCTAATATATAACTCCTCACCCTGAACAAAAGCGACCTTATGCTCTGTTGGAGTAAAGTTTCCTTCGTATGTATAGCCCTGACTTCCATCATTCAAATCAACAGTGTAGATATCCGTTGATGTAGAGTAAAGAAGCTTGCCTTCTTCACTGTTATAATAAAATCTATCTGTAAATAGTCTCTCGGCTGTTGAAAGAGGGAAGTACACTGCACCATTCTGATAGGTACCTCTGTCTTCTATTCTTTCGTTTCCTACTATTATCGCAACATCGCTTGCTCCAAAGAGCTGGAAGTATTCATTCATATCAGCCATTTCTCTTGAGTAAGCGTATTTATCTGGATAAATAAGTCCAAGAAACCATCTTGCGTCTATTTCATCACCATTTTCGATACTGGTCTTTATAGCACTACCAAAAGCTATTACTATTATGCCAATAATAAGGGCGATTGTAATAACTATAGATATTATCTTATGCTTAGTTTTATTGTTTTTTCTCTTTTTCTTAGATTTAGCCATATCTAGCTCCTTCGCATACTTTTTCTAATAGTCAATCGCCCTATATTATAGCAGACCAATAAAATTTCTTCATTATGTATTTACACCAAAAATATAATAAGAGTGATTTGTCTGAATAGCTCTCATTTTTTCTGTTAATTCGAATCTTTTTTATTGATTAATTTGGTGTACCAAAAGGATATCTGTGAAATATTCTATGAAATAATAAATAACACAAATAAAGAAACCGTAGTCTAAGATGTAAAAGAACATACCAAAAAAATATTATATTCGTTTTGAAAAATCTTGAAAATTTAGAATGTGAAACCTGACAAGCAACGCGCGCGGCACATATATGCTTATAAGACCTTCCCCGTTAGACGTATGGGAAGCTGAATGGATTAAACTGCAATCCACAAGAAAATCATCTAAAGTTGGAACGCAACGGCATCCCGATGTTTATTGCTCTATCCTCCAATCCGGTATAGATTGTTCTAGAACATCTTTAAAACAATTGTATATACGATAAAACGAATTGACAAGACCCTATTAATAAAATATTATCCCTATATCACTAATACTTTGAGCGTAAAACTTGAACGAATATACTTCTTACTATATAATTATTATACTTTTTATAAATATTAATGAGGCTTTATATATAATGAGATTAGAAAAGGTTACAGAAAACCAAATAAGATGTATCTTAACCAAAGAAGATCTGGAACTTAGACAGCTTAAAATAAGCGAGATTGCTTATGGGAGTGACAAAGCTAAGATGCTTTTCAAGGATGTTATGCAGCAGGCAAGCTATGAGCTTGGATTTGAGGCTGATAATGTTCCTCTTATGATAGAAGCTATTCCTATGAATACAGGTTGCGTTGTATTTATCATCACCAAGGTTGAGAATCCTGAGGAGCTTGATACAAGATTTTCACGATTTGCACCTTCTGTTCTTAAGGATAATGATGATATGGATACTTCTTCCGATGAAGATAACTCTATCGACTTTGATTTAGAAGGAAATACCACTAGCGCAACTATTGATTCCAATCAACCAGCTGGTATACCTAATTCACCATCCGCAACTGCTCGTATTGAGATAGTTGGTGGTGACGCACTAAAGGAATTCCTTGAAAATATTAATCTGTCGGATGAAGGCGGTGTGATTGATTTATTTAGAAAGATATCTGCTTCCGCCATGAAAGCTCAGCAGGCCAATGCTGGAAAGATTCCTGAAACCAAGAATTCTTTCTTCCCAAAAAGAATCTTCGTTTTTGATGATCTTGATACAGTTGGCAAGGTTTCCAAAGTACTCTCTGTTTTCTATGAGGGACTTAGCTCTCTATACAAGAGTCCTGACGATGGTAAGTTCTATATGCTCCTTGAGCAGGGTGATTATGATAAGAAGGAATTTGCCAAGGTTTCAAACCTTATGCTCGAATATGGCAGCTACGTAAAAACCAACGATGCTGTAATCGCTCATATGAAAGAGCATTACAAATGTCTTATAGCTCATGATGCCGTTGCAGGTATGGCTCAGTTTTAAATAAAATAAACAAACTATAAATCATAACCACCAGCTTAGCTGGTGGTTTGCTCTGCGGCTATAAGCCGCTGTTTCCTGCTTGCCTCTAAAGAGGCTCTGAAAAGGCCGCCTTCCGCACTGCGGTCCCTGCCAGCTCTA
>JAZRXF010000112.1:0-16329 GCA_045600085.1 Lachnospiraceae bacterium
TCTACGCACATGTTGACATATATAAATAATGAGCAAAGCTATTTTATATAATACAAATACTATACTTACAATACAAAATCATTCAAAAATACCATCCATTTTGCAATTTAGGTATCAAAAAGGTATCACAGAAAATAAAAATAGCCACAAGCCCTTGATTTTACTGGGCTTGTGGTTTTGTAGGTACTACTCCATCTCTATTGTTCCAGGTGGTTTTGAAGTAAGGTCATAGAATACTCTATTTACGCCCTTTACCTCATTTATGATACGGCTCATAACTGTCTGAAGTACTGCAAATGGAATCTCTGCTGCCTCAGCTGTCATGAAGTCGATAGTACGTACTGCACGAACTACTACTGCATAGTCATATGTACGCTCATCACCCATAACACCTACTGAACGCATATTAGATAATGCAGCAAAATACTGGTTAGGCATCCATGGTGCTTCCACGCCGTTTTCTTCTTTATACGCCTTTGCTGCCTTATCAACCTCTTCACGGTAAATATAATCAGCATCCTGTACAATCTTAACCTTCTCGGCTGTTACCTCTCCGATGATACGGATACCAAGTCCTGGACCTGGGAATGGCTGACGGTATACAAGAAACTCTGGAAGACCAAGTTCAAGACCTGCCTGACGTACCTCATCCTTGAATAAGTTTCTAAGTGGCTCTACGATATCCTTGAAGTCAACGAAATCAGGAAGTCCACCTACGTTGTGGTGTGACTTAATCACTGCTGACTCACCGCCAAGACCTGACTCAACTACGTCTGGATAGATAGTTCCCTGCGCAAGGAAATCAACTGCACCAATCTTCTTGGCCTCTTCCTCGAATACTCTGATGAACTCCTCACCGATTATCTTACGCTTTCTCTCTGGCTCTTCTACGCCGGCAAGCTTACCGTAGTAACGCTCCTGAGCGTTAACACGGATAAAGTTTATATCGAATGAACCATTTGGTCCAAATATTGCTTCTACTTCATCGCCTTCGTTCTTACGAAGAAGACCATGATCTACAAATACACATGTAAGCTGCTTACCAATAGCCTTGGCAAGAAGTGCTGCAAGAACTGATGAATCTACACCACCTGAAAGAGCAAGTAATACCTTACCATCTCCTACCTTCTCGCGTACTTCCTTGATAGTATTCTCTACAAAGGAATCCATCTTCCAAGTACCAGCAGTCTGACATATATTTCTTACGAAGTTAAAGAGTATCTCCTTACCCTGAACAGTATGAAGAACCTCTGGATGGAACTGAATAGCATATAACTTCTTCTCTTCACATGCATCTGCCGCTACTGGACAGTCTGCTGTATGAGCTATAATCTCGAATCCTGGCGCTGGCTTACTGATGTAATCAAAGTGACTCATCCATACGATAGTCTTATCATCAACTCCTGCAAAGAGTGAATTCTTAGCACCATCAATTAACGTCTCAGTCTTACCATACTCACGTACTGGAGCCTTCTCAACCTTACCACCAAGGATATGATTCATAAGCTGTGCACCATAGCAAAGACCAAGAACAGGAATACCAAGTTCAAATAATTCCTTAGTATAAGTAGGAGCGCCCTCCTCGTAGCAGCTATTAGGTCCACCTGTTAAGATGATACCCTTAGGATTCATAGCTTTAATCTGGTCAATTGGTGTACGATAAGAATAAATCTCACAATATACATTACACTCACGTACTCTTCTGGCAACTAGCTGATTGTACTGGCCACCGAAGTCAATTACTATTACTTTTTCTTCCATGTGTAATCTAACCTTTCTATTTATTAATAGGTTTTTATATCCTATAAGCAACTAATAGATAGTTCTATTTAAACTATTATACTCCTGAAAAAGTTCTAGGCAAGCATCTCTATCAATCATTGCAAGAAAATCGCCTAGTTTATCTCTTCCACCAAATATCTTATCAAACTTATCATCACGAAATCCGATGATACCATTATCTTCAATGTTCGCGCCATAGTATACTTTATCAAGATTGGCCCACATACAAGCGCACAGACACATATGACAAGGCTCACCTGTCGTATAAAGCACACAACCTGACAAATCATAGGTTCCAAGATTGGCACAGGCATCATGTATAGCCATTATTTCACCATGGCATGTAGGATCATTGTTAAGTAGTACCTTGTTATGTCCCCTGCCAACAACCTCGCCTTCCTTTACTATAACGGAACCAAATGGTCCTCCATGATTATTATGGATACCTTCTCTAGCCTCTTCTATAGCCATCTGCATATATTTATTCATATTCTGCTGCCCCCCGCTATAACCATTGTTCTAATGAATATTATATAGGAAAACAAAAAGAAAACCTACACTAATGTGTAGGCCTCTAAAAAAAGTATAAAAGGGGGGGGAATTAGTCTAATTAATACGTTTTATCTCTTAAACTGATTGTATAGTATCATACGGTACTTAACAAAAACTTAACAACTTAACAAAATTAAAAAAATTTATTTTAATTTTCATTTATATTATAATAATAGAAGAAAAAAGTACGATATTTGCGATTAAACGGGGTTAATAAATGTATAGAATTATCGTTGTCGATGACGAAATGCTGGCGCTAAAGCGCTTTGAACATATAGTACAAAAGGAGAACCGCGTAAAGCTGGTGGAATCTTTTTCCGATGGCCTAGAAGCTCTTGAATATGTTAAGGAAAATACTATTGATATAGCTTTCCTTGATATTGAGATGCCTGAAATCAATGGACTCGAACTAGCCAACCGTATGCTTGAGGTGGATCCTTATATAAATATAATGTTTGTAACAGCCTATGACCAGTATGCTCTTGATGCTTTTAAGGCTCATGCTATTGGATATATGCTAAAGCCCCTTGATATTACTGCTTTTTCTGAGCAGATAAGTCAGTTTGCCAAAACAAAGGAACCTAGAAAGCTCGATTCACACTCTGCCAGTGCCACGCTAAAAAGTAAGAAGCTTATAGTTCGTTTTCTAGGACAAAGTTTGTGCTATGATGAATCATCACCAAATACACCTATTTCTTTTCGTACAGCCAAGGCCAATGAGCTTTTTGCTTTACTTGTACATTACTACAAAACTCCTTTGTCCAAGTTTACAATACTTGATACTTTATTCCCTGATGCTGATTATGACAAGGCTAATAAGCTTTTCTATGTTAGCTGCTCGTATTTACGAAGTGCATTTTCAAAATTAGATTATCCCGATATGCTTCTTAGAGATAATGACAATTATAGAATCAATACTGATGCACTTGATTGCGATTATATTAAACTTCTTGACGCTGAAAATAAGCTATCAACATTAAGTACTGAGGAACTTGAAACACTTGCCTCATATTGCAATGGCGAGTATCTTATGGGAAAAAGCTATGATTGGGCCATCGAAACCAAAGCATATGTCGAAACCCTGACAAGAAAGCTTCTTTTTACACTTTCTAATAAGTACTACGCAGAAAATAAGCAAATGGAAGCCATATCATCACTGGAAAAATACATAATGAATGATCCATATAACGAAGACATGATTACCAAGCTAGTCAAGCTTTTAATTGCTAACAATCAATTATCTAAAGCAAGAGTAGTTTACTCGACCTATGAATCAAAGCTTCAAAATGAGTACGGACTTGATCCTAATCCTGCAATCAAGAATTTACTAAAATAACCTTTTATTATAGTTATTAGAATATAAATTATGAAAAAATCCATGACTTACATAACAAATATATTACTGCTACTGGCAACATGTTTTGTTGTGTTTTTTATGTCGTTCTATTTTTCATACTTCCCACTTCATGGTCATAAAGGAAATGGATTATGCGATATGTCATCTCTTTCATTTGACAATAAAGCACATTTTCCCTTGTGCGATGAGTTTGTTCGAACTTCATATAATGAAGAAACTATGGATGCAGTATATGAATGCACTGTACTGCTGCCAGAAGATGTTTTATCTGTTGCACTGCGCGTTCCACCTATTGACGCGACACTTGATATATACGTAAATGATACTCTCGTACTTCATAGGAAAACTAATAAAACTGATACTTTGTTCAATACCCCTAGAGTGGTAACTTATAATCTTCGACCTGAGGATAATCATTCACTTCACATAGTCCTTCTCGAGACAGATCCTAACAAGTACTTTACAGTTTCTTCGCTTAGTCCACTTGCCTATAGAGATTTTCTGATAGGTTCTATATCTGGTTTATATTTCTTCCAGAACTTATATGTCTTATTCGATGTAACTCTCATAAGTATATGTATAATTGCCGTGGTATTTCACTTTATCTGTTTCTTATATAGAGATACCGCTAGAGAGCATTTATTTTTCTCGTTACTTGCATTATCGGGTATTGTATGTCTTCTCTTTTCTAATCAAAGAAATATTACTTTTCTGTTTCAATCCATCCCTCTTGAAATTGGAACGAAGATATTAATATTAGGCTATTTCCTAAGATTGTTCTCACTTCTTGAACTTGAAAATGTTGCATTTAACAATCTATCGCGACGAAAAACTTTAGCAGTTCTTCGTGTTACTAACTATATTCTTCCACTTATATTTTTAATATTACCTATACCATACGTTTTTTATGCTCAGCCAATATACTATATACTTACAGCTATATGTATTATGCTTGCGATAAATGAAGGTATACGTTCATATCAGTATGAACCTAATGTATTCACAAGAATGATGTTAATTGGTTATATCTTTTTATTCGTAGGTTCATTCTCTGATATCACACATGTTTTTGGAATGAACAAAGCATATTCCACCTTCTATGCAGCTCAGATTATTTTCATTCTTCTTCAAAGTATTATTACTTCTATTCAGTACACTAATTCACTGAAAACTAACCAGCGACTTTCTGCTGATTTAAAGCAAAGAGTATTTGATCTTCAGAATAATAAGAATACCTATATAAGTACTCATATCGATCCTAAATATATTTACAATACATTATCACTAGTTGAAAAAAATATTGATCAAGATCAGGACAAGGTTGATATGCTTATTCAATCCCTTTCAAAATACCTTAGACATACCTTTGACTACGATGTAAACAGCCCTGTTTATTCTTATAAAAAAGAACTAGAACTTTGCTATGCTATGGCCAATATTATTACAACGAAATCACCACATATAAAAATAGAATTTAATATCGAAGAGAATTTACCAGATGTAAAGATTCCTATGTTTTCTTTGGCTGCTCTTATTGATAATGCACTTACATATTCTCTTAAGGGAACACTTCATCCTACTATTTCTATATCAATAAAGAACACAGGAAAATTTGTTGAATTTACTTCTTATGACAACGGAATTGGTATGACACCAAATGATATTGACTACGTTTTAGGTCAGCCTCATGTCGTTGTTGCTTATGGCTTATATCAGATTAATCAGGTTCTTATAGATAAATGCCAGACCAATTTAAATATAAATAGTAAGGTTAATAGATATACTATTGTCTCTTTCCTTATTCCAGTGGCAGTTAAGGAGGATGAATAATGAAGAAACGCGCATTACCTATTTTCATCTTCTCATTAATGGTTGCAGTATTTGTAATATTTGTACTCAACTTTATCTATATGTCACCATATGATACTGTACACTCTATTAATGGATATTATGATATATCTAATGGTACTGATAAAAATTTAGTGTATGCATTAGAAGGAAACTGGAACTATCAGCACTATATACCAAGCACAAAAAATGCTAACTTGCCTGCTGCCATAAGTCATAATACAGGAGAAACCATATATACCTGTCACGTAAAAGTTCCAACTTCTAATACATATTACTGCCTTTTCATACCACGTATTTGTTCTGACTATAAAATAGTCATAGATGGAGAAACTATATATAAAAATGGTGTCTACGATAATAAAACATCATTTATCAACTATGCTAACACCTATTCTTTCTATTCCGACAGTAATGAAATAGATATCGAGCTACATACAACTGCTCTTCATGCCCTACCATATAAGGCCTTTCCAATATTACTTGGTCCAGCAGCATCAACCAATGTATTATATATAGAAGAATTTTCAACAGATATACTTCTATTTATTATTATGATAGTATCGGGCATTTATTACGCTATAATAGCTTCCCTTAACAAAACCGAGCGAAGCTATAAGGCTTTTTCAGCTATTTGCTTTATTATGGCACTACGATGCTCTATCAATAATTTTGTATTCCTAGGATTACAGTTTCCACAAATACCTAATGCGTTTGTAGAATTTATTATCCCGATTATTACCCCTTTACTAATCATAGCTATTTTAATTTATACAAATACTTTGTATGAAAAATGTTTTAATAAGATAGCGCTTTCAATTAATGTAATACTATCTGCCATATATATATTGCTGGCTCCATTTTTCAACTACAAATACCCTGTTGTATTCCTGATATTTTATATTGTTATCAATGTGTATACTGCTTTGTTAATTGTCATAACCGGAATAAAATTGTCGAAAAACAAAATAGTCAATGCCAGCTCTTTTGTTATTAGTTCAGCTATAATGCTTATCGCTATAATCATGGAATCAACTCTTAATTTGTACGACTACAAATTTGGTCATGCCATGAATATAGGATTTGTGTTCTATATATTATTACAGACCAATACATTCCTGATTAAGCTAAAGTCTACCTACACAAAAGAAAAAGCATTAACGGGTTCATATGCCAAGATACTGGAAGCTGCTAAGCAGGAGCAGAGCAACTTTATAGCTTCTCACTTAAAGCCTCATTTCATCTTTAACTCGCTCAATGCCATTGGTGGCTATGCATTATTTGATCCTGAAAAGGCAAAGAAAATATGCTCTTCACTAGAGATGTATAATAAGCAGATGTTTGAGCACAATAACCTAAAAGAAACAAATACTCTCGATAATGAAATTAAACTTGCTGAGGCTTTTGGATATATTGAGTCCGAACGTTTTCCAAATATTACTATTACCTATGATATAGAGGATGGACTTGGCGACACTATTGTTCCTTCTCTTTTAATTCAGCCACTCCTTGAAAATGCAATTAACCATGGTATAAGAAAACGTTCTGCCAAGATTTTAGGACATATTAATATATCTGTTCACAATATCAACAACTTCGTAAATATCGAAGTAAAAGATGATGGTGTTGGTATGGATGAGGAAACTTTGAAGCACATAAAGCTTCCACCTTCTGATAACAGCTATCATAGTATATTCAACCTGTCACTTAGACTAGGCGAACTATATTATGAAGAGCTTCATATAGATAGTGCCCCTAATGAGGGAACTACCGTGTCATTTAAAATACCAAGAAAAAAATGATGCTGATCAAAAAATCAAAATGCACGCATATAAAAAACCAGATAACCTTAGGCTATCTGGTTTTTGTTATTAAAAAGAACTAATTACTCTCTACCGTCCCAGCAGTAAGTACAAAGCTTGCATCTATCAATACCAACTGCATCGAGCATATCATCAAGTCTGTTGAACTGAAGAGATGTAAACTTGAGTTTCTGGCGGATGATTTCTACCATCTTAGCATAATCCTCCGAATCTGGATCAGCATACTTCATGATAACTTCACGTGGAGCATCTGGTCCCTCTAACTCTTCGATAACTCTTCTTGTTATAAGCTCCATCTCAGATTTTGATCTTGAGAAGTTAAGATACTTACAACCAAAAAGAAGTGGAGGACAAGCAGGTCTAATATGTACTTCCTTCGCGCCTCTCTCATAAAGGAACTCTGTGGTTTCACGAAGCTGTGTACCACGTACGATTGAGTCATCAATAAGAAGTAAGCTCTTGTCCTTAATAAGATCCTCAACGGCTATAAGCTTCATCTTGGCGATAAGATCACGCTTACTCTGGATTGTTGGCATAAATGAACGTGGCCAAGTTGGAGTATACTTAATAAATGGTCTTGAGAATGGAATACCTGATTCGTTGGCATAACCAATTGCATGAGCTGTACCTGAGTCAGGAACACCTGCTACAACATCTGGCTTAACATTGTCACGCTTTGCAATGCTACTACCACAGTTATAGCGCATCTTCTCGACGCTGATACCTTCCATAGTAGATGATGGATAACCATAATATACCCAAAGGAAAGTACAAACCTTCATATCATTACCAGGAGCTACAAGTGTCTGAACCTTGTTCTCATCCATAACAACTACTTCACCAGGTCCAAGTTCCTTGTACATCGAATATCCAAGGTTAAGGAATGATGTATTTTCGAAGCATGCACAATGAGCTCCATCCTTCTTACCAATAACAACTGGTGTACGACCCATTTTATCACGTGCTGCATATATACCCTTAGTAGTAAGAATAAGCATACTCATTGAACCATCGATAACTTCCTGAGCATACTTAATACCTTCGATAAAGTTTTCCTTCTGGTTGATAATAGAAGCTACAAGCTCTGTCTGGCTTATCTCACCACCACTCATCTCAAAGAAGTGAACGTTGTTTACTAAAATCGTTTCAACTATCTCTTCGATATTATTAATCTTACCAACAGTAACTATTGCAAATGTACCGTGGTGACTTCTAACTAATACTGGCTGACCTTCGTAATCAGATATACTACCGATACCATAATTACCCTTCATTGTGTTCGAATCTTTGTCGAACTTTGTTCTAAATGGAGAATTTTCAATGCTATGAATAGCACGATCAAACTTGCCGTCTCCGAGTACACACATACCAGCTCTTCTTGTTCCAAGGTGTGAGTGGTAATCTGTACCGAAAAATAAGTCAAATACACAATCCTCTTTCGATGTTACTCCGAAAAATCCGCCCATATTAGCGTTTCCTCCTAGTTTTGTATTGTATTATTTATTGCGTAATCCTGGAAGATTACTACACCAAGCAACATCCTCATCACTATAATGAAAACGCTGCATTTTGTTCATATCAACATAGCCATCCTGCATACAGCCTGCGTACATTCTAAAATACCCACCGCGCTTAAAAGCTCCACGAAGAAGATAGTTCTTATCTCTAGGATCTTCTATTCTAACAAGATGTGCTGCGAACTTACCAACAAGGCCCTTTTGATTTGCTGTTTTCTTATTACCAAGATAGTACTTGCACATAGCAAGATCAGAGCTTTCAAAGTCGATGTTGTATCTTGCAATAAAATCCTTGGTGATTCTTTCCTCATAATTGATCGAAATCTTAAGAATCTTTTCAAGAGTACTTTCAGACTTAACTACTTCTTCTGGAACATTGAAAGCCTGACAGAACAAAAGCTTGCTTGTAAAGAAAACCTGCTTGGCATCAAAAACCATATCAGTAAGTTTCTTTATTTTTTCTGTATCTCTATATCTAAAGCGGCGCTTCTCCTTAACTACAAGACGAATAGCACCTGTAATATATTCCTTGGTTTCATTCTCTATAATATAAGCATAGAAATCAATGAGTCTATCCTCAGGAAGTTCCTTAATAAGAATACTAATCACATCCTGATTGCTCTTGATAAGCTCATACATAGATATCTCAAGACCGTAATCTGCTATAAAATATGCTGCGATATTAGTTCTCTTTTCGTCACAGCTTTCAATAAGATTACTGCACTCGTTGGCTGTAGGAACAAATTGCTCTGGAAAACGAAATGAAGTAAATGCCTGAAGCTTAAGCTCAGAAGGAATAGCTGATTGCATTATGGTAGAAACGTACTCGTCCATACCCTGCTCATACTGACCTAAAAAGCTTTTCTTATCAGCATATACTCTAGATAATACACTCCAAAGTTTCTTCTCTTCTCCTATCGTCGCCAGTCTTGCAGACAGCTTAAGGAGCTCCATTGGAGAAAGAACTGCACCAAGCTTCCTAATCTTGGCTGTACCTGGAATCTCATCCTCAAGTAATATTACTTCGTCTTTGATTTCTGTATCCCCCATAATCACTCATCCTTTCAGAAATGAAAACGATTTTCCATAAAAAAGAAATATGTAATTATTTTATCATATTTATTGGATGATAAAACATAAAACTTTGTCAAAAATACCTTTATCTTCAAATAAATTATGTGTATAATTTCAATTTATAATCTTATGTAAATAGGATATTTTGATATTATGAAAAATAAGTACGAAATTGACATGACAAATGGAAGCTTATTTCCAAAAATAGTTATCTTTTCTATACCCCTTATTTTATCGGGTATACTTCAGCTTGCCTTCAATGCAGCTGATCTTATAGTAGTAGGTCAGTATTCAAGTGAACCTTCCGCTCTTGCTGCTATAGGTAATACTTCACCACTTATTAATTTCTTTACAAACGTCATAATAGGTGTATCCGTTGGTTCCAATGTTGTTGTGGCAAGATACATCGGTGCAAAACGCGACAAGGAGGTTCATGACGCTGTTCATACTTCTATCGCCACCTGTATAATACTTGGTATCGTAATAGGACTGCTTGGCATAATATTCTGCAAACCAATTCTTGCAGCTATGAGCACTCCTTCAAACGTAATTGACCTCTCAGTACTATACATTCGTATATACTTCGCTGGTTTACCTGCCAGTATGGTCTACAACTTTGGTAGTGCGATACTTCGTTCGGCTGGCGATACAAAAAGACCTCTTATCTTCCTATTTATATCAGGTATATTCAATGTAATACTTAATCTTCTATTTGTAATAGTACTTGGAATGAGCGTTGATGGTGTAGCTCTTGCAACCATTATGTCACAGATTTTATCAGCACTACTTGTAGTTATATGTCTTATAAAGTCGGATACATCCTACAGGCTTATACTAAAGGATCTTCGAATTAATGCAAATATACTTAAGAAAATATTACAGATAGGTCTTCCTGCTGGAGTCCAGGGTATGATTTTTTCTTTATCTAATATACTTATTCAGTCATCAATCAATTTCTTTGGCGATATAGCTATGTCGGGAAGTACTGCTGCTTCAAGCCTAGAAGGCTTTGTATACACCTCAATGAATGCTGTATATCAGACAACACTTAGCTTCACCAGCCAAAACTATGGTGCTAATAAATATGGACGAATTAAGAAAATACTCTTCGAATGCTTGTTATTGGTAACAGTTGTTGGTCTTATCTTTGGTAACGGCCTTTACTTCTTTGGTCACTTCTTCCTTGGGCTTTACAGCCATTCTGAAGAAATAATTGCAATGGGTCTACTCAGACTCCGTGGTATATGTACAATCTATTTCCTATGTGGAGTAATGGAGGTATTTTGTGGTACACTTCGTGGTCTTGGATACGGTGTTATGCCTATGATTGTATCGCTAATCGGTGCATGCGGATTTAGAATCCTATACATATGGACATACTTTGAAATGAATAAAACTCTTGACGTCCTGTATATGTCGTATCCATTTTCTTGGACACTGACTATAATTGCTCATGCCGTCTGTCTTGCAATTGTGTGGAATAAGCACTTCAAGGTAAAAGATGTTAAGATTAAAGAATAATAATTAATCAATAGTTTTAAAAGAACAGCTTTAAATGAATAGCTTTGAATGAAAATTTTTGAATAAATATTTCTGAATAAAAAGAGATTTGAACCTTGGCTCAAATCTCTTTTTATTATTTCTTTATATTATTTCTTGCAAAAGATTACTAGATTATACATTGAAAATCTTAGGAAGTACGTCGGCAACTTTATCATGAATAACTATATCCGCAAACTTATCAGTATAGTGCTCTTCCTTAGTAATAAGAACTAATCTATTTCCTGTATACGTACCTGTACAAAACTTAACCATATTGTCAGCCATATTTGTTCCAAGAGCAAGAATAAGGTCTGCTCCCTCACATGCATTGACAGCCTGTGTCATGAGATTGTTGGCAATATTCTCACCAAAAAGTCTTACTCCTGGTCTGATAGATGTATGACACTCATCGCATAATGGAACTGACTTGGCATTCTTAAGATAGCTAGCATCAAAATTCTTATGGCAATGTGGACACCAGTTATTATTAATATTACCATGAAGTTCTATGACATCACGAATACCAGCTTTGTTATGAAGGCCATCTGTATTCTGTGTTACTACAGTTCTTACCTTGCCTGTGTCTTGAAGCTTTTTTATATCAGAATAAAGAGAGCTTGGCTCAAGATTATCAAGCAAAATCTCGTTCTTATAAAATTCAAAAAATTTATCTCTTCTAGCAGAATAAAACTCTACAGATATCATCTCGTCAGGAGTCTTATTGTATTTTTCTTCAAGTCTATAACATTCTCTTGATGACCATATATTCTCTCCGCCACTTTCGATAAATGTTCCAACTCCAAGAAGTATTACTATCTTGGATGATTCATCTACCATCCTTTTTACTCTTTCAATTGTTTTCTCTAATCCCATTAATCTATCTCCCTCTATTACCTTAACTGTACTTTTCCTACAGTGAGTTTCCATTTAATAATTGCTATTCCTATGATTATTATATACCCAATTATACTAAGTATGTCAGGAATCTGCCCTAAAAATGTAAATCCCAAGATTGCTGTAAATATCACTATTGAGAAATCATACACAGATATCTCCTTTGCTGGAGCATACGCATAAGCCTTTGTAATGCATATCTGTCCACCTGCTGCTACAGCACCTGTCATACATAAATACATCCACTGAATTCCTGTCATAGGCGCGTAATTAAGTATTAAATTGGGCGTTAATATCAAACAAGTAAAGGCTGAAAAGAAAGCAACAATAATCATACCATTCTCGCCTCTTATGCCAAGCTTTCGCACAAATGTATACGCAAGTCCTGCACCTAGTCCACCTAATACTCCCGCAACTGCTGGTATTATTTCCATGCTAAATGTTGGTTTAACAACAAACAATGCACCTATAAACGCAATCACAACGGATATCCACTCAAGTTTATTGGCTATCTCACCAAGCACTATTATAGAAAATATAATAGCGAAAAATGGGGACAGCTTATTTAAAATGGCTGCATCCGATATAGGCAAATGGTCAATAGCATAAAAATTGCATATCATACCAAGTCCACCTGATATAGAACGAATCAGCATATACTTAACATTTCCCTTACCAGGTTTAAATGGCGTACGTGTTTTAATGAGCGTACCAATCGCAACAAGCATCGCAAAAAAGTTTCTAAAGAAGCATTTTTGCAGCGTTGGTACATCTCCTGCAAGACGTATAAATAAATTCATTAAAGCAAAGAAAAAAGCCGATGCAACAATGAATAATATGCCTTTAAAGTTATTCGATTTTTTATCGTAATTCGTTTCGGTCATGTAATCTTATCAAGTAATCAATAAAAGTAATTTATAATAAGTAACTTATAATACGAGCTATATAATGAGGTCCATGTATCCCCATTCCCATATAATATCTTCAAAGCAGTCGCTCAAGTACTCAATGATATCATCGTCGCAGTAACCAGTTGTTCTAAATAGTACTGCTACTATTGATATGAGTTCCTCCTCTGTCAGATGACCATAAATGGTATAGTGAATAAACATATAATGCTTAAGAAGTGCAAGTTCTATTGCAAGCCACTCAACCTTTACCGCCACTGTTTCTATATCATAGTACGATACGATAAGTGAAGACCATAATTCCTCTGCCACAATAAGTCTTATTTTATCCTCGAATCTATCTCCTATATCAGATAAATACTTCTCATATAGCTCAATTGCTACGCCATCTTCTATAAGTTCTTCGAGCTCCTTAGCCTTTTCAAATACAGGCTTTATAAATTCAGAATACTTGCCTTGCTCATAATATCTAAGAAACAGATCCATTAATAGCTCATTGTCTTCTATAAATCGATCAAGAGAATCGGTTTGGTTATCTGGATCAGTTATCGTATTAATAATACTAAGAATGGTCTCATCCTTCTTGTACAAATCAAGCATTGCTGCCAGCTTACCATCAGTATTATTAATATCAGAAGCTTCATCATCTTGCTGGTCTATTAAATCTAAAATAATATAAAATACCGTCTTTAATATATCTGCTGAGCTAATATCACTATATTTCTCAATCAGTTTATAAAAGAAATGCTGTAAATCAATTAAATAGCTTGGACATTCTTCATCAGAATTAGTGGCACCACTTTCATTAAATTCACTTATTACATGAAAAGCTGACTGGTTAAACAAATGCGCAACAGCTGTTTTACAGCTAAGTGTCAGATTTCTAAGCTCAATGTCAGCGAACTGTATATTCTCTCTTGGATATGTATGACAAGTCTTAGAGATACATTCTTCACCGTACTGACTAACAATATGACATAGACCATTGCAATCAAGAAATGGACATTTACCATTATCAAGTGCTATTCTCCATGACTCGTCATGTTTTTCAACATAATCTGTAAGTGTTTTGTGAGAAGACCTCCCATTGTTGTCGTCAACCATTGAACTTGGTATAGACTTATTTTGCCATGATTCATATGTCGTATCATCAACTGCTATAGTCCAGTCACGGCAACAAGTAAAATCACATTTATCAGCTATACACTTGAAATCATCATAATATGATGGTCGCTCGATAGTCACAGACATACACTTCTCCTCTTATAACCTAAATTATTATATTGGTATATCATATATAATACAATGAATAGATTTTCCGAAAATAACAATTCTAAAAAATAAAAACTAAATAAAATTGCCAATAAAACAAAAAGGATACCTCATATGAAGTATCCTTAAAAAATCACAATGTCAATTATTTATTGAGGTCTAGCGAGATAATAACCCTGGAATAAATCGGCTTCTATAGAAACTAGATAATCGAATTCTTCCTTGGTCTCAACACCCTCTGCTACAACTATCTTATTCATCATATGAAGAAGATCTATGATTTCTTTACAGTTGGACTGCTTGTATTTATCCTTATCGATATCAGATATAAGCGAACGATCAAGCTTTACTATATCAGGCTTAAGCACATCAATCTTACTAAAATCATTGATTCCTGTACCATAATCATCCATAGAGATAAGATTGTTCATTAATCTAACAGATTCATTCTTAGTTGCCCACTTAGACATGGATATATGAGGATATTCAAGCATTTCTATAATAAGCTTACCATTAATATCGCCAAAATAATCAGCAAAAGCCTTGGCTTCATCCTCACTCATACACTCAGAAGGAAATGAATTGACTGAAATCCACTCCGTATAACCTCGAAGAATAAACGCCTGCATGGCACCAAAAAATGTTGCCACTTCAATAATATGAAGCTTATCCATCTTGGTGTATTCTTCAATGAGTTCCGTAACTGTTTTATCCTTAGGACGCATAAGTGCTTCACGAGCATAAATCTGCTTACCATCTGGATAAAAGATTGGCTGAAAAACATAATCTATATTTAATTCTGCTAAAGCTTTAAGAATATCTTCTGATAATGGTAATTGATCATAATAAATCATATTGCCTACACCTAATTACTTAAACAAAATCAAAATCTCAATACAACAACGCTAAAAAACTACTTTAATTATTAAAATAATTCAATATTAATTATACATAATAAAATATAAGACTCAATACTAATATTAAATATTATTTTAATAAAAAAGCACCGCAAATGCAGTGCCTTATTCAATGAGACACGGGGGATTCGAACCCCCGACAACTTGATTAAAAGTCAAGTGCTCTACCACCTGAGCTAGTATCCCATCTCGTTTCACCTAATGGTAAAACAAAATGCCCAGAGCCGGAATCGAACCAGCGACACGAGGATTTTCAGTCCTCTGCTCTACCAACTGAGCTATCTGGGCATAATGATTAGTAGCGGGGACAGGATTTGAACCTATGACCTCCGGGTTATGAGCCCGGCGAGCTTCCAGACTGCTCCACCCCGCGATATTAAATTATGAAATGGGCAGAGGTGGATTCGAACCACCGAAGCAAGTTGCAGCAGATTTACAGTCTGTCCCCTTTGGCCACTCGGGAATCTGCCCATATAAATTTTATAAATGGGGCCTACAGGGCTCGAACCTGTGACCCTCTGCTTGTAAGGCAGATGCTCTCCCAGCTGAGCTAAGACCCCAAAATATAGCGACCCACAACGGACTTGAACCGATGACCTCCGCCGTGACAGGGCGGCGCTCTAACCAACTGAGCCAGTGGGCCAAATATCAAAGTACTTTATAGTACCCTGAAAACCGAACACACACTCATTTAATCTCTCTATCTTTCGATTAGCTTAAGTACCTTATTAGGATAAGTCCTCGACCTATTAGTAACCATCCGCTGAATGCATTACTGCACTTACACTCTGGCCCTATCTACCTTGTCGTCTTCAAGGGGTCTTACTAATTGGGATATCTCAT
>JAZRXF010000113.1:0-8322 GCA_045600085.1 Lachnospiraceae bacterium
ATAGGTATTAACTTTACATCCTAAATTATGAAAAGAAATTTTTTTCATTAATTGATTGCTCCAAACTATTGAATTATTATGATTATTGCACTAATATAAAACTAGAGTAAATAAGAGGAGGATATTTACATGAAAACTGTACAGATTTCATTAAACTCTATTGATAAGGTAAAATCTTTTGTTAATGAGATTACTAAGTATGACTTCGACTTCGATCTCATCTCTGGTAGATACGTAATCGACGCTAAGTCAATTATGGGTATCTTCAGCTTAGACTTATCAAAGCCTATTCAGCTTAACATCCACGATGAATCTGAAAATTCAAATGTAATGGATGCACTTGCTGCATATATCATCGAGTAATCGATGATATTTCATCCAACAATTAACCCTCGCCTATAAAGCGAGGGTCTTTTTATTTTTCTTTATCAAGTCCTTGTTAAAACCACTTAATAATTACTACTTCGTAATTTCTATTATCTCTCTAGTGGTAAGTGCACGCTCTACCATTTCATCAATTTTCTCAGAAAGACTTGTTTCATGCTTACGAATAATACCAACATTAGGCTTAGTAACAGGGTGCTCTGCAACCCATATTGTACAGCAGTCCTCAAATGGTAATATAGATGTTTCATAAGCACCTATCTTCTCAGAAATACCAATTATATCAAGCTTATCGAATGCAATAAGTGGACGGTATACAGGTATTGTACATACGTCATTGGTACATAATAAGCTCTGCATTGTCTGCGAAGCAACCTGACCAATGGACTCTCCTGTAACTAAACCAAGACACTTTGTCTCTTCCGCTATAAGCTGAGCTATACGCATCATGTATCTACGCATAATAATAGTAAGCTCGTCCTTAGGACATTCATCATATATATATTTCTGAATTTCTGTAAAATTAATGACATGAAGCTTGATATCGCCTGCATATACAGAAACTATCTTGGCAAGGTCAACAACCTTCTGCTTAGCACGCTCACTTGTATAAGGTGGGGCATGAAAATATACTGCCTCAAGTGATACGCCACGCTTAGCTATCATATATCCAGCTACTGGCGAATCGATACCACCTGATAAAAGAAGCATTGCTTTTCCACCAGTACCTATTGGCATACCATGAGCTCCAGGAATTTCGATGGAGTAAAGATAAATCCTGTCTCTTATTTCCACGTTAACCCATATCTCTGGCTTATGTACATCAACCTTCATCTCTGGATATGCATCGAGAATCTTCTCTCCAAGAGCCATATTGATTTCCATGGACTGCATTGGATAATTCTTTCTTGCTCTTCTAGCATTTACCTTGAATGTCTTATTTTTATCTGGATATATTTCATCAAGATAATTTACAACATCTCTGGCCAGTTCATCGAAACCATTGTCCTCAAGAACTACAACTGGACATATTGCAGATATACCAAATACCTTGGTAAGAGCTCCAACTACTTCATCATAATCATAATCTTCACTCTTAACATCTACATGTATACGTCCCTGAGTTTTGTATACATTAAAAGAACCGTCTACGTCCTTAAGGCTTCTGGTTATCTGCTTAACCAGTGCATCCTCGAAAACATAACGATTCTTACCTTTCACAGCTATTTCTGCGTACTTGATTAAAAATGCCTGAAACATGTTTTTCTTCCTTTAATTTATTTATGCCTTGAGAACTTCACCTTAGTATCGGTATAAAGCTGCTGGCTTACTGATACCTGATCTCCATTCTTCATATATATAACGTAACGCTCCATATCCTCAATCTTATCAAGATTAACAATATACGAACGATGACATCTAAAGAAATCGTCAGCTGGCATTATCTTCTCCATATCTGAGATTTTCTCGTGAGTAAGGAGTCTTGAACGGTCAGCAAGTACTATTTCGACGTCACGTCCACAGCTTTCGATGTACTGAATATCATCGTACTTGATAGACATCTCTTTGTTGCCCACCATAACCTTGAGTCCTTCTTTACCATCATGTTTTTGATAAGAAAGAATAAGAGCCTCTTTTAATTTTTCGATATCTACAGGCTTTTGTAAATAACGAAGTGCCTGTACCTGATATCCATCAAGAGCATACTCTGCAGTTGTTGATATAAATATAATATCAAGCTGTTCTCCAAGTGTTCTTATACGCTTGGCAGCTTCTATTCCGTTCATTTCTGTAGTAAGTATATCTGAAAGAAGTAAATCAAATCCCTTTGTAGGGCGTACCTTAGACAAAGTATCAAGCATCTCGCTCATACTCTCAAATGTTTCGATTTCATATTCGATTCTTTCGTCCTGCAAAATCTTCTCTGTTAATGACTTATTGAGAAGTAATGAAGTTGCCTCATCATCACATATTGCAATCCTAAACATACTTACAATTCCCCTATAATAAATATACTAAATTATATAATACCACTATTGGCCAAGATTGCCAAAGAAAATCTTTTTAAGTAGCTTGATCAGTGCTGTATATTCATCAACTAAATCCTGGTGATTGTCCCAAATATACGTTATATCGCCTCTATTACCAGCTCGCTCAAGACTGTATGCCTTGTCGGCAATATCATGAGCTCCAATATTACGGCTTGCTCCTTTTATTGAATGGGCGGTTACCGCATAGTTTGCAAGGTCTTCTTTCTCAAAGAACTGATCAAGATTATGAGCAAGATTGGAGGTTGAGTATGTACGAAGAAGATCAAAATAAACATCTATGCTTCCAGCACAGTTTTTAATACCTGCCGATGTATCAACTCCATCAAGTCTATCAAGGATTTCTTCCTTGGTAAGTGTATGATAGTCAACATTCTGCTCAAGGACAGCAATCTGTTCAGCTGTCAGATTTGGTGCAAACTGCTTGCTTCTTGGTATCCAACGCTTAAGAACCATTGCCAGGTGCTCAATTCGTATTGGCTTTGGAAGGTAATCACTCATTCCAGCGTCAAGGAACTGCTTCTCAACACCCTGAATAGCATTGGCTGTAAGAGCAACAATAGGAACACGCTTAGCATACTCACTGGGCAGTGACCTGATTTGACGTGTTGCCTCAACACCGTCCATAAACGGCATCATATGATCCATAAATACTATATCGTATGATATAAGATTTTTCTCAACCTTATCGATGGCCTCCTGACCACTCTCAGCAAGATAAGCATCAAATCCAAATAGCTTCATAAGCTCTCTCGCTACCTGCCTGTTAACCTTGTTATCATCTACAATAAGAACCTTGGCTTTAGGTGCGATAAATGGAATCTGGAACTGCTGACTAGGCATATAAATATCATCATTGCCAGGAGTATAATTACATGGCGAAGGATCGCTTACTTTCTGCTGAAGATTAACCATAAAGGTTGAACCTTCCTTAACAACTGAGGTTACACTGATAGTACCATGCATCATATCAACAAGGTCCTTACAGATAGCCAGACCAAGTCCTGTACCCTCTACGTTTCTATTTTTCTTGGTATCAAGCTGTCCAAACGCTATGAATAACTTATTAATATTTTCTGGTGCAATACCTATACCTGTATCGATAACCTTGATACGTAGAACACCCTTATCCATATCCTGAGGCGCCCAGGCAATATTAAGTGTTATCTTACCTCTGTTAGTAAACTTAACAGCATTGTTTAAGAGGTTAAGTAAAATCTGTCTGATTCTTACCTCATCACCTATAAGCATCTTAGGGATACGAGGATCAACCTTGATTTCAAGGATTACATTCTTCTCACGAAGTCTGAATCGTATAATAGATATGACATCCTGAAGAAGATTACATACATCATAAGGTTCTTCGTTTAGCATCATCTTACCTGAATCAATCTTGGAGAAATCCAGTATCTCATTGATAATAGACAGAAGATTTTCGGATGAACTCTTAATAGTAGCTATATATTCTTTCTCTTCTCGTCCAAAATCTCTTTTCTCAAGAAGCTCTGCCATACCATAAATAGCGTTCATAGGCGTACGAATTTCATGGGACATATTCGCGAGGAAATTGCTTTTTGCATCAAGCGCTTCTCTTGCAATTTCATTCTTCTCTTCCATTTCTTTCTTGTATTTCTCGACACCTATAATAATGAAAAGAAGAGCTACAAAAGCAAATGCGTACATCATAACATAGGTGATATAAAGACGCATATCTGTATTAACATCAACTTCAATACCTTTGATGGCTACGACAACTACCAGAACTACAAGGGTTGCCACAAAGTATTCTGCAAGTATCCTTGATACCAAAAAGAGCGCCAAAGTAACACCAATTGCTAAAAATAAAAATGGAAGTGTACCTTGTATTTTTATTACAAAGCTTAGTATTCCAAATACTACAATGGATGATAAATAGAGACACCTTATAACTGTGGTTTCATTATTGACCTTAATAGCTATAAGTGCCATAAAAAGTACGGGAAGGAGTCCCATAAGCACATATGTCGCTGAATCCCATCCCTGTGTTGTTACAGCATACACAGTCATGAGAAGCACTGAACACACAAATTCAATTATGAATATTCTTACATTACTTTTAAAAGGTATCATATACTATTCATCCTTATACCACGCTTGATTTTTGCTTTAAATCTAATATTATCTTCTAGTATATTTTCTTAGTTCTGGAATTATTTCCTTTAATGCATCTACTAAAGCTTCAACATCTTCCTTGGTATTAAATACTGATAAGCTTACTCTAATTGTCGAATCGAGAAATTCTTTATCAAGTCCAATAGCACGAAGTGTATCCGACACTGTGTTTTTGTTAGATGCACATGCGCTTCCTGAAGATACATATATATTCTTTTCTTCCAAAGAATGTAAAAGAACTTCCGCCCTAACATTCTTAACTGAAATACTTATGATATGAGGTGCACTAAGTCTTCCAGGCATACCATTGATCTGAACACCTTCAATAGAGCTTACTCCTTCGATTACCTGATCTCTAAGCTCATACATACGCAGTTTATCTTCTTCAAGATTGTCATATATATTTTTAACTGCCTGAGCCATACCAGCAATTGCAGGTACATTCTCTGTTCCAGAACGCATACCGCTTTGCTGACCACCACCCATAATATATGGAAGCATCTTAGTCCCTTCTTTAATATATAAGAAACCTATTCCCTTTGGACCATGAATCTTGTGTCCTGATACTGACATAAGATCAATATTAGCTTTCTTTGGAACTATGTTATACTTGCCGTAGCCCTGTACTGCATCAACATGAAATAGGATATCTTTATCGAAAGCCTTAATAATCTTTCCTATCTCTTCTAATGGCTGAACAGACCCAATCTCATTGTTAGTATGCATCACAGAAACTATAATGGTCTCATGTGTAAGCGAATTCTTTAACTGTTCAATATCTACTACGCCCTGCTTATCCACATTAAGATAAGTGACCTCGAAGCCCTGTTTTTTCAAAAATTCTGTGGTTTCGAGTATTGCTGGATGCTCTATCTTAGTTGTGATAATATGATTTCCACGTCTTTTGCCAGCCATAGCGCAGCCAATAAGTGCTGTATTGTCACTTTCTGTTCCACCTGATGTAAAAAGAATTTCACGTGGCAAAGCTTTTAGACTCTTCGCAATTATTTCTCTAGCTTCCTTAACATATTTTTCAGAATCAACACCCTTGTAATGCTTACTAGAAGGATTTCCATAATCCTCTTTATAAACCTTAGTCATGATATCTATAACATCATCATAGGGTCTTGTCGTTGCTGAATTATCTAAATAAATTTCCATTCTATTCCATTATCTCCAAATGATACATTAATATAGAAAGAGTCGTCATACCTGCTGTCTCCGTACGAAGTATTCTCTTTCCCAGCGAAATAGGCTGTATATTATTTTTTACAGCCATTTCAATCTCTGATTCATCGAATCCACCCTCTGGCCCAATAAAAATACCTATACGAGCCTTTTCTGATACATCTTTTGAACCTGCAGATTTATTCTTAACTTTAGTAATAGCATCGCTTATCCACTGCTTAGTTGCTGTCATCCCCTCAGCCATTTCATATGGAATAACAGCTGACTCAAATGTGCTGGCATAATTGATAGCTTCCTTAATGGTCATTACATCCTTGACCTCTGGTACGATAGCGCGCTTACTTTGCTTGGCAGCGGCCTCGCTTATCCCCTGCCATCTTGCAATCTTACTTTTTGACTTCTTATCATCAAGCTTAACAACTGCTCTCTTCGTAGCAACTGGGACTATTTCATATATACCAAGTTCCACTGCTTTCTGAATAATAAGCTCCATCTTGTCAGATTTAGGTAATCCCTGGAATAAGGTGATTTTAGCAGGAAGCTCTATACCATCTTCTTTTATAAAGATAAGTTTAAGTACAACCTGATCATCATCGATACTCTCTATAATGCATCGATAATCATTGTCATCTATGCCATTACTAACAGATATCTCTTCACCTATCTTCATACGAAGAACATTTTTAATATGATTAACATCATCACCAGTAATGATAATAGTATTGTTTTGTATCTGTCCTGGCTCCACAAAAAAATGTTGCATCTTTTATCAAGCCTTTCTTGCAGTAATACTTACCCATTCTCCCTGGTAAGTCACTTCAACAATTTCAAGACCAGCTGCTAACACTGCATCTCGTACCACTTGTTCCTTGTCGTTAATTATACCTGAGGTAATATATATACCACCTTTTTTCATTTGATT
The DNA here is from genome assembly GCA_045600085.1 of Lachnospiraceae bacterium. Classification (GTDB taxonomy): domain Bacteria; phylum Bacillota; class Clostridia; order Lachnospirales; family Lachnospiraceae; genus NK4A136. The sequence continues at coordinate 6,694 of JAZRXF010000113.1, forward strand.
AATAATAACTGGAGTAAGTGGAACCAATACATCTGCAAGAATATTGGCAACTACTATGTCATAACACTCGTATCCAACTCTGTCCTGTATTTCCTTATCTGAAATAATATTGCCAATAAGAAGCTCAAATTTGTCCTTAGGGATATTATTTGTATTCATATTATCTGCTACAGCCTCGATAGCACATGGATCAAGATCAGTTCCAATAGCAGACTTGGCACCAAACATAATAGAAAGGATGGCCAAAATACCACTACCAGTTCCAACGTCCAATAACACTGTGTCAGAATTAACGTATTTTTTGAGCTGTCTGATACAAAGCTGAGTTGTCTCATGCATACCTGTACCAAAAGCTGTACCTGGATCGATATGAAGAATCAACTTATCCTTATCTTCTTCCTTAACTTCCTCCCAAGAAGGGATAACAAGAAGATCATCAACGTAAAACTGGTGGAAAAATTCTTTCCAATTATTAATCCAATCCTTATCCTCTGTTTCAGAAATCTCTATAGTAGCTTCGCCAATATCCATGAAATCCTTTAATTCATCGAGCTCAGCCTGAGCATTGGCCATAATCTCCTTAACTCTAGTCATATGCTCTTCTTCTGTTTCATCCTCATATTGCTCAACAAAAAAGTTAAGATATGCTATACCATCATCATCTGGACCATCAGGCATAATATCTACAAACATCTGCTCTTTTTCTACAGCTGTAAGAGGAACCTTATCTTCTATTTCAGCTCCTTCTAAACCAACATCATAAAGAGTTGAAATAATAATATCCTCAGCATCACTAATAGTTTTAAGTCTTAGCTTTGTCCACTTCATATTTTGCTCCTTAATTATAGCTATTCGCATAATATATCAGAATAATTGTATCATAAATATTGATTTTCGCATTAGAAAAAGGCCGATATACCACGAAATAATAAGATTTTGCATGAAAAACAAAAAAAGATCAAAGCATTGCTTTGACCTTAGAGGCGTGAGCCGGATTTGAACCGGCGATGACGGTGTTGCAGACCGGGGCCTTACCACTTGGCTATCACGCCATTTTAGTGACTCCAACGGGAATCGAACCCGTGTTACCGCCGTGAAAGGGCGATGTCTTAACCGCTTGACCATGGAGCCATATATATGAAAAAAAATAGCTCCCCAAGTTGGACTCGAACCAACGACATCATGATTAACAGTCATGCGCTCTACCGACTGAGCTATTGAGGAATAATACCCTGAAAACCGAACACACACTCATTTAATCTCTCTCATCTTTCGATTAGCTTTAAGTACCTTATTAGGATAAGTCCTCGACCTATTAGTAACCATCCGCTGAATGCATTACTGCACTTACACTCTGGCCCTATCTACCTTGTCGTCTTCAAGGGGTCTTACTAATTGGGATATCTCATCTTGAGGGGGGCTTCACGCTTAGATGCCTTCAGCGTTTATCCCTGCCGGACTTGGCTACTCTGCCATGGATTTGGTATCCAACAGATACACCAGTGGTCCGTCCACCCCGGTCCTCTCGTACTAAGGGCAGCTCCTCTCAAATATCCTACGCCCACGCCGGATAGGGACCGAACTGTCTCACGACGTTCTGAACCCAGCTCGCGTACCGCTTTAATGGGC
>JAZRXF010000114.1:0-6875 GCA_045600085.1 Lachnospiraceae bacterium
TGAAACCTGAAGGATAACTGGGCTGTTAAGCTCTGCAGCTGCCTCAGTAATACCCTGAACGATTTCCATGTTGTTAACATTGAAAGCACCTACAGCGTATCCGCCATTGTATGCCTTCTCAAACATTTCTTTAGTAGTAACTAATGACATTTGTTTAACTTCCTTTCTTGTATAAATAAAAATTATTACAATTTTTTTACAATCGATTATATTATAGCAGATTGAGAAATAATGTCCATAAAAAATAGGCTAGTATACACTATTTGAGCACTATTTCACAAATACTAAACACTTATTTTGAAGGTGTTATTACTTCCTTGCCACCCATATATGGTCTAAGAGCTTCTGGAATCTTGATGCTTCCATCTGCCTGAAGATTATTCTCAAGGAATGCGATTAATCCTCTTGGAGTTGCAAGTACTGTGTTGTTAAGTGTATGTACGAAGTATGTACCATTCTCACCCTTAGTTCTGATACCAAGACGACGAGCCTGTGCATCACCAAGTGTAGAGCATGAACCAACCTCAAAATATTTCTGCTGACGTGGGCTCCATGCCTCAACATCGCAAGACTTAACCTTAAGATCTGCAAGATCACCAGAACAACACTCAAGAGTACGAACAGGAATATCAAGACTTCTGAAGAACTCTACTGTGTAGCTCCACATCTTGTTGTACCAATCCATAGATTCCTCTGGCTTACAGAGAACTACCATCTCCTGCTTCTCAAACTGATGAACACGGTAAACACCTGTCTCTTCAAGACCATGAGAACCAACTTCCTTTCTAAAGCAAGGAGAATATGAAGTCATTGTAATAGGAAGGCTTTGTTCAGTAACCAACTGACCCTTAAACTTACCAATCATAGAATGCTCAGATGTACCGATTAAGAATAAATCTTCACCCTCAATCTTATACATCATAGCTTCCATCTCAGCAAAGCTCATAACACCATTAACAACATCACTACGAATCATAAAAGGTGGTATACAATATGTAAATCCTTTATCAATCATAAAGTCTCTAGCGTAGCTAATCATTGCTGAGTGAAGTCTAGCAGCATCACCTATTAAATAATAGAAACCTGCACCTGAAGTACGACCTGCTGCTTCCTTATCAAGACCACTAATACTTCTTAAAATATCTCCATGGAATGGAATCTCAAATTCTGGAACTACTGGCTCACCATACTTCTGGATCTCCACATTCTCGCTATCATCCTTACCAATTGGAACAGAAGCATCAATGATGTTAGGAATCTTCATCATAATCTCTGTCTGCTTAGCTTCAAGCTCTGCCTGCTTCTTTGAAAGCTCATCTACCTTGGCACCGTTATCAGCAACCTGCTTCTTAACTTCCTCTGCTTCTTCCTTCTTACCCTGTGCCATAAGAGCACCAATCTGCTTAGAGATCTTGTTCTTCTCTGCCTTTAAGTCATCTGCTTCCTGCTGAGCTGCACGTCTCTCAGCATCAAGTGCGATTACCTCGTCTACAAGAGGGAGCTTCTCATCCTGGAATTTCTTCTTGATGTTCTCCTTTACTACTTCTGGATTCTCTCGTAAAAACTTAATATCGATCATCTTATTGTCCTCTCTATAATTAAAAAATTGATTACATAAATAATTGCTTAGCCATTAATTGCCTTATCAAGTGATGCCTTTTCCTCTGGAGAAAGATCAATATCACTTTGACCATTTTTGATTCTCTTGGTATAAGAAAAGCATCCCGACGAACTATGAACAGAATTGGTAATAAAACCATTATTGTTCTCATCGAGTAGTGTTAATGCATAGCTGAGTTTTCCACCCATCTGACTGTATGCATCGTATTTGATAAGTCCCATTTTCTGAAATGCAAATTCATGCTTATTATACAGATTGTTTATTTCCTCAGCATGTACATCCGATTCATAGCACAGCTGATCAACAGTTGATGCCAAATTAGCTATTTGATCCTCAAGACTCATAGCTCTTGAGCCTTGCATAAATCTTTCATACTTCCTTAGAAGCATTTTATTGTTCTTCATCATAATACCAACTATTACTGCGAGTGCTATGACAAGTATCAGCAATATTAGTACTACAATTCCAAGATCAAGACCTCCCAGTCCAATCTTTGATAAAAAACTGCTTTGCATTATATTACATCCTATTCTAGTTTTTTATTCTAATCTTTTTAAATAAATATTTCTATAAATATTTCCGTCTTTAATGATAATGAAATCAGTAAAAACATAATATTTAGAAAACTTATTTCATAAGTAATTTATAAAAGCTTTCAAATTCATCAGTACTGTTGAAATCTATTTCTAACTTACCTGATGATTTCTCCTTAAGATTAACAGCAACCTTAACACCAAGCTTTTCTGAAAGATTGTTGGCATACTCATCAAAATGTACCTTGTATTGTGTGAGATTTTTACCAGCTTTCTTAGCTTTCTTTGGTTTACCAAGTGCACGAACTCTTTTTTCGATTTCACGTACTGAAAGCTTAAGATCAAATACTTCCTGGGCAAGCTCATACTGAAGATTTTCATCTTCAACTGCAAGAAGAGCTCTTGCATGTCCCGAAGTAATCATATCCTCAATAAGCATTTCCTGAACCTTACTGCAAAGCTTAAGAAGTCTCATGGAATTAGTTACTGCAACACGGCTCTTCGATACCTTGGTAGCTACCTGGTCATCAGTCATGTTGAACTCAGTCTTTAATCTTTTGTATGCCTGCGCTTCTTCAATGGCGTCAAGATCTTCTCTCTGAATATTTTCAATAAGAGAGATTTCAACTATTTCCTGCTCAGAAAGATTCTTGATAATAACAGGAACAGTACGAAGACCTGCTTTCATGGATGCACGCCAACGACGCTCACCAGCTATAATCTCATAGTGGTCACCTCTGTCCTGAACAAGGAGAGGCTGAATCACACCATACTGCTGGATAGATTCTGAAAGTTCTTCAAGTGCCTCATCATCAAATTTCTTACGAGGCTGCTCTTTGTTTCTTTCAATCTTTTTTATATCAACTTCAATGGCGCTCCCCTTTACTGCCGATTCCTTAGGAGCTGCCACTGTATTATTTTTAATGATTCCATCAAGACCTTTTCCAAGTCCTCTTTTTGTTGTTGCCATGGATTCATTCCTTTCAACGAATTACGGATTTTGAAAATTTATTTTCTTGCTACTACTTCCTTTGCAAGTGCTCTATAGTTTTCTGTACCTGAACACTTTGGATCATATAAGTTGATAGGCTTACCAAAAGAAGGAGCCTCTGATAAACGAACATTTCTTGATATCTTAGCCTGATATACTTTATCAGGAAAGCTTTCAGTAACTGTATTAACAACATCCTGTGAAAGAACGGTTCTTCCATCAAACATTGTAAATACTATACCCTCAAGATCGAGTGAAGGATTAAGTCTTTCTTTTACAAGATTGACTGTTGTAATAAGATCACTAAGTCCCTCAAGAGCAAGATACTCACACTGAATAGGTACAATTACTGAATTGGAAGTTGTCATAGCATTAAGCGTGAGAGTATTAAGCGATGGAGGACAATCAAACATAATATAGTCATAATCGTTTAATACATACTCAAGCTCTTTTTTAAGAATAAATTCTTTATCCTCAATACCTATAAGTTCTATTTCTGCCGCTGCAAGATTAACATTGGATGGGATAATAGAAACACCTGGTATTACATCACGAAGGATACACTCATTAACAGAGTATTCACCAAGTAAAAGCTCGTATACTGTTTTTTCCTGCTCCACCTTGTTCACGCCAAACCCACTTGTTGCGCTTCCCTGTGGATCCATATCTATTAACAACACTTTCTTGCCAAGCTCAGCTATGCAAGCAGCAAGATTAACAGTGGTCGTAGTTTTACCAACGCCACCCTTTTGGTTAGCAACGGCTATTATTTTTTCCATAGTCACCCTCCAGCATGACAGAAGAATATATCATAGAATATATATTACTTATTCTTCTTCATATCAAGTAATTTATCTTTAAGCTCTTTCTCCATGTTCTGAAGCTCAACTTCTGCCTTCTTACGCTTCTCTCTACCAGCTTCCTGAATCTTAACAACTTCATCGAGTGTTGATATAAGAGTTGCATTTGTATTCTTAAGAGTCTCGATATCAATGATTCCTCTCTCTGCTTCCTTGGCTGTTTCAATAGTAGCAACCTTAAGCTGAGCAGCATTCTTCTTAAGAAGTTCATTTGTCATATCAGAAACCTTACGCTGTGCTTCAGCAGCCTGAGTAGAATGCTGAATTCCAAGTGCGATAACCATCTGATTCTTCCAGAGTGGAATAGTATTAACAAGAGTAGACTGAATCTTCTCAACCATTACTGTATTAGAGCTCTGAACAAGACGAAGCTGTGGAGCTGTCTGAAGAGCAAGCATACGGCTGAGTTCAAGATCGCTAATCTTCTTTTCGAATCTTTCGATCATATTCTCAAAGTCCTTAACTTCCTGAGCATCCTCTGGAAGTCCACTCTCTGTAGCTTTCTTTGTAAGTGCTGGTAAATCATTGTTTCTTGCATCTTCGATTTTTACTTTACCAGCTTCAATATACATACTGATTTCTTTGAAGTATGTAAGGTTAAGATCATACATCTTATCAAGAACATCGATGTCCTTCATAAGCTGTACCTGATGATCTTCAAGTGCATTAGTAATCTTATTAACATTAACCTCTGCCTTGTCATATCTTGTCTTAAGAACTGAAAGCTTATCAACTTTCTTCTTGAAGAAACCAACGATACCCTTGCTATCTTCGTCTGTATCAATACTCTTTAATTCTGTAACAAGACCTGTAATCATATCACCGATCTCGCCCATATCCTTAGTACGTACATTGCCAAGAGCCTTCTCTGAGAAATCTGCCATCTTAGTCTGTGTGCTTGCACCATACTGAAGAATTGCATTAGTATTCTTAAGATCAATCTGCTTAGAGAAATCATCAATCATTTTCTTCTCTTCTTCAGAGAACTTATTCTCTTCTACGATCTTCTCAATCTTTTCTTCCTTTACAGCGTCGATTTCCATTGCTGGATCTTCGATTCCAAATGTAAGTGTAGGTGCTGCAACTTTTTCTAATTCGTTTTCCATTATTACTCTCCCCTTTGGTAGATAAAAAAATTTACGTTGTTTCTTGGTGGTACATATATATACCTTTAAAAAATGATATTCATTTTTTGGTTACATAAAATTATTGCACATTAAATGCATTGTCAGGAGTAAGTCCGTCCTGCTTCATCATGGTTTTCATAGTATTAATGTCTGATGAAATATCCCATGCTTTATCCTCGAATAAGCTGTCGAATAGATTTCCAAATGCCTGATTAATCACATCAAGTGAATCCTCTATTTCTTTCTTACTCTTTGTTATATTATTGTCACCATCACCAAATGAAGGCTGCGCATCCATTTCAATATAAGCATCTAAAAGCTTAACTGTTGTTGGAAGGTAGTACTTCATCATACGACGAAGCTCTTCCGACATCTCTGGTTCACGCTCAATCTTTTCAAATATTCTGGTGACAATATCTTCCATTGTGTTGAGTTTCTTGGTCATTTCTTGTCCAGGAATTAATTGGTTAGCTCTATGAATCTTAGCTATATATTCCTTACCTTCATCCACAATTGTTTTCTCAACACTTGAAGTATTATTTACTGCATCTTCCTTTGGTGCACTTTCTGTTTCACGTGAAAGTTCTTCCCTAAGAATTTCTTTTTCTTTCATCTCAATGAGCTGATTCTGTATTTCTTCAGTATGGAGATAATTGTTATAATTGTTATTACTTGTTATAAATATATCTTCCTTCTTATCGAAATGAGCTTCAAGAAAATATTTTTCCTTGATCATTTTTTTAAGATCTCGACGTACATATCCCTTGGACTTATCTAACTCTTTAGCAAGTTCTTCTATCTGACAATATCCTTTGGTACCAATTATCTTTTTGTACTTCTTGAATCTTTTGTTTTTATCAATTCGAGACTTGCCACCTACAATTCCTCCAATAGTACATCCAATAGCTCCAAGTGAAGCAGCGAATCCAAAACCTGTGAGTGGTGAAAGACTACCAGCTAGTATTCCTGTAACAAATGAACTTGTTGCAAAGTATGTAATAGGAGACATAAATGCTGTACCAGCAATACCACCTATATATTTAAAATAACTTGAAATTCTACCAGGTATTTTATTATCCTTACAAACCACCAGTTCATTACGTCCCGTTGGCTTCATCTCGGATATAAGATTACCATATTCAATTGGCTTCTTTGGTTTGTTGGCCGAATTGTCTGTAAAGAAATTACTTATAACTTTATCAATACTTGCATCAACATACTTGCCTTGTTCAGGATCATAGTATGTGTTTCTAGTATTCATATTCGAATTGACTTTGTTTCTAATATCAGCTGTGGCTTCATCAACCGAGTTCCTGATCTTTTGACTAAGACCAGAATAATTTTCAGTTTTAATAGCATCTGATACAGAATTCAATATTTCATCTGCCAGATTCCATATACTTTGGCTCATTAATATACCACTCCTAATATAACTAACTATGATGATTTTACCACAATGATATTTTTTATTCTATATATTAGTAAGCACATTATCCGTTCTAATGTTAGAAAAATCACTTAATTATCTTATTATTTTCTACATTTTTACATGTTTCACGTTATTGACACCATATAGTGTTTCACGTGAAACATATAACAACTATATTTAGGGGTATGAAATTTATGTGAACCAATTGTTTCACGTGAAACAATTTTGTGGTTGAAGAGGAGTGCTATACCATATATAGTGCTAGGGTATTTTTCATATAATTTAATAAAAATAAGAATACAGAAATTGAAAAA
>JAZRXF010000115.1:0-2740 GCA_045600085.1 Lachnospiraceae bacterium
TTTTGAGTCATCATAGGCAGTACCTCCGATAACTTTATTATACCACAAAACCCAGTGTTTATGCGGGTTTCACAGCAAAAACATACCATAAAGACAGAAAAATCCACGGTTTTCACCGTGGACTTTGTCTTCACTCTGAAATAATCCCGATATCGGGATTATTTTTTATTGCATTTCTTTTATTTTATAATCATTAAAAATCAAGTTCTTCTGAATCAACAGATACATCCTCGGCCTGATCCTCATTGTTATCCTCTTCTATTGGATCTTCATCAATAACTATTGGGTCCTCATCACTAAATAAATCGTGAAGATAATTATTGGCAAATGACTGTCTCATCGCATAATACCTTGCGTGTTCTCTCCAGCCCTGATCCGTCGAACCTGCATATAGATAATTGATTTTCGCATCAGGATGCCATTCCTGAAGCTGTAAGTAATCGTCATAAGATATTCCACAACAGTTAAGCCACAATCTTTCAAGTCTTGGCAAATCCTTAAATGCCGATATATCCGATACTCTTGTATAGCAAAGGTTTAAATCTTTAAGTTCTTTTAATTCCGAAAGGAAGCTAAGGTCTGATACCTGTGAAATAAAGAACTCAAAGTACTGAAGATGTGTACAATACTTCGCATACGAAAGATTCTTAACATATCCGCCATAAGTTCTATCCACATTATCAGCAACAATAAGAATTCTAAGCTCTGGTAAATACTTGAGGAAACTATAATCAGTAATCGCATTATGACCAAGGTCTAATGCACGAAGATCAGTACAATATTTAAATGCCTGGGCATCACTATTGGTCATCATATATGTGATAACCTTAGGCTGGTATGTAGAAAAAGCAACTGCATCAGTTCTAAACGACCATCTATTAATCCTAATTCGCCATACAACTTTGGTATCAGGCAAGCTTTGGTTAATCTCATCCATTTGCTCATTAGTAAACGAGCCGTTAGCACCAGATATATCGCACATATCAACCTGCGCGAGCGCTGGAAATTTCGCCAACTTTTCAACTAATGTATCGACATCGCCTATAACTCTATTATCCAATTTTATAAAATCTACGGTACTTCTGTCACAGGCAAGATATAAATCAACTACTTCCTCGGCAGCAAGTCCTGCAGTGTCCATTTCAGCAATCTCATCAACTGTATATAAAATATCGTATATTTCTTCAGGCTCTTCTTCCACCTCTTCGATTACTTCAATATCTGCATCCTGATTTTCAATATAGACTATCTCATTATCAGATACCGTATTCTCAGATGCACTTTCTTCTATAGTATTGTCAGAAATAGTATTTTCCGAAACAATATTATCAGAAGTTGCAAGTTCTGACACCGTCATATCACCAGGAACCTGCTGGCTATTACTACAAGCCATCACTATCGATGATGCCATAATCGCCAAAGCGCTAACTACCAATTTCTTTTTCATAAATCCTCCATATATATCCATATGCTAGATATATTAATATACCGGCTGCTGCGTGTTCTACGGGATATTCAAAATAGTTGCACCTAGACACCAGCAATACCCGAAGGCACTCTTCCCAGAACCGGCAATATATGTATTTTACTACAAAACCAGAAAAAAGCACAAGTTTATCACTCTTCAATCATAGCTTTTATAGGATTTATAGATGCGGCCTGCTTTTTTAAGTCAATTAGATTGCCCTTCATATAAATTTCAAGTTGCTTGACTTCATCATCATCAAAACCTTTATTTTTAATTATTTTACATTCAGGAATGATACCTTCAGCGCTACGCTCACCCTCATCAAAAAGGATATAAGCAACCTTCTCACCATCTCGGACACTTATTCCAGAAACAAGCATTTTCATATGCAGACACCTCTTAATAAAAGCAGCCAATTCACAAAAATAAGGATACACATTAGCTGTGTATCCTTATTATAGATAATATTAGTTATACGTCAAATATCATTATTTAACTGTAACTGCTGTGATGTGTGGATTAGCGCCTTCATACCAGTAAAGGAAACCTTCAACATCAACAACCTGACCTTCTTCAAGACCGCCTACCATATTGTAGAAGTCCTCATCAGAACCATTTAAGTAATACTCTAAGCAGAAATCATACTCAGCATCGTCCTTGCTAAGCTTAACGTAAATATCATCACCTGGCTGATCATTCTTGTATGCTACAGAAACAACTGTCATATCTGTAAATAAAACTTTCTGATTCTGAAGATCAATAAGCTCTTCCTTGCCAAGAAGGTTTGTAGCATCAAAAGGCTCTGCAACAAATGTATCACCCTCAACTATTTCAAATGTAGCATCAGCGATTTCGATTTCGCCAGACCACTCTGACTTATAACCTGTAACGATAATCTTTGTACCTTCTACAAGCTTGTCATAATCTTCTTCTGAACATGTCATATTGTAAAGGAAATAAGCTCCGTCTTCTGTCTGTGTATATACAGTTGCCTTATTATCCCACCATGACTGCTTAGCCTGAACATATGTCTCAACAACTACTTCTGAATCGATATCAGCTGCCATATACTCAGCATAAGACATAACCTCTGTCTCAGCTACTACTTCAGTTTCATCTGTCTCTACAGTCTCTTCTGTTTCAGTTTCTTCTGACTCTTCTGTTTCAACTGTTTCTTCTGTCTCTACAGCATCCTGTGCTTCTTCTGTTGTTTCAGCGCTTGTACAACCTACTACTGCGATTGCAAGACCAAGTGCAAGTGCAACTAACATA
>JAZRXF010000116.1:0-15184 GCA_045600085.1 Lachnospiraceae bacterium
TATTGAAACCTAATCGCACAGATATAATAATCTGGTTTTCATAATACATTTATCATTGATACTAATTGAGGAATAAATCCATTCTTGAAATCGACCATGCGTACTTCAAAGATTAAAAATTATGCTATATTTAATATGCTATTTTGTTTACATAAAATAAAAAATCTATGTAGTTATGTATCAAATGTGCAGTAAAATAGTTTACATAAAACTTTTTTCTCTGCAAAATCATTGGTTTACATAATTTTATAACACAAAAAATATTACTATACGCTTGACTATTTTCTGGATCAATCAATCCAGCGATAAAGTCAAACAATTTATTGTCAATATAGTCTAAACATGATGTTTTGATAAAATCCATTGTCGTAAATGACATTGTTGTCATCTATTTGTTGAAAACTCATGATATTGCTAATGTTAGATTTAATTTATCATAACACACCCGCAAACACCGGAATTTTTAAATCTATATTTCACCAATATTATTCAGAGTCTCGCATCTATTTACGATAATATCATCCTTAGCGACAGCAGTAACATATTTTTCAACATAGTTATCTAAATTATCAACATGTACTACCTATGTGTCATTTTATAAAAAACATTGTTTTTGTCACAATTCCATTAATATCAAATGTGATATTTATTATTGGTTGACATAAAGTAAAAATTCTATTACCAAAACATAAACTATAAAATAATTATAAACTTTAACCATCTGTTTACATAATATTATTAGACAATTTCATTTTTTTCTGTAAAAGATGTTTTTTACATAAAATAGTAGATCATCAATTTTCCTATTCTGGTAACGTAAAATTAAACGCTATTATGACAATTTATTACTGCTACTCCCCATATTTTTGATTCGTGTCTTTCATAGCACTAAATTCCGCTCCCTGTTTTACTTTTTCCTCGCGTTTTGCAATCAAAAACAACTTTTACATATGCTCATGTTTTCACACCTACCATTTATCCTTCTCGTTCTTTTATTATCTTCAGATTACGATGTAATAAAAAAAGCGAAGATAACTTCTTAAAAGAAGTCATCTTCGCTAATCTGTATTTATAGTCCTTTTATTAAATCGTAATTAAATTATTTGTTGTTTCTCGTATAAATCAAGTTTCTGCGCCTCTCATTTTTATCGTAGGGCCACCTTTTCCTTCGATATAATCCTCTGTAATAACAACAGTTCCTATGTTATCATCCTTAGGAATTTCATACATAATATCTACCATGAATTCATCCAGAACTGCTCGAAGTGCTCTTGCACCAGTTTCTCTCTCAATGGCCTTTTTAGCAATTGCGTTAAGCGCTTCATCTGTAAACACAAGTTCAACCTCATCGAGCTCTAAAAGCTTCTGATACTGCTTAATAATAGCATTTTTAGGCTCTCGCAATATATTTACAAGCATCTCCTCTGTAAGGCTTTCAAGTGCAAACATCATAGGTAGACGGCCAACAAATTCTGGTATCATACCAAACTTACGAACATCATCGATAGTAACCTTTTTAAGTATATTTTTTTCGTTATCATACTTATCTCTGAGCTCCGCATTGAATCCTATAGATGTCTGCTTTGACAATCTCTGCTTTATTATTTCCTCTAAACCTGGAAATGCGCCACCACAAATAAATAAAATATTCTTAGTATTAACAACTGTTGTAGGCACCATGGCGTTCTTACTTGACGCTCCAATAGGTACTTCTATCTCAGCCCCTTCAAGAAGCTTAAGCATACCCTGCTGTACTGATTCACCTGAAACATCACGGCTTCTAGTTGTTTCTTTCTTGGCAATCTTATCTATTTCATCAATATAGATAATACCCTGTTCTGCCTTATCAACATCGTTATCAGCCGCTGCAAGTAATTTACTAACCACACTCTCAATGTCATCACCAATATAGCCTGCTTCCGTAAGGCTTGTTGCATCTGTTATTGCTAATGGGACATTGAGAAGCTTAGCTAAAGTTCTTACCAGATATGTCTTACCACATCCTGTAGGACCAATCATAAGCATATTGGACTTTTCAATTTCAATATCATCCATAGTTCCAGTTGCCACACGTTTATAATGATTATAAACTGCCACTGACATCATTTTCTTTGCCTGTTCCTGTCCCACTACATACTGATCAAGCTGCTCCTTAATCTTATGAGGTGCAGGTATATCTTCAAGGGCAATTAAAGGCTTATGCTCGCCCTCTTTTTTCTTTTTGACACGTTGTCTTGGCATAAAACCATCCAGTCCCATATCTGCCAAATTAATAAAGCTAAATCTTGGAACCTGTGGAGTCTTTCCTTTCTTATCAGATGACTCTGTATTATCGTCATCATCATCTGTAACTACGTTGGCATCAACAACAGCTTCAGAATTCTTTTCTGTATCATCCTTCTTAATAGCCTTTGCAACATCATCAACGACTTTTTCCATATTAGCAGCTTCATCCGACTTTTCTTCGTCTTTCTTTTCGTCTTTCTTTTGCGCAGAACCATTCATCCCTGGAAACCCACCAAACATATTCATGCCGTTAAATAAATCCTGATTAAATTTATTAGGATCAAGCACGTCACCACTGAACATATTAGGGTCAATCCCCATATTGTTTACCATATCCATAGTAGTTCTCATGCAATCTGAACACACACACATATTACCTGGCATCTTAAACATTTTTCCAGCTTGCGATTCACTTCGCCTGCATATCATACAAATATCTTCATACTCACTCATATATTAGCCCCTTTCTGGCATATCTTCTAGCTTCTATTGCTACATAATTATTCTTTTCTGTTATTTTCTAGTCTTTTACTTTTCTACTTGCTTCCAGTACATCTTATTCATAGTTAACTTCATAATAAGCATTTTAGGTAATAGCTTATAATGTTTCCCTAACTGATATCCTAAATATTTGAATCCACTGGTTATAACAAGCGATACTATTTTATTGTACTTATGCTTCGCTGCAAGATAGCTCGCTGTTTGCCTCACCATCTTCGTACCTTCACCCTCTGAGGGAACATTTTTAAACACCTCTGGATGATCTGCTTGCGATACGCCAAGATCAAAATTTCGTCTTAATTGCTGCAGGTTACTATATATATGATAATGTTCAACCCTCGCACCAGCATTGTAATAAATGGCATATCCTGCCTTAATTATACTCGCTGCATATATCATATCTTCATTAAAAATAGTACTTCTCACAAAACCACCGAGCTTCTCATATATGTCTCGGTTATAAGCAGCACAAACATTAGAACAAAAATATGTTTTTATTCCAAGCCTATCAATATCTCTTTTGGATTTCAGCCTCGATTCATCCGGATAATTGAATTTACGCGAAAGACGCTCTATTTCAGAGCATTTTTTACTTACGCACTGTCTAGCATATACCGCAGCAGCAATTCCCTTCTCCAGAGGTCCTACAAGCTGTTCTAAAAGCATATCATCAAGCGGAACTGCATCATCCGTCATACACACAAAATAATCTGCCCGAGACATTTCTACACCCATTCGTCTCGTTGCTCCATGATTAAACTGATCACATGTAATATGCTTCACCACAATATCATCATAATCATCAAGCACTGTTTTGCCCTCGAAGAAATCGTCGAAATAACTCTGCTCAGTATTTATCAGTATCAATTTGTTTAGCTTAATTGTCTGTGAATGAAGCCTTTTTATAATCTGTATCAGCTTATCATCAGGCTTGTATACAGGTATTATCACATCAACTGTCATATATAAATCCCTATGTTTCTCATATGTAATAAAAAGGACCGCCAAAAGCGGTCCTTCCAAAAACCATCTTATAAATAAAGCCCTGTATCCTTAGATATCTGCTGGCTACAAGCTTTTACAGTATCAGATGGAGTATAATCTGTGCCAAAAAGATACTTATGAAGCATTACTACGTTGGTCTCAAGATCTGTTGGTACTACACAGCTACCCTTACTACCCATATCAACACCCGCTCTATAATCAGCAAATGGGAAGCCTTCAGAGCCAACAATATTGTAGTTAGGTACATCTACTGCATACTCAAGCAACTGATTAAGCTCAAACGAAGTTGCTATATTAGAAAATGAATTATTACAAATAGTAGTAAGCTGCGCAGCACTCATTGTCTTTGCCTGCTCACTCATCTTAGTAACAACTGTACGCTGTCTCTCAGTACGTCTATAGTCATCTCCTGCTGTATAACGGATTCGGCAGTAACCACATGCCTGAAGACCTGTTAGCGTCTGTAATCCAGCACTTGTAACCTTTGTATAATCACTCATTCGATTAATATCTTCTGCTATACAATACTGATAATCATTAAGATATCCTATCTCCGAGCTTTCAACCTGAATAGGAATACCACCAAGAGCATCAACTGTTTCAACTACGCCCTTGAAACCTACTGTAACATAATTCTGAATATTAAGATCAAGGTTCATATTAAGCATATTGATTGCCTGAGCAGGACCACCCTTAGCATAAGCTGAGTTAGCCTTATTGTACTGGTCATTGCTAAGATTAAGATATGTATCTCGGTATACACTACAAAGCTTAACTTCCTTGGTTTCATTATTAATAGATGCAATGATAATAGTATCAGTTCTGGTATTCTTAGCAAGCTCACCCTCTCTAGAGTCTACGCCAAATAAAGCGACCTGAGTATACATATCTGAGAGCTTCTTTTCTGTACCATCATTACCAACAACAGTAGTTGAATCAAAGTAGCTGACGATTTCATCTGAAATAACATCTTCCTGTGCTACATTAATCTTCTGAACACCGCTTTCTTCATCTGTTCCCTTAAATACTGCCCATACTACTAATCCTAATATAACTAAAACAAATAATTCTGCTACGAAAAGGATTATTTTGTTACGCTGTTTTTGTGCTGCCTTTCTAGAGTTCTTCTTATGACCCTTTTTTGACGAACCTGTGTTTCCCATTTTACTCTCCCTTACCTCACATTTTACTAACAAGCGTTTTTATTAATAAAACCTTTGAATATTGTTAAAAACAATATCTTTATATCAAAGAACACTGTCCAGTTCTCTATATAATAGAGATCATATTCTATACGTTTACGTATTGAAGTGTTCCCACGATATCCATTGATTTGAGCCCAACCAGTAACTCCTGGCCTGACCTGATGCTTTATCATATATCTTGGAATTTCTTCCTTGAATTTTTCAACAAACTGCGGACGTTCTGGTCTAGGACCAATAAGCGACATATCGCCTTTAAGAACATTAACCATCTGTGGGAGCTCATCAAGGCTTGTCATTCTAAGGAATTTTCCAACCTTAGTAACTCTCGCATCACCGCGCTTAGACCAACCTTTTTTCTCTTCTTCTTCCGTTTGTTGTCGCATAGTGCGGAACTTATACATTTTAAACTTCTTATTGTGAAGTCCCACTCTCTCCTGTGAAAAGATTATTGGTCCTTTATCTCCAAGCTTTATCATAATAGCTGATATAAGCATTATTGGAGAAAATAATATCAAGCAAACAATTGAACCACATATATCCATAACTCGCTTAATAAGAATATTAAGATTGTTTGTAAGTGGCACATGTCTAATATTTATAACTGTAAGTCCAGACAAATCCTCCTGATATGGTTTTGAAGGAATAACGCTATTATAGTCTGGAATAAACTTGGTATGCACACCACTTTTTTCACATATATTAACAAGCTCCTCAAGCCTGCTATAATCAGAAAGAGATAATGCTATACCTATTTCATCAAATTTATTTTCTAGAAGAAGTGAGTTTATGTTCTCAATCTCTCCTATAACCTTCACGCCTTTGTAGGTAACTCCTTGCGGAATATGGTCATCTAAAATACCATAAACTTCAAATCCCCACTGTGGATTCTCCATTATTCTATCAATATACTTCTCACCAGCCCTGGAATATCCAACAAGTAAAACATGCTTAATATTAAATCCTTTACCTCTGATTTTTCGAAGAAAAGCTCTAAGTAGTTGCCTGTAAAGGATTTCAGCGCCACATGTTATGGCATAAAATATACCAAACATCGCACGTGAAAAGTCTATTATCTTCCATATATAAAGGCCTGCAATAACTATACCAATACCGATAAGATTAGCCTTTAATACATTAATTACATCCGCTTCACTACTTGAGTATCTTTTTGAAAGATACATACCGCACCAATAATACAATAGTAATAATAGTGGTACAATAAATCTCAGAAAGCTGTAGTAATCTTGCTGCGAAATGGTCTGAACTCCATCAGCACTTCCCCACTCAAATTTGCAATGCCATGCAACAATATAGGAAAGAACAATAATCACAGCATCTAAAAAGACATGAATACCATTTAAAATTCTCTGATTGTCTTTTATCATGTCATCACCATCTGTTCAAACATACCAATCCATTGTACCTTAATCATATAAAAAATACAAGATACAACTACAATCTACTAACTTACCCTAAAAGCCTTCTAAAGGTGTTAATTATAAGCTCACATTCTATTCCAACAACTCGGCCAAGTGGTATCCTTCTAAAATCAACTTTTTTCTGGAATCCCTTCTTTGAATGACATAAAACAAAGCCTTGCTTTAATCCCTGCAAATAACTTTGTCCTAAGCCTTTTCGTGTAGAATAAACCAATTTAATCAATATCCCAAGAAATAGCATTGGCCAGTTAACAAGCAGTTGCCAA
The DNA here is from genome assembly GCA_045600085.1 of Lachnospiraceae bacterium. Classification (GTDB taxonomy): domain Bacteria; phylum Bacillota; class Clostridia; order Lachnospirales; family Lachnospiraceae; genus NK4A136. The sequence continues at coordinate 6,703 of JAZRXF010000116.1, forward strand.
TAAGCCATATTCTTAAATACAAGATATATACTATTCTGCGCAGCAAGTCTCACCTTGAAATCATTATGCCTTGATCCACTGGTAGCACTTCCTGCATGATATACCACTGCACTCGGTTCATACATATTGACATATCCATGAAGTTTAGCTCTATAGCCAATATCTATATCCTCGAGATATGCAAAATGATTATCATCAAACAAACCAAGTTTTAGCAAAACATCACGTCTGTATATGGCGCATCCACCACAGCTGGCAAATATTTTTGCTCTTTTACTATATTTACTAACTGGCTTATCTTTCGCTGGCGCGAATGCCCAGCCAAGCAAGCAATACAAATCTCCTGTATCATCTAGCAGTTCTTGATTGTGAAGTTGTATCATTTTAGCCCCAACAGAAAATATCCTGTTTTTATTGCATATAGCTTTGTACAGATTTCCTACCAAGGACTTGTCAGCTTCAGTATCATTATTTAGTAAAAGAACATACTGGCCATCAGAATTGATTATTCCATCATTAACACATGCACAGAATCCACCATTGTTCCTTCTTTTAATGAACTTAATTGGTATGCCCCCGTTATCTGCATACTTCTCTCTGCACAAGTTAAAAGCTTGATCCGTAGAACAATCATCGACAATAATTATCTCAAACCACTTAAAATCCTGAATTAGTAAGCTTGAAATGCATTTATCAAGATAATCTTTTCCATTGAAATTAGGTATCACAACCGAAACCTTTATACTCATTTAATATCCTCATTGGCATTAAATTCCGGATCATACAGTAGATTAATGCCTTTATTTTTTAATTTATTGCAAAAAATAATACTTTTTTTAATAAAATTCATATTATTTTCTTCTTTATACATATCCTCTGATATTTTGATAGGATAGCTTAATCCCGTCACTTCCCTAAATAGGTCTTCGTATTCTGGTCTGATCCTAATATTTCTAATGTCTAGTACCGAGACAGACTGCTGCAATGCAGCCCTATGCATATATCCCGAGAAGTGAATATTTAGTTTATTGTAAAGAGGCTGTCCTTTGCCATTTAGTGCACCACTTATAATCTTATTACTATAAATTACTGGCCCACCAATAGCCCCAATATCGCTTCTCTGCGCAAAAACGCCATCCATGTAGTCTATCCTGTAAAATCCAAGATGTTTAAGTGGTTTTACATCGCCTTTAATCCCATTGGCCTCAAGATAATCTTCTATAGCCTTACCACCATTGATATAAGCATAATTCTTTGATTCTGGATTAGAGGCGGTAGACTCCTTATGACACCTCCAGTGATATATAATCTCTGGTATATGAACCACACAATCACGCCACTTCGTGCCATACTCCTTTTTTATATAACTCACTGTTCTAAGCACAAGATCAAAATCCTGCGCCCCATCATAGTCCTTTCGAAGCATCAACTTCTTAATTACCCATGCATCATAAACAGAAAAATGACATATATAATTATTTGTCATAATTAAATCTTCATTGAATTTCAGTTTCCTATGCGGTTCATAGTAGTGTTCCAAATATGTATCTGTTTTATCTTCATCCGAATAAATAAGAATAGGATCAATTTTATTCTTTTTACTATCATTAATAGCTTTGACCACATGATAAAGTGCATCCCTGGTCAGTAAATCATCATGATCAAGAAGACCTATATAATCACCCTTGCACAGGACTAATCCCTTGTTGGTATTCTCTGATATACCTTCATTACTGTCTAACCTATGATATACAATATTGCCATATTGCTCAGCAAGCGAGCCAGCTACCCTCATAACATCAGTTGACTTTGATGCATCAGCCAGAACAATTTCAAACTTTGTGTAAGTTTGATCCTGCAAAGAAAGTACCAAATCCTCCAAAAATACAGGCTTCGTTTCATAACAAGGAACAAGTACTGAAATAAGAGGCTCAAATGCAAAATGCGCCTCCTTTTGTTTCTGAAGTTCCTCTTCACTTGGCTCCATATATGTATATTTATTTTTCTTATCCTGCAAACGCTCTAATACAGCATATGCCGTATTCTTAACACCATTACGCCTAAAATACATAATGGTCTTACCAATATTCCCCATATCATTCTTTTTCTCTTAACAATAGCAAAAACCATTTCCAGTTTGCACCGGGCATGGTTTTTGCATTATTGAATATTCTTTTCTTAATATTAAAGATTAGATTTTACTGCTGCTGTAAGTGCTTCAACCTTGGCACTAGCATCCTCAAGTGATGTACCCTTTACACCCATATAGAACTTAATCTTAGGTTCTGTACCTGATGGTCTAGCACAGCACCATGAATCATTCTCAAGATCAAAATACAATACATTCGAAGTAGCGAGACCTGTTTTTCCTTCTTCGCCTGTCACATAGTTAATAACCTTGTCGAGCTTATAGTCTCTAAACTCCTTAACCTTAAGATCACCGAATTCACGTGGAGGATTGCTACGAAGCTTTTCCATCATAGCTGCTATCTCTTCAAGACCTTCCTTACCCTTCTTTGTGATTGCGTACTGAGTTTCTTTGTAATAACCATACTTTTCATATAACTCTATCATCATATCCCAAAGAGTGATTCCCTGCTTCTTGCAATAGGCAGCAACCTCGCATAAGCACATAACAGCTACTACCGCATCCTTGTCTCTTGCATGTGTACCAGCAAGACATCCATATGACTCTTCTAGACCAAATACGTAGTTGTTAGAACCAGTCTGTTCAAATAACTTAATCTGCTCGCCGATATACTTGAATCCTGTAAGTGTTTCTATTTCCTTAACACCATAAGCCTTTGTAATCGCCTGTGCCATATTTGTAGTAACAATAGTTGTTACAAGCGCTGGATTGGCAGGCATTGTCTTTGTAGCAACACGCTCTCTCATAATGTACTCAGCGATAAGCATACCAGACATATTACCAGTAAATGGAACATACTCACCCGTCTTTGAATCAAGTGCATATATACCAAGTCTATCTGCATCTGGATCAGTAGCCATGATTACATCGGCATCTTTTTCCTTTGCAAGCTTAAGAGCAAGTGTAAATGCTGCTGGATCTTCTGGGTTAGGATATGCAAGAGTTGTAAAGTTAGGATCTGGCATCTCCTGCTCTGGTACTACATATACATTCTTAAAACCGAGCTCTGAAAGAATTCTTCTAACTGGAACATTACCTGTACCATTGAATGGTGAATATACAATCTTGATATCATCAGCAACTTCTTTGATGATATCTGGATGTATAATCTGCTTCTTAAGCTCTACCATATATGCATCATCTATTTCTTTGCCGATTACAATGTATAATCCCTTATCGATTGCTTCCTGCTTATCCATAGTCTTTACTGTATGATAATCAGTAATAGCATTAACCTCACCGATAATATTGTTATCATGAGGTGGTGTAACCTGTGCACCGTCCTCCCAGTATACCTTGTATCCATTGTATTCTGGTGGATTGTGTGAAGCTGTAACAACTATACCTGCTGTACAGCCAAGCTGACGGAGTGCAAATGAAAGCATTGGTGTTGGTCTAAGAGCATCAAATACATAAGCCTTAATACCATTAGCTGCTAAGCAAAGTGCAGCCTCATCAGCAAACTCTGGAGAGAATCTTCTTGAGTCGTATGCGATAGCAACACCTTTATCACATGCATTGTTCTTAATAATATAATTAGCTAATCCCTGAGAAGCCTTACGAACTGTATATACGTTCATTCTGTTAGTACCTGCTCCAATTACACCTAGAAGACCACCTGTACCAAACTCAAGTTCTCTATAGAATCTATCCTCTATTTCCTTTTCATCATTTCTGATGGCAAGTAATTCTTGCTTTGTACCTTCATCAAAATAGTCATCATTTAACCAAAAGTCGAACTGTTCCTTATAAGTCATTGATTCGTTACCTCCAATACATTTTTTGTGGCCATCATTACCACATCTAGTATTAATTTTACCTTAATATAACATTTCTTACAACAAAAAAGTCCACACATATGAACCATTTTCATATGTGTGGAAATATATTTTACAATATTATATCTCGCCCCTAATTATTCTCTCATTAACACTCATTACAAAGTTATCAATAAGTGAATAATCTGGCTCATCCGGGAGCTTTGTTGTTGCCTTATGGACATTAAGTCGCTTATCAAAATCATCTATGAGCTTAAAAAAATCCTCGTCAGGCTTCCCCTCAGAATCAAGATATCTACCACGCTTAACTTCCATTAGCAGTTTCCTGTCCTGCCCTCTATAAGTAATTATGTCCTGCTTATCAAGTATATCAAAAAGTGTTAAATATAACCTCACTAAATGCATACAGTGCTTTGATATATTTTCGAGCGTTAAGGCATCTCCTTTTCTCCTACCAGGCTTTCCAAATGAATCGACCATTGCATGAAGATCCTCAAGAAGACTGACATAGTCTCTAAGTGGATAATGGTTCAGTGAAATATCCATAAAAATATCCGCACCTGCATTGTTACCCACATCATCAAGATACATATATATTGAATCACTTGGTATCTTAGAATACTTATCACCAAAGCTATTACGAATAGCATTCATATTTTCGACAAGTAATCTTTCTCTATCTCGCTTGATATTTTCCCCATCCGCCTTTTGTTTTATGGCATACAATGCTTTTCTGATAAACTTCTCATAAGACTCAACAACTTTTTTTGACAAAAAGATTTTTCGACTATATAGAAGTTCATGGGCTATTGGCGACATATAGATATAATGGTCATCTTTTAGCCCAAGCAGTTCAAATGTCGCAGGATTACCATCAAGCAAAAGCTGTATTACCTTACTAAATGAAAATATAACCGTCTCCGTATCAGCATCATAAAATCTATCAAAGGCTCTTCCCGTAAGTACTTCCTTTTTACTATTAAGTGCTATTCCCATTGCATTAATATCTGATGTTTCATCCTCAACGCCATAAGCATAGCTTCCACCTACGGCAAGAAGTAAGAGATTCTTCCCAAACCTAGAATCGTTTCGCAAGAAATCATATTCTCGTGTATTAACTTTTCTTTTAAATTCCTCAATGTTCATAAATCTCTTTCTATTTTGCCTTAAAATACGTAGTTATCATCAGCTTTCAACTCTTGAAACTGCATCTTTCCAACCATCTAGCATGAATTTTCTGGTCTCCTCTGAAATCTTGGGTACAAATTCCCTATCTATCTCATAATTACTAACAATATCGTCTGTACTCTTCCAATATCCAACGGCTAATCCCGCAAGATATGCGGCTCCCATTGCTGTCGTTTCCACGCAGCTAGGCCTGCAAACTTTCAAATCACTTATATCAGCCTGCACCTGCATTAAATAGTTATTATTACTTGCACCACCATCAACATGAAGAGCTGATACCTTAGCATTTATATCTTCCTGCATTGCAGCAAGTACATCACCTGTCTGATATGCAATTGAATCTAGTGTTGCACGTATAATATGATATCTGTTAGCACCTCTTGTAAGCCCGGTTATGCAGCCTCTTGCATGTGGATTCCAATACGGCGCCCCCAGTCCTGTAAATGCTGGTACAACATAGCATCCATTAGTATCTTCAACCTTCAGTGCAAGCTCTTCACTCTCTGCAGCATTATTAATAAGCATCAGCTCATCTCTGAGCCACTGAATTGCCGCGCCACCAACAAACACGGATCCTTCAAGCGCATATGTGATTTTCCCATCGATACCCCATCCAACAGTTGTAACAAGTCCATTATTAGAATATATCGGTTTATTTCCGATATTCATTAGAAGAAAACAGCCTGTTCCATAAGTATTTTTTGCTGTGCCCTTTTCAAAGCAGCCTTGTCCAAAGAGCGCTGCCTGCTGATCTCCAGCCGCTCCAGCGACCTTTATAGGTGCACCAAAGTATGAACTACTAGTTTCTCCATATACTTCACTATTGGAGCAAACCTTAGGAAGCATCACCTCTGGAATATTAAGTAATTTCAGGATTTCTCTATCCCACTCTAATGTATTAATATTAAAAAGCATCGTTCTTGATGCATTCGAGTAGTCAGTCACGTGAACCGCACCACCAGTTAGCTTCCATATAAGCCAGGTCTCTACTGTACCAAATATTAGCTCACCAGCCTCCGCTCTTTCTCTCGCACCTGATACATTATCAAGAATCCATTTGAGCTTTGTAGCTGAAAAGTATGGATCAATAACCAGTCCAGTTTTTGCCCGGATAATATCTGCTTTATCACTTATACTATCACAGTATTCAGCTGTTCTACGGCATTGCCATACTATAGCATTATATACAGGTTCACCTGTATTTTTATTCCATACAATCGTGGTCTCTCGCTGATTGGTAATACCTATAGCACTTATATTCTCTGCTGTCAGTCTTGCCTTATCAAGAGCTTCCACTGCCATGCCAAGCATTGATGACCATATCTCCATGGCATCATGCTCCACCCAGCCTGGCTTCGGATAATACTGCGTAAACTCCTTCTGTGACATACTAACTATGTTGCATTTTTCATCAAATATAATAGCTCTATTACTTGTCGTTCCGGCATCGAATGCCATTATATATTTCTTACTATCCATATGTAACACCCCATATTTTTACTTTTTAAATATACTTACATATTTATTTCTCGAAAAAATTTAATATATCGCTGTATACTGTTGTTCTAATCGTATCATTCAGTATCTCATGTCTCATACCCTTATACATCTTTCCAGTCACATTCTGATAGCCAAGCTTTTTTAGAAATCTCATACTATTAGCAAATGATTTTTTATCCACAGCGCAAGGATCCCCTTCTCCAGATAAGAACTTAATAGGCAATTCTGCATTTTTCATACTCCATGCTTCATTACTATATGTTTCTTTGGTGAGTAAAACAAGATTCTCATAGCCATTAATGGTAAAGCTGTAATTGCAAAGTGGGTCCTTATTATACTTAGCCACCTCTGACTTATCTGTGCTTAACCATGCATGAGGCGTATTCTCCGCCTTATATCTCTTTTCATAACTGGAATTGACTACTATAAAATCAAGAATTTTAGAATGACTTTTATCGCCTTTAAGCTTCTTTAGAATATTTATTAGTACTAAGCCTGCAGTTGTACCAGGTCTATTAGAAGGACTTCCCATAACAACAAGCTTATCTATCTCAGAATCATATTTCTTTAAAAAGACTCTCACTACCAGTGATCCCATACTATGTCCAAGCATATAATACGGAACTTCCTGTCCCATACTCTTTTTCACAAAGTCTTTTACCATAACCATTAGCTGATGAGTATCCTCTACAAGGCCTCTATAACCGCCCTGATACATATATCCAAGGTCACCTTGTTTCTCTATACTTTGCCCATGGCCTCTATGATCATGAATAACACATAAATATCCATTGGCAGCAAGATAATCCATGAGTGCAACATATCTTTCCTTATGCTCGCACATCCCATGAACTATTTGGACTATGCCCTTAACCGCTCCATCTGGCTCATAGCGTAGTGCATGTATTGTTACACCATCAATATCTGATTTATATGTAAACTTACTTTTTATGGCCATAGCACCCTCCAAACAGTTTATTATATTGTATATAATTAACTCTTATTCACTTTTTACTGACTTCTTGAAAGCAATGTTTGCCACAAAAACGATGGATAAATATGTAAAGAAGCAAAAGAAATTACATGGATGAACAACACTTTCTGTCATCTGAGCCATCGCCGATGTTCCAAGTAATAAAAGAACAAACAAACCACTATTTTCAAATTCGATTTTCTTTATATAATTTATTATCGCAAATAACAATGCAAGTCCTAATTGAATAAGATATAATACACCAAATATTAATCCATACATATATGAAAGATGAAGATATGTATTATGCGCGTGGAATACTTCTTCGCCATTGTCCATAATGATTTCCGGTGGATAATGACCTCCTATGGTAAGTAATCCAAAATATTTCTTCCATATAGTAAATCGGCCATTGGAAATATCTGCTTCATCATCTACCTCAATAGTCACTTCACTTGCCGTTCTTACAATCGTTCCAGTCAACTCACTGCTAGTAGTTGCAACGCAAAATGAACTAATATTTTCAATATTCGATGTTTCAACTGGTACTATTTCAGATGGATCTATATTTCGCTCCAAATGAAAATCTACAGTCACACCTAATTTATTAAACACAACCGAAACGAATTCTTTAAGTGATATATATTTCCACGAATCTATCGGATCTCCCTTATTAACATGTCTTCCCTCCTGATCTTCCCATGCAAGTAAAATAGGTTGATCCACAATCGGCGGAATATAACGAATACCAAGATAAACTGGATAGAACAATATTGCCGTCGCAAGAAGAACCGCTCCGAATCTTGCAAACGCTGACTTTATAGAATCCTTTCTTATGATACGTACAAAGAGTAACACAAACATAGCAAATATTTGTCCGAGAATAGTTGTTCT
>JAZRXF010000117.1:0-21236 GCA_045600085.1 Lachnospiraceae bacterium
CATATCATCTGACTCGCCATCAAAATCACCGCCGAAATCTACTACGTCTTCTCCATCATATAAAAAGAAACCGGTTACACCATGTCGAATTTCTATTAGCTTCATACTGTATCATCCTCTTTTACTTTGATGCCTTAATAGCAAGACCATATAACAAATTACTATGGTTTCCCTTGTAGTTTTTAAAGACAAGCTTGCCGCTATCATCTCTATCATTTATATATAGTCGCACTTCAGTTTCATTTAGTGAATACACTTTATCTCCAACCATTAATACAAACTCAAATGCACCTAGCCCTGCTCCAACCGTAATTATAAATTCTCCGGTTTCTGATGGATTAGCCCCAGTAAAAGCTTCCTCAAAGCACCTAAGTATTTCTTCTTCACTAAAATATACAAAGGCTGAATACCGGCTATCTGTATTCTCAAATCTTAGGAACACATCCTTTATTCTCGCCGGATACATATCTTCTTTCCACTCGCCATCTGACAAAACCTTTTCTCCGTTGAAAAAGCCGCAGATAGTCTTTGTGATATTGAACTTATTATCTTCTGAAGCAAATGAAACCTTGTAATTATAACGCTTTAAATAATTATCTATCGTATCAAGAGATGGTGTAGACACATTTCTATACTTTTTAACATCAATTCTTTTCTCCTGAAGATAATCCGAAATTACTTGATTGTATTCATCTGTCACCTTACCCTGCAGTGGATACTCAATCAAAATGTTATGTATCTTTTGAAATGCGTTGTGGTACATCAACACCCTGCCTCCTGGCATGATACAAAACTCTACATCATCAAGATCAAATCTATCTTTATCATCAAAATAATGATCTAATTCCTTTGGCAAATTCTCCTGTATCTTATACGTATTTCCATCCGAAGTATCATACCAGGCTAAAGTTATGGCTTGCGGCATAAACTCTTCTAGGTCATTTAAATCTCCATTTTTCACGCTTTCCAAACAGCCGTATCCAAATCTCTTGAAATGAAAATCAACGCATCTTTCCGAAAATTCAAAATGTCCCTCTAGCAACAAACAGTGGAGTTTGCCATATGTTTTTGCAGCGATATCTTTACACATATATGCATCCCAAAACGCTAAATCCTTTGGGCTGGCATCAAGTTCCTTTGCCTGCCATGGATCATTGTCTTCCAGCATATTCTCTCTAAATAAAGTCTTTCTAAAATCCTCTTCTGTCATGTGTGCTTCTCTGGCAGTCCTATAGAATGAACCACCAGATATGAATGATTGACTATTTCCTGCTATGTTATATAGTCCAATCAACGCTGCTACGGCCAATACAATATAAAGCCCTAGCGACCATCCATTCGGTGTTAAAAACCTTATAAGAAGGAATGACGCTACGCCCAAAACAAGCGTCGCTGTTATATTAACTACTGGCCGAAATGCACGTGCCATACCATTTCCTGCTGCATCACCATTTGGATGAAAGGGTGCAAATATAAACCAGTAATAGTCAAATAACATAACTGCTATCATGGCCAAAAACGATGATTTTTCAGCTGTTAAATAAATCGCAGCCAGCTGTGCCCCAAGTGTCATCACCATAAACACATTCATAAAAACATTTTTCACTTTTGATGTAGGCTCGTACATTTCTTTTATCGCAACTGCTATACAGCTAAACACGATACAAACTATCCAAAAAATAAGCATCGTCCTCCTTGATTAGCTAATATTATATAACTTAGCTGTACATATAATCAGAAAATGGCACTATCATTTTCACCTTACCATCTACCCATTCAAATGCTATTCCATTCTGTTCTATAAACGACTCACAAGACCAAGCAATTCGTCCATCCATATGAACTATCAAGCTGTCATATTCTAACAACTGTAATACATTATCCAGTGAGATATGATCTTTATCTAATGTTTCCGGAATGCGACTGTACTTTGCTATATAATCATAGTTATTCAAATAATAATCCAGCAATTCTTCCTTCAATTTTTCTTCAAATTCTGATTGATGTTTCATATAATCGAGATAAATAGCTCTCTGTTCATCCTTAATGTCCTCTTCGTATGTTTCAACGGTAACACTGGTTGTATAAAACTCATCTTCACCTATTAAGAAAATGTCCGTTTTTTGCCATGTTGACAGTACCTTGAACATTACCCCAAAGACTTTATCAACTTTTTTCTCTGCAGATGCATAGCTTCTTAGTTCACGTGGTGACATCCAACTAGGCTTTTCCTCTGATAAAAGTATAGCAATATAACTATTATCCCATCTGGTATGACAAATCCAACCATAGTTACCTTCTCTATCGATAAAAAGAGTCTTAGGCGTAGCTATTGAAACTTTCATATTAGGATCCTCTTCTACAACCTGTTTGGCCTTTTCGGGATCTCTTAAAAATGATGTATACAACATCTTATACAAAGAAATAAGGTGGTCTTTTCTTTTTTTAGAATATACTACATAGGCATTTTTCTGAGCATCCGTTATTTCTTCGTCAAAACTGCCCTCTAGCTCAATTTCTATATTTCCCGGGACACAATCGATCTCATTTGTTTCAAATCCTCTCCATCCATTCATTCCATCATGAACAAGAACACCGAACACGGAATCTGTAATTTTCTTTGCATTTTCTGAATTTGTCATCATAATAGTACCTCCTCTGCACTCTAAAACCTGAATTTATCGCTCTGATTGTCAAACAACATATATTTCAATATAGCTTACTGTTTTCTTTGGGTCAACATCTGTCACACCATAGAAGGAACCTTTATACCAAAGTATAAAGCTGTTGTCGTTATTTACTATGCAACATAGCGGCAATTGGCATAGGCCATCTTTGGTATAAACAGCTTTCAACGCATAGGATATTCCATAATAGTCTATCCCCATTTTTCTGCTTCTATTTAAAAAAAAACTAAATCATCTGAAAAGCCTTCAAAGCCTCCACAATAGCCTCCTCCTTTTCTTTAGGGCACTGTGGCTGTCTGGAATCCTCCGACTTCGGCAGATTAAAATTTTCTGCCAGTTCCAATCCCCACTTTCTCTTTACCTGCGCAATATAGAGATTCGAAACCTTCATCCCATCATTATGCTCTGCAACATACTTCTTTATCTTTTCATAGGTTGCCTTTGTTTCAGCAGAAGTGCCCTCTAATTCATCCACATCAATATCCACATCAATATAATCATCCGGTTTCTGTCGGAGTTGGGAAAGAAGAACAACCGTCTCACAATGAACAGTTTGAGGGAATTGATCCACGCCACAAATCTTTACTGGAACGTAACCACATCCAATAAGAGTTTCAAAATCCCTGGCAAGACTTGTTGGTTTACATGAAATATAAATAATATTGTCTACTCCGTAATCAATTATCTTTCGAAGTGCCTTTGGATGTACGCCATCTCTAGGAGGGTCAAGAATAATAAAATCAGGCTTCTCTATAATATCATCAAGAGCTTTTAGGACATCTCCTGCGAGAAATTCACAGTTATCAAGACCATTAAGACTAGCATTCTCTCTAGCTGCTACTACTGCTTCCTCAATAATTTCAACTCCTATCACCTTCTTAGCAACAGGGGCAATGAGCTGTGCTATAGTTCCAGTGCCAGAATAAAGGTCATAGACTATCTTATCGGATTTTTTATTCTTTTCTAATGCACTGTCAAATATATAGTCTCTCGCTTTTGAATAAAGCACCTCTGCACCAAGACTATTAGTCTGAAAGAACGAAAATGGTGAAATTTTAAACTTAAGCCCAAGGAGTTCTTCATAGAAGTAATCCTGACCACACAAAATATCTATCCTATCAGCCTGAACAACATCCGACAATGAATCATTAATTGTATGAACTATGCCTGCTATTTTGCCTTTAAATGAAAGAGACAGTATTGCTTCTTTCCAATCCTGTATAATACTTACTTCTGTGCATGGAGTATCATGTGGAATTTGGCTAGAAGTAACAAGATTAACTAGGATTTCACCTGTCTTAACTGCTTTACGTATCACAAGATGTCGAAGGAATCCTTCATGACTAAGCTTATGATAATAATTACATTCCTTACCTCTAAAGTAGCTTAATGTTTCCGATAAAATAGCTCTATAGTCGCTATCAACTATCTGACAGTCTTTTACACTTATAATGTCATAAAAACTTCCCTTCTTATGAAGTCCAAGTTCAAGTTCTCCACCTTTACAACTATCGCCAAAAGAAAACTCCATTTTATTTCTATATTCTTCATGAACAGGACTACCAACTACACCTTCATATATCGAATCAAAATATCCCTGTGCTTCTATTCCTAACCCTGGATTCTTGCGAATTTCATTATCTACAACATTCTCTAAGATATTGCGAAGCATTTTATTCTTCATATTCTTTTGATCTTCATAATCCAAATTCTGATATGAACATCCTCCACATACATAAAAGTGAGGACATATTGGTTCTATTTCATTTACAGCCTTTGTTACTATACTAAGGATATTTCCTTCTGCTTTATCAGAGCGTTTCTTAGTAACTCTAAGCTCTACCTCCTGACCAACAATACCACCCTTACAATGAACCAAAAGTTCTTCGCCTTCTATCTCCACTCTACATTTGTTAGGAAAATCCTGACTTATAACTTTTCCAATATATACTTCGCCCTTTTTCATCACTCAAATCCTTTTTATTATCCTTAAAAAAAAATCTATAATAACCCAATACCTAAAAAGTGGGATGGAAACCCATCCCACTCAAAAAGCTTGATTATAACACGATAATTTTGTATTAAAGCAAACTACAAATTACTTATCGTCCTTCTTCTCATCCTCAACTACGATATCTTCATCCTCGAAGAAGTCATCATCAAAATCCTCATCGAAATCATCATCGAAGTCCTCAAGATAATCTGGTGTAACAAATCTATAAATTGCATAAGCTATAACACCGATTAATACAATAGCACCTACTACGATAAGAACAATCTTAATAATATCCTTTGAATCGTCCTTCTCGTCATTTTTATTGTTTTTAAGAAGCTCTGTTAACTTGATTGCATCAATTATATCTTCTACTCTATTCATACTAAATTGTAACCGCCTTTCATAATTTTATACATAATTATTTTACCACTCGAACTCATATTTTTCAACTAATTTTCAAGCACGGACTTAAGTATTTCCTTACGTCTTGTCTTTTTCTTTTTGTAAAGAAGTGCATCCGCTTTATCAAGTAAATCAGCGATTTGTAAGCCTTTCTTAATCTTAACCAGGGTCATACCTACACTCATCTTAACCATATATTCTTTACCCGAATTGGCATTGAGTTCGACCATCGTATCTTCAAGTAATTTTAAATATTTATCATGCGCTTCTACTTCATCAACTACAGCAACTATAGCAAATTCATCACCACCTATACGGCCAATCAAACCATCCTTTCCAAATACTTTTGAAAGGATATTACTACAACTGGTTAAAGCGAAGTCACCACCCTCATGTCCGTAACGATCATTAATGATTTTAAGGTTATCTGTATCTGCATAGGCAATTAATGCATACCTATCCTGATTCTCAGGATTATCAAGCGCTTCCTGGGATGAGCACAAAAATCCACGTCGATTATATATTCCAGTAAGTTCATCTTTTTTAGCCATTTCATCAAGCTCAATATTATGCTTCTGAAGAAGTTCTAAAGACATCTGTAGCTGAGCACTGGTTTCTTCCTGTTGTTGCAACAGCTGAAGCATTCTAATCGCATTACTACCCTGATTAACCAAAGCCTCTATACAGCTATAATAATCAAATGAGATATCACAAAGAATAAATCCATAATTTACTTCATCAGCATATAATGTAAGCATTATATAGTCTTTACGCTCATTTTCTTCAGTAAGTTCAATACACTTCTTGAATAAATCATCCAAAGACACTGCTCTATCTTTATTACTAGGAACAAATACATTATCCTTGTGCTGTACAGCTCTTATATATAAATTCTCAGGCACCTTAAAGTTATCCTTAACAAGATAAGTAATCGGCTTCTCATACATAACAAGAACACTATTATCTATACCTATCATAGGAAGCGAACTAAGTATCTGCGAATAGCTCTGATTTGAACCTGTGTCAAATAAGAACATTGATTTTGTGATAATATTTGCATTATGAAATACTTCTCTATCCGCACGATTCTTCATCTCAGAGCTATTATCTAGCTGTTCAACCATACGTCTGAATATTCGTGCTGTGGCACGAGAAATCACCGATCTACTATATTCATCCTCTTTGTTTTCAGACAAATACTCCATAATATGGTCAAATATACGAATAAGCTTTGTAGCATCTATGTCATTGCGATTGATACTATTGAGAAATCTGAAAAAATCGACTTCTAACCTTTCAAAATCATTATCTCTTAACTCACGAATTCTAAATAGATTCTCAAGTTCATTAACCACCGCAACATATCTGTTCATGACCCTGTCATGATTAATATGATTGTTACGTTTATCAATTAAATATTCGTATATTTCAAGACTCTTAGCAGCAAACTGCGTGTCAATATCGAACTCTTCGTCTCTGAATATTTCAGCTAAATCCTTTTTAATCGCATTCTTCTGCATTGATTCTCGTATAATGAGCTGAGTTGGAAGTTTTAGCTGCTTAACAATATTAAAATCCGATACTGTACATGCAAGCTTAACAGCTTCATATCCAAGTTCTACCGCGTCTGCTCGTACAGATGCAAGCGGTGTATTCATACGAACAGCATTTATACTGTCATCAAATCCTAGAAATGCTATATCACGACCAACTTGAAGCTGAAGTTCATCCATAACTTCATAACCCGCTAGAGCCATTTCATCATTACCAAATACAATTGCATCAACATTTGGATGCTGTTCAATTAAATCTCTTATCAGTGGTTTGGTTCGTCTTGTAAAATTACCATACACTATAAGTCTCTCGTCAATCTCCATATCAGCTTCCAAAAGAGCTTCCTTGTATGCATTAAGACGTTCGATCGAATCCTCACTATTAATAGCACCAGTAACCATCGCAATATGTTTACAATGCTGCTCTTCAATAAGATATTCTATACCTTCCTTAATTGCATTCTTATTGTCATATTTAATAAGTGACCAACCTTCGACATTAGAAGCCACAGAAACAATGGGGAGTGAGCCAAATTTTTCCTTAAATCTAGGAAAATAATTACGTGCCATAGGATCGTCAGAAAACGGACCTATAGCACCGGTAAGTATTACAGCGCCATCCACATTCTTATTGTTAATAAAAGAATATAGCGAAGTATACTGATATTCGAACTGAGTTTCAAAATCAGATATATCATTACCGTAGTACTTTCCTGGTACTACGATAAGATTAACATTCATATCTTCTGATGCATTAAGTGCACCTTTTATTATTTCATTACTATATGGATCAAGTGGTTCACCACAAAGTAACGCTATATTCTTGTACTTATTTGCCATAGTTTACTCCTTTTTTAACTTAGCAAAATTAGCATACATAATCTTCTTACCAAAATCATCGAAATCAACAGTAACCTGATAATCTCTTGGACCTTCCTTTAGTTCAAGAACTGTTCCAACACCGAACTTGATATGCCTAACTCGATCACCAACATCATAACCAAGCTCACCAGAATCAGCCATCTTCTGTATACCCTTAGTCATAGTATCAAGCTTAGCTTTTGCCTCAGCCTGAGTCATCTCATGCTTTTTAACTGGTGCTGCTGCTACTGGTTTGCTTTGAAAGCTGTATTTACGCGGAATAAATCCATCATCATTGCCGCCAAATGGATTCTCCTTGAAAAAGCTTCTAGGAGATGAATCATCATCATAATCTTCATCAATCCTAAACTTATTTCTAGGAAGCTCGCCTTTAAGATACTCTGGCGGTATTTCTCTGACAAACCTGCTGACAGGATTATACTGAGTTTCTCCACGTATCATTCTCGCCTTAGCATATGTTATCGTAAGCCTGTCCATAGCTCTAGTAAATGCAACATATGCAAGTCTTCTTTCCTCTTCTATATCATCATCATTTCCACTATTAATCGTCATATAGCTAGGGAATATTCCTTCTTCCATACCTGATACATAGCATATAGGATACTCAAGTCCTTTAGCACTATGAATAGTCATAAGTAAGACTCTTGAATCATTTTCATCCACAGAATCAAGGTCGGATACAAGTGCAACTTCTTCAAGAAAATCGCTGAGAGTATTTTCTGGATGCTCATCCTCATAGGATTTAATTTTGGATAAAAGTTCTCCAATATTCTCCTCTCGCTCATCTGCGCGTTCGCCATCTTCAGCTCGTATTTCTTCTATATATCCTGTATCCTCTATTATGCTTTTAATAACTTCAAGAATAGTTGTCTCTTCAAGAGCTTTCTTATAAGCTTCAATCATATCGACAAAGCTGTTAATCTTGGAAGCTGACTTGCCAAGACCTGGTATTTCATCAGCTATCTTACAGGCATCATAGAAACTCATATCATTATTACCGGCAAATTCTATGATTTTAGTAACAGTAGTTTGACCTATTCCTCTCTTTGGAACATTAATAATACGCCTTACCTGTAAATCATCTCTTGCATTATCAACTGTTTTCAGGTAAGCAAGTAAGTCTTTTATTTCCTTACGTGCATAAAAGTTAACTCCTCCAACAAGCTGATACGGTATATTCTCATGAACAAAATACTCTTCAAACTCACGGGACTGTGCATTCGTTCTATAAAGAATAGCTATATCCTTATAGTCAGCCAATCCACGTCTTTTATACGAAGCTATTTCACTACCTATCTCTATTGCTTCTTCTCTTGCATTTTCAAAAGCACGGAAATATACTGGTTCATCATCCTCCCTTGCTGTCCAAAGCTTTTTACCTTTTCGTCCAGTATTGTTAGCAATAACAGCATTGGCCACATTAAGAATGGACTGTGTACTACGGTAGTTTTGCTCAAGTTTTACAACCTTAGTGTCATTGAATACCTTTTCAAAGTTGAGTATATTCTGGATATTGGCGCCTCTAAATTTATAAATTGACTGGTCGTCATCACCCACAACACATATATTTCTATATTTATCAGCAAGCATCTTTACAAAAGTAAACTGAGCAGTATTAGTGTCTTGATACTCATCGACCATAATATATTTAAATCTATCCTGATAATTAGCAAGAATTTCTGGACAAGCTCTAAATAATGCAACTGTAAATCTTATAAGATCATCAAAATCAAGTGCATTATTTCTTCTCAATGTTTCCTGATACTCACGATAGCAATCAACATATTTGCGCTTACTATAGTCAGCCGCATAAACACTAGCATAATCATCAGGTCCAAGAAGTTCATCCTTGGCTCTTGAGATTTCTTTTAATACCGCGCTTTCCTTTAATTGTTTAGAATCAATATTGAGCTTTTTGAAAACAGCCTTCATTACGCTCTTCTGATCATCTGTGTCATAGATTGTAAAGCTATTATCATAACCAATATTATCAATATGTCTTCTTAGAATACGTACACATGTTGAATGGAATGTCATAACCCATATACTCTCAGAACCAAATCCAACAATTTTATCAATACGTTCACGCATCTCCGCAGCAGCTTTATTAGTAAAGGTAATTGCCATTATATTAAATGGATTAACCTTGTATTCTTCAATTAAGTATGCAATACGATGAGTTAATACTCTGGTTTTTCCAGATCCTGCACCCGCAATTATAAGAAGCGGTCCATCTTTATGGGTAGCAGCCTCATATTGTCTATCATTCATTCCTTCTAGCATCTTATACTCTCCGATACTTTTATTTTCCAAATCACAATCTTTTAATATTATAACATAAAAAAGCCGACTAAAATCTCTTTAGTCGGTTTAATGTTTTTATTATATTACTATTCTCAAAGCATGATAATAAATCCCATAAATATAAATATACCTGCTAACAAATAAATCACGGAATATTGTGATTCATTAATATCTCCTGCTAAGAAAAAGTCTTTATAATTATCTTTTTTATACATTACATAAACAGTTTGATCAACAACATATCCCACTTTCGGACAAACTGGGTCATATTTGCATACTACAGTTTCAGGAAAAACTGTATCTCCATCACTAATTGTAAATTCTATAGTAGGATAATATCTCTCCTCTAAGCCACTAGCAAATTGCACATTTCGTACTTCAACATCAATAACTTTTCCTTCTGCATATCCAGTATAACTACTAAGTGCCTTCTTATCTTTCTTTCTTTGAAATATTCTAAATGCTACAAAAGAGACGCCTAACAATATTAATAATAGGCCGAAAATCATTTCCATATATAAATAATACTCTCCCAAATAAAATATAAGGCCAGCTAAAAAGCTGGCCTTAATAAATAAATCATAATTAATTATGCAAGCTTATTTCCACAATTGCCGCAGAAGTTAGCTCCATTAGTTGGTGAACCACATACTGGACAGAAATTAGGAACTGCGCCTGGAGTAAAAGGTGCACCTGCTGGAGCTGCTGGAGCTACAGCCTGTCCCTGACCCATATTCATATTATTCATCATCTGCTGGCCCATCATCATGCCCATCTGCATCTGAACCATATCACCTGCAACGGAATGACCACCGCCACCATTTGTATTACTCATACTATCAGCAGCTGCAATAGTTGTATACTTTCCAACGTCTCCAACCATAGCCTGAGCTGCAGCCTTCTCCTGCATCTTCTTAACTTCTTCTGGATAAGAGAATGACTCGATCTTGAATGATGTAATTGAAATACCGATCTGGCTCATCTCATAATCAAGATCTTTTCTTATGCCTTCTGCAATTTCCTTAGCATAAATCTGAAGGTTGAACATATCCTTACCTTCTTTTGCTACCCACTGCATTACAAGCATATCAAGGCTTGACATAATACGCTCTTTAACATCTTCAACACCATATGACTGCTGAATACCTGCGAGCTTCTCGATTACAACTGCTCTATCGGCAATCTTACATGTAAATGTACCAAAAGCACGAATTGGCATACCACCAGGAAGAAGTGGTGTCTGAAGGTTAATAGGATTTTTTGTTCCCCACTTACAGATAACTTCCTTAGTATTAACAAAGAGAACCTCCGCTCTCATTCCTGAGTTAAAGCCAAACTTAAATCCCTTTAATGTTGAAAGGAATGGAATGATCTGTGACTCAATATCATACTTACCATCATCCTCAAAAACACCTTCAACAGCTCCGTTATATAAGAAAATAGCATCCTGACCAGGACGAATAAAAAGAACTGAACCCTTTTTAAGTTCCTGATTCTGCCACTTCCAAAACAGATCGTTTGGATTTGTCTGATTCCACTCTACAACATTACTTAATTGATTCTGAAGAAATCCCATTAAATTGTACCGCCTTCCCCTTCTGTTGCTGATAAGCCCATTGAAGCTTTTAATGCTGCAAGTTCATCATCTACTGCTGATGCCTTAGCGCCATCGTCATACTTAGCTGTAAGAGCATCAAGAGAAGATGAAGTATCATTCACACCATTAAGTGTTGACATTGCATCTGCTTCATCAAGCTTTCTGTTAATCTTTTCTTCCATTTCATCAAACTTAGACATATTGCCTACTGCGCTGCCTGCACCTGTAAGATTGTTAATCTTCTTCTGTGTCTCAGCAACTTTAATCTTAGCCTTAAGCTGATCTCTCTTAGTCTTAAGAGCTGAAATATCTGTAACAACCTTGTCATGCATTTCCTTCATCTTGATAGAATTCTCACATGCAAGTGTATACTGCTGTTGTAATAAATCTCTCTGGCTTGCTAAATCAGCCTTTCTAGATAAGAATGATTTTGCAGCTGCATCATCACCGCTGGTAACTGCCTTTCTAGCATACTCATCCATCTTTGCGATCTCTGCTTCACAGTCATCAAGTCTTCTCTTTGAAGCCTTCTCCTCAGCCATAACTGAAGCTGTTTCAGACTTAATCTGATTAAGATCCTTTTCCAAGTTACGAAGATACTGATCGATCATCTTTTCAGGATTCTCCCACTTATCCATGAGAGCATTGATATTAGATGCCATAATATCTTTAAATCTCGAAATAATACCCATTGTTACTTCCTCCTCTAAAAACATTAGTTTATCAGGTATCCCTTACCTACAATCCTATTATAAAAAAATATAATAAGATGAACAAGAAGGACTCACCCCCATTAAAGGCTTTTAATGTAGATTATAATCTATATTAGCCATTAATTTTGAAGCTTATCATCTCTGTCAGAAGCCCATTTAACCAGGAGCATATACCCCCATACAATAACAGGTATAATGATATCGAAGCCGACTAAAGCTACAAATACCTGCTGACTTCCTTCAAATGACATGCATCCAACCACAAAAGTTGCAATAAGAAGTAGCACTAAAAGCACTACTCCTGTCAATGCTACAACTCTTTTAAATTTCACTAAACTAGACTTATTATTATCAGCCATATCAATTTATTTATACATTAATCTCTGCCTTAACACCAAGTATATCTTTATTGGCATCAAGAACTGGTTTAACAACCTCTGATAAGAATTCTGTTGTCTGCTGTGGTGCACGACCAACAAAATTAATTGGCTGAAGAATTGCTATTATTTCCTCTTTAGTCATTCCAAAAGCAGGATCAGCAGCAATAAGATCAACTAAATTGTTCTCATTACCATATTTCTTAACCTGCTCGCCTGCCTGCATAGAGTATGTACGAATCTTCTCATGAAGTTCCTGTCTATCTCCACCACGCTTAACGGCATCCATCATAATATTCTCTGTTGCCATGAAAGGTATTTCCTTCATAAATCTCTGATAGATAACCTTATCATATACTACAAGACCATCAACAACATTAAGATACAAATCAAGAATACCATCGATAGCAAGGAAAGCCTCTGGAACAGAAATTCTCTTGTTTGCAGAATCATCAAGTGTTCTCTCAAACCACTGTGTAGCTGCTGTAATCGCTGGATTAAGAGAATCAACCATTACATAATTGGCAAGTGAAGCAATACGCTCACTTCTCATTGGATTTCTCTTGTAAGCCATTGCTGATGAACCAATCTGATTCTTCTCAAAAGGCTCTTCAATTTCTTTAAGGTGCTGTAAAAGTCTTATATCATTTGAAAACTTATGAGCACTCATTGCGATTCCTGAAAGTACGTTAAGAACTCTTGCATCAACCTTTCTTGAATATGTCTGGCCTGATACAGGATAACATTCCTTGAATCCCATCTTCTTGGCAATCATACCATCAACTTTTCTAACTGTTTCATGATCACCATTGAAGAGCTCAAGGAAACTAGCCTGAGTACCTGTTGTACCCTTAGAACCAAGAAGCTTCTGCTGGTCGATCATATAATCTATATCACTAAGATCAAGCATTAACTCCTGCATCCAGAGTGTTGCTCTCTTACCAACTGTAGTTGGCTGAGCTGGCTGGAAATGAGTAAATGCTAGTGTAGGAAGATCTTTATACTTATCAGCAAATTTTGCAAGTTCATCAATAACATTAATAAGTTTCTTACGAACTAATTTAAGAGCTTCTGTCATAACAATAACATCAGTATTGTCACCAACATAACAGCTTGTAGCACCAAGATGAATAATACCAGCTGCGTTAGGACACTGCTGACCATATGCATAAACATGGCTCATAACATCATGACGAACCTCTTTTTCTCTTGCCTTAGCCACATCATAATTGATGTCATCCATATGACTCTTAAGCTCAGCAATCTGCTCATCTGTAATTCTAGGATTACCCTCTGCATCTTTAAGCTCGAGTTCTTTTTCAACTTCTGCTAGTGCAATCCATAATCTTCTCCATGTCTTAAACTTCATATCAGGTGAGAAGATATACTGCATCTCCTTGCTTGCGTATCTTTCTGATAGTGGGCTTACATACTTATCTGTTGCCATTTTCTTCCTCCAAAAATAATCTTTATTTAAAGTCCTTCATATTTACCTATTATAGCAGATATTTCCTTACTATACTCGGGATATCTTTTTGCAAGATCTGTAATACTTTCCTTGGACTCTAATGCAATACTTTTATTATACTCTATTTGCTCACGCAATTTTTGTCTACGTGCTATTAGAGCATGTCTTACTTCTACCATTTCCTTATGATCATAAAGAGCCTTACACTGATGAATCCATATATCTGGATCAACAACCTTGAACTTAGCAAGAGTATTTATAAGCTTATTATAATACCCTGCAAGATCATCCTTAAGCCTCTCTTCCTTCTCATACGCTTTTATTTCAGCTTCATAAACATTCCATAAATCCTCTAGTTCATTGGCCGAGTCAACATTAAATTTCATATAATAATATTGAAGCAAATTGGTATTATTAATATACCTTATCTTAACAGTATTATGTACCGCTATTAATTTGTTAATATTCTTAGCCACCTTTTCAAGCTCATGAATACTATCTAAATACTTGATATATATAAATACCAGTGCTACAGCACCGATTCCACCAGCCAAAACATAGCCAATTACAACATTCATTCCGAGTGAATATTGTAGCACAAGAAGCATAACTATGCACAGCACAACAGATAAAGCAATAATTGTTGATATACCTCTTGCATTAACAACCATATTCATAAGCTCTCTTTTTTTGAACTTAAGATCACTACGTTCTTTTGAAAGCTTACGAAGATCCTGTTTAACAAGCCCTCTATACTTTTCAGCCTCACGAATTTTAGCTATTCCATCAGGAATCTCCTGGCCAAGTCTTTCCATCATATCAAGATCAGCTTCATTAAGATGCTCAACATTGTTGTATACACGACGTCTTTCCTTTTCAGCTGCTTCTATTTTCTTGGCCTGATATTTAATGTCGGCTTTATCCTCACGGCTAAGACCTTCTATTATTTCCATATCCATGAGAAGACTTGTGACCGCTTCGTATTCAACGTCGCACTGCTCCATTTTTTCTGAAGCATCAGCCATAGTGCTTAGGCATTCTGCCACATAACCACTACGTTCCTGCGGGTCACGCATAAGCATCTCAAAATGCTTATCTACTGCATCAGATTTTGACTTTTTCCATAAGCTTTCATCTTCTTCAAGCTCCCATTCAAAATCATCGTCTATATCATCAAAATCATGATAATACCAGTTATTCCATTGTTCTTTAATTTTTTTGAACAATCCCATTAATGCTCTAACTGACCTCTATAATTGTCTTTAAAATACATTAGCTGCTGATTAAGACTTCTGGTAAATTCTTCTTGGTCGCCCTGCTCTCCTAGCTGACTCATGCCTTTTAGTCTTAAGTACTCATCGGACTGCTTCATTTCAGATAATCCCTCTTCAAGCATACCCTCAAGTATATTAGAGCTCTCAAAAGCATCCTCCATCTTGGAAACTGCCTTGAGGTAACCATCATCACTTAAACTCATTCGCTTGGCTGCAAGTAAACAAATCTGGTGTTTTTTGTCGCCATCAAGTTCATAAGCCTTTTCGAAATAATCCGCTGCCTCTGAAAAAAGAAACATTTTGGCATATATAACACCAAGATTATGATAAACAGCTGCAACAAGTCTTGTATCTTTGCTTGAATCAAGTCTAACTAAAAGATCCTCATATGTCTGCATTGCTAAAGCTGTTTTTCCTGCGCTAAGGAAATAATCTGCCCTAAGCTTTAGCTTCTTCTTACCAGACATATTTCTATTAGTTTGAAGAAGAGTTTCTGTTTCAACTATCTCTTCCTCGCTACAATAGTGTACACTTTCTAGCAAAAACCTGGCAGTACATTCGATACGCTTATCTATTCTTGCCTTGGCTCTCAGGTTCTTGGCAAGCGTAGGAAGATTACACTCTTCTTCAAGCCATAAATACAAATCGCTATCAAAAAAGTCATCATCCATGAAATATGCATTGTTACGAATGTAATAACAAAGCTCTTCCACGCAGTATACATGAATACAAGATTTTTTAATTGTATAAGGAGTGCTGGCATAACGTCCAACACATGCATATACTTTACCCATTGATAATTATTACTCCAATATAATTTCAGTATTCCACATAAGGCCACTGGCTTCAAAGAACTCACCAAAGCCCATATCAATCGCACTTACAAGAAGTTTACGCTCCGAAAGCATTTTTAGTTCCAAATGTATTCTTGTCGATTTGCCCGGTCTAAGTGGTATACCAGTAAGATACATTTGCGAAGTCTTAACATTACGCCCATTAAGAGGGGTAACTATAAAGCTAAGTACTTCCTCATGCTCAAGTATAAGTTCACACTCTCGCTTGGTTTCATACCAGTTCTTTCCAGCGTCAAGAAGTGCCATATACACCTCTTCACCATCACGAATAACACGCATACCAACATTGGCCTTAACTTTATCTTTGCCAAGATATACATGGGATTCACCATTCTTTGTAGGATCTAGAATCTCTCTTGCCCCATAAGCCGCGCCCTTACTAAATAGGTTGTTACCTCTAAAAACACGGCATTTTTTACTTACATAAGCGAGTGATTCTTTCCACCAATCCATGGAAAAAGCATCGCCAAGAAGAAATAACGACGAAACATGTGTGCCCTCACACAAGCCCTGAAGTACATACCAAAACTCAGTATCTTTCTGCTTTTGAATGGCTATTGGAGCATCATATAAATGCTCGCTCTTTATATGATCGAAGTTCTTCTCATCCATAAGCACTACAACTGGACTGGTGTGAACATTCTTTTTCATTGTTCTAACATAAAGCCCTGTATCTGACAGGTGACATATTATCGCATCGTGATTCCATAGCTCTCTATTTTGATTAATCATATAATAAAAAGCGCTTTCGGAATGACTCTGATAAAAGACTTTCTCTGGCTTAATTCTAAGTGTTTCAATGGCTCTTGAAAGTATCTCTATGGTCTCCGCATCAGGTCTATCAACTGTTATAGATATTACTGATACCTTTTCTATTGGCGCTTCCTGAGATAAAAGAGAGAAACACTTCTTCATAAATAAAGCAAGCAAATCAACTGGATCATAATCCTTATTCTCAACACGAACAGGTCGTCCGTCTCTTGCAAGAGTAAGAAGTCCGGAAACCATAGTGCCCTTACGCTCCTTTGCTGCTTCTACCGCACTGTTGCCAAAAGCCCATGCATTTTCAGCAAAATATTTGCAAACAACTGTCGGAACACATATATCATCACCGCCTGGTGTGACAGGTACAGAAATAGGTTCTTCATCTCCAATCGGAAAATAACTTATCATTGAAAACTCATCTGACAAGTCAAATCCAACTACTACTCGTTGCTTCGATATTTTATTGAATGAATCTTTGATATCATCAAGCATATTTTTATTCCCCGCCTCTATCTGGCGCAAATAATTTCTCCGCTAAAAAGCTCTTTCTAATATACTCCTCTGACTGCTTGCAGTAGGCATCGTAATTATCCTTAGCAAGATTCTGGGCCATATTATTGATAAGAGCATATCGCATATCACTTTTTGTTTTATTCTCTGGTCCCTCAAGCGTACTTGCTTCTGTAAGCTTTTCACTTCTAGAGCCCTCTTCTGTAATATAATACTTCACCTTTTCACCATGGAATAAAATGAAGCTCTTTACATATTTTCCACCAAGTAAATGAGTCATTTCTTCCTTGCGATAGTCATCATCCATAACACCATCACGCTCTATTACATAGTGAAGAACAACTCTGCTATTCTCCTCGCCCTTATACTCAATGAATGAGCGATCATCATAAAGCGAAAGCTTAGGCCATAAATTCTTAAAGCCAAGGAAGAATGGGAATAGCATATGTCTTGAAGTAAATTCTTTGACAAACATTACCACCATAGCTTTCTGCTCTGCAGTGAGTTTCTTTCCCTTTTGTATAGTAGCATCGCAGCTCTTTAAGAATGCTATCTTACAATAATCTGAGAATGGTTCCCCAAGCTGATGAAGATTAATAACTCTGTCAAAAACAGCTTCGTCAATTTTTTTATCATATGAAAAGTAATCAATAGACAACTTTTCAAGGAAAAGCTTCTCAATATCAAGAGCTGATCCTTCATCGACATATTCAAGAAAAATATTGCCCTCTTCGCCTACTTCCGCACCTGTGAACATAATCTGAACCATCATGGTTTCTAATAGTCCATGAACATCAAGGTTAAAAGAATCAGCAGCTCTCCACAGTCTCTTAAGGCTCTTAGTCGATCCCTGAGAATACAAAAGCATATAAGTTAATATAATCTCATCATATTTATTATTATTAAAAAGATATTCACATATCTTGAGGACTTCTGGATCATATTCATAATCAGAACGTACAAGCACTCTGTCACAGAGTCTAACTAATGTCTTGGACTCTATGTACTCAATACCATAAGTACATACCCAGTCAAGAGCACGCTCATACATACCTCTCGAAACCATTATACGAACACAGGTTTCTCGCTCTTCAAAATCAAGTTCATCTGGATCAAATCGAAGAAGAAGCTCATCAAGCTTTGCTATATCATCGTTATCAAAGTATTCCTGACAAAGCTTAATCATTATTTGACGTTGATACTTTTCAGAAACTGCTTCACTTTCTGTAAGATACAAAAGTGCATCTTCAATATTTCTTGCAGATTCCCCACGTTCTTCTGCTTTTTCAGCCAGATAAAGAGAAGGATATAACTTATGTCCTGCATCCTTCATGATTTTTTCTATACCAGATACGTTACGAAGCACCTTCTTAACATCATATAAGGATTTTTCTACATATCTGTTGCCATACTGATCTTCCAGAAGTATTGAATATCTGTCACCAACAAGTGGAACAAAAGCTTCGCCAGCATATACTGGATACTTCTCTTCGTCATTCAAATGCTCATATATAACTATTACGCTATCAATATTGTCATTCTTGATTTTAATCTGGTTAATAAGAATCAAATCAGCATAATCAGCCGCATATGTTTCAAGCATCTCGTCTGTTAGCACGTTCTTATATATATATGCCAAATCCTCGCTTATACGATGATTTATAAGTGATTCCTTGGCAAATTCAGTTATTGCTGGAAGATAATCATTGTATATCTCAGCGTAAGCAGGCTTATGACGTAGTACATTAGCATATAGGAAGGCATTGCGCTCATAATCAAGATTCGACCTGTAAGCAAAATACATAAGAATAATCTTAGGAAGTCTTCCTGCATATTCCATATCAATAGACATCAAGTAATACTCATAAAGCATATTGATACGAAGTTCTTTTTCAACAGCCTTTTCATACCATTTAAAATATTCCTGTCCTATGCAATTGCCCTTCATAAGCATTGAGCATATCTGGAATAATACATCATCACGTGGATCCATTTCATAGAAACAAAGAAGTAAATCCATGATCTCAGGATTGTAACCTATCTCATTATCCGCAAGGAAAGTAACTCTGCTACGAATCTCTTTTGTAATTGAACCATGACGTCTGGCAAATGAAAGAAATGCAAGTTCAAAATCAGAAAGACTAGTCATAACAGATGGAGTTCGAACCATAATATTAAGGGCATCTATGAACATAAGCGGACTAGTGCATCCATTATCATACTGCTCTTTTAAATGCTTCCATAACTTAACATCGCTATTTTTAAGTTCATCATTTGTATAAGACATAAGCCATGCAAGACGATGGCTCTTGATATTCTTCACATATAGAAGTTCTATGGCTTCGGCATACTCTGCCTTTTCTGCGTCATCCTTAGTCATCAAATACTCAAGATATAAGCTATAGCCTATAAGCTCCATTGGAGTTTCTTCATCAAGCATTAGCTTTGTACGCTCAAGAATATTTCTAGCATCCGAATCTCGCTTCTGAAGTATATATAAATGTACCTGATATAATCGACTAACCAAATCATTCTCATTTTCAGAAAGCATACGTGATATAGTAACCGAACAGTCTCTTGCCCATTCATTTTTCGATAGCTTACCTAGTCTATAGTTGATATAAAGACTCATAAGCTTCATATTATCCTCACGTCTTCTGCTAACTTCCTGATTGTGAGTTATCTGACAGTCGACTTCTACAAATATCTCTTCTTCCTGATAAAAATCACTGATATATATATGACCAGTGTTCTTACCTCTGTGAAGCATATCTCTATCTATATCAATATGAACATAAGCAACGCCATCTTCAAAATCTTCATCCTCAACAAAATATTTATCAAGAATTATAAAATCACAATCGGTACTAACTTCAATAGAAGTATAACCCCATCCAGTTCTAGAAATATGAATATCGAGATTATCATCTATAGTAGGATTCTTGATAATAATATCTTTTCTATCAATATTAAACTTAGAACGAGTTTTCTTCTTGATAAGTTCAAGGAATCTGTCAACATTATTCTCATTAAGAATAGTGTTACCATTATCATCCTCATAAGTTGTAGAAAGGCCACGATAATAACACTTATATACCTCATCGGTACCTGTAAGTATATCCTCGAAGCCAGGTGAATAGAAAAGTTCGACTGCCTGATTCCAATCAGTCTTGGCCAGGTTGGCGAAATGAAATAGATTACGAACTTCACCAAGGTCACTACCAAGTACACCTGCTGATATTTTCACAGAATAAGGAAGTTCATATTCTCCAAGATTAGATACAATTGAAATAATACCAGTTCTTACTGCGCCCTCCTTAAGTCCTGTTGAATCGTACTCAAAGAAAATCTCACGCTCAAGACCTGAAAACTCTGAACTGCGTATCATCATACGCATATCATCAGAATATACATACCCCTCTGGATTGCTCTTATTGTCAGCTATAAGTCTGAAGCTACCTGAATAACGCTCTCCCTGGGTAATCTCAAAATCGATGCTAGAGCAATTGAATTCAATAGTATAATCAATATTAGAATGCTGCTCGTTATTTTCGAGAACTCTATCCAACATTCTCTTCAACGCTCCTACACCTCCATTCATACTTATATTGTGTATAAATATGCCAAAAATGCCTATTTACACACACTATCTAGTATATCATCATCGATAGTAAATATGCAACAATAAAAGCCCTAATAGACATAAGAAAAAGAGTCGGATAAAAATCCGACTCTTTAATAATTACACATTAAATTATGTTTAATTATTTAGCCTTCTTAACACCGTTAACTGTGTCCTTTAAAGCCTTACCAGCCTTGAACTTTGGAGCTACTGATGCTGGAATTGTAATAGT
>JAZRXF010000118.1:0-2240 GCA_045600085.1 Lachnospiraceae bacterium
TCCCTGAAGACAAAACATCATAAACATAATTAGACAAACAATGCTTATTAAGTTCCATATGCGCTTTATTCTGTTTATATTTATTTCAGATTCTAATATCATACCTTCTATCAGGCTTCCCATATCTTTTCAAGCATTTCACATATCCCTTTTAGCTAATATTACTCGTTTTCTAAACGGTTATCATGAATATCGTAGTATTCTAAATCTTTAAAGTCATATCTAACCCAGTTTTTCGTCACTTGAACAGATGGTAATACATCCTTAAATACTTGAATCCACATTTCACCACCGTTTTTGTTATCCTGGATTCCATATGATTTATAGCTTGTTCCCTCAGCAGCTTTTACCGCTCCCTTAACTATGCTTTCTACGTATTCTGGCTGGAAATCATAGTAAAAATAATCGTCATCACTGTATATATACTCATCCCACATTTCAGTTACTTCATCCGCTCTCTTATAAGGACCTGGGTGAATATATTTTTCATGCTTACCAGCTTCAGTTTTAGTAAATATCATGTCCTCTACATCGTAAACAAATGGATTTTCATCATATTCACTCGTTATCTTTATAGGACTATCGGATGTAGGATCAAATTCAAGTATCCAGTCAGCTACAGGCTGTCTTCCCATTCCCATAGCTTCTGCTTCTATTTTACCTATGAACTTACCATCCTGGTCTTCAAGGCTGTAAATTCCTCTGTAAATCATTGGTGTATAACATTCATTCTTGCAGACAATATCTACTCTACCATCCTCTCCAAACTGCAAATATACATCATATTCATCTGAACCACTTTTAATAATGCTTCGCCATGAACCAATTATTTCAGGTGCTACTTTATTAGTTTCGCACTTATCTTGGATTTCATGCATACTTACGCCTTCAACTTCATACATAGTCTGTAAACCGTAGAAGAAAGGATTACCAGGCGATAATTCAATACGTTTACCTGGCAAACCAACCTTGGAAGTGATATACATTACTTGTCCTTCACCCTGATATTCTCCACCAAAAGAGAATCCAGAATATGGATAAACCTTTACCATGTACCTTAATTCGTCTCCGCAAAGGTATGGGTTTTCATCAAGTAGCTCAATCTCAGCTGCTGTATAATCGTACTCTCCAATGTAATCAAGATAATATCTTCCATCGATATTTCTAATATCCCAGAATCTAAGCTCCAATCCATCACCTTCATCGCCTCTATATGTTCCACACACATTTCTGTCAAAGCTAAGTGCATCATGAACAATAGATGGATTAGAAAATGCAATGTGTCGATAGATGTGTTCCTCACTTGGGTCCTCAATATCATCTACATAAAAAGGTGTGGCTGGCAGCTTAGCCACGCAGATTGGTTCATTAAGTTCAAATCGATTGACAGTTATAAAATCATGACCATATCCTTCTGTATAGCAATAAATATAACTCTTATTATTCCTTCGAACATAATATGGTCTATAGCCATAAAACCAGTCTTCGTCAAAGTTCTGGTAAGATTTTCCGTTCACGTAAATCTCATATGTTGGATATTCTTCCCCTGCGTAGTCACCAGGTCCAAGTGGTGAATAAGTAACAGCCTCTCGCTCTATATCACCATTTACATCCATATAGAAAATATCATCTCCATCAAATGGAATTGCATATTCATCTGGTGCTACACAGTACTTTTCACTTATAAGCCCTGGATACTCATCGATATTTATCTGTACAGAAACATCTCTACCATCTTTCGTAGTCGTGTAATCTTCAGGGAAATATACAATCATTCCTTCTGGAGTAAGTACCCAGCCCAGATAATCTTCAAGGTCTACATCATCAAGCGCAACATTCTGGTACTTACGATTAAGTTCACTCTCTACAGCATCTTTGTATGCATCAATATCAGTGACTACATCGGTTAATTCCAGTTTTTTACCCGTCTGTGAATCATATGTAGTACCTATATATAATTTAATTACATCGGAATTTACCCAGTAAGATAAGCTTGTAGTTAATAATGACATTGCTACATTATCGGCTCTCATTACATCGATTTGAATACTATCTACGCTAGAATCCAGTGGCTCAGGGTATTCGCCTGCTTCTTCTGAATGAGTTTCTTCAAAAGCCTTTTCAAACTGCTTATTCGCAGTTTCACAAAACATTGGATAATACTCCTCATAGGACTTCTTTCGATTCTCATTAAATTCATTGAGGCTATTTAATAAATTTGGACATAGTTTTCCTGATTC
>JAZRXF010000119.1:0-15628 GCA_045600085.1 Lachnospiraceae bacterium
GAAATCAAGGGATGCTTCTAATTCTTTTATATTCTGTGTATCAGTCATTGCTGCTGTTCCAATATTTATATTATTATCCTTCTTCTTTTTATTAATTTCAGCAAGCTTTGCTTTCTTTTCTTCCAGCTCTTTCTTGGCTGCTTCTAACTGTTCACGACGCTCCTGTTCAGCCTTCTGCTTTGCTTTTTTCTCATCTTCGAGATAACTAAGACTATTTTTTCCAATTGAAGCAAAGCCCATAGCACCAAGAACAGACCACATAATCATATATGTAGAGGAATATGTTCCTGATGTTAATGACAATAGCGACAGTAAAGCCATCATAAACGGAATAATAACTATCATAGAGCCATGATCTCGGTCAATCTTGAATATTCTAAATGACCATACTATCATGAAAACCATTGTTATAAGAACATAAGGATCCCCAGTTCCAGGTGTTAATACATTAGTATTAATCGCGATAGAGCCAAAACCTTCATTCCACTTATTAAGGAATCCAAACATCCCAAGTTTATATACAGAATCATAAACACTTGAAAATGTAAAAAATCCAATAATAACACCTAATAGATAAACAAGTATTTCGCCTCTGCTCTCACCATATGTTAAGCTAGAGTCGTTCTTATATGCTATGAAAAAGCAAATTGCAAATATAATTAATCCAACACCTACTTTGTCAGTTATTAAAGCCATACCAGCTATAAATCCACCAACAATAAGCAAAAATAAACGTACACCATGAGAAATCTTTCCATTAAGAAATCCCCATTTAGTAATAATAATAGTGAATAATGCAAGAACAATTATGAATGCATAAAGAAAATCAGCATCTATTCTTCCAACAAGTGTTATATTGCCTGGCAGAAAAGCCATAAATACACTGGCAACCATTGCTGGTACAAAGCCCATCATTTTACGAATGGTAAAGTACAAAAGTAATATTGATGCAAGCTGCAAAATGACATTTACATACATTGCACTAACGGCAGGTGTTGATAACATTCCAGAAAATGTATGAATAAGTCCTATATACAAATGCTGAGTTGGAGTTAATAGAACTATCTCTGACCAAGACATATCAGTCTGCGCAAACAACGCACCATCTGTTGGA
Organism: Lachnospiraceae bacterium; assembly: GCA_045600085.1. Classification (GTDB taxonomy): domain Bacteria; phylum Bacillota; class Clostridia; order Lachnospirales; family Lachnospiraceae; genus NK4A136. The sequence continues at coordinate 1,115 of JAZRXF010000119.1, forward strand.
CTCCCGTTAATCGATGTAATATAGATAAAACGAGCCATGAAAGAGGCAACAATTACAAAAAACAAAAGAATAGTTTCAATAAAAGAACCTACTTCAAATTCCCTACCTTTAGAAAACCTAGCCACAAATTTGGAACATACAGTTAATATTTCAGCAGCAACCAATAACAAAGCAAATAAAGTTATGCCAGAAATAAAATCATCTACCGGCAAAGCTGACAACAAAAAACTATTCTTGCCTGAAGCCACATACAGCGAGCCAAAACCAAGAACTATAAAAAGTATCCAGAAAAAATATGTAAGCTTAGATTTCTTTAAAATCATAACTACTCTCCGTCTGAAAGATAAGTCTCAATATTGTACTTAGGACGTCTTTTTACTTCCTTATATATCTTACCAATATATTCACCAACAACACCAAGGCATACTAACTGTACACCGCCAAGGAACCAAATCGACAATATAAGTGATGTCCATCCATCTTCTACATTTCCAGAAAAATATGATACAAGCGCATATATTGCAGCTAGCAAACATACAACAAGAACAATCATACCAAGAGACATAATCATTCTAATTGGCTTAACTGAAAATGAAGTTATTCCTTCAAAAGCAAGGGCCAGCATCTTTGATAAAGGATATTTGGACTCGCCTGCTTCTCTGGCTGTTCTCTCATAAGTTACTGTGCCTGTCTTATAACCAATAAGAGGAACAAGACCACGAAGATAAACATTGGTCTCCTCATATTTGGCAAGCTCATTAAGCGCCTTAGAACTCATAAGTCTATAATCGGCATGATTATATATGGTTTCAACTCCCATCATTTCCATAAAACGATAGAATCCTTCGGCTGTTGTTCGCTTAAACCAAGAATCAGTTTTGCGATTGCCACGTACACCATATACAATCTCACAACCATCATGATATAAATCAACCATCTCTTCAATCTTAGTAATATCATCCTGAAGATCAGCATCAATTGAAACAGTGATATCAGCATCCTTTGCAGCTGTAAAAAGGCCTGAAAGGAGTGCATTTTGATGTCCACGATTACGAGCAAGTTTAACTGCTCTTACTCTTTTATCTTTCTTATGCTCTTCTTCAAGTAATTCCCATGTTCTGTCCTTACTACCATCATTAACACAAAGAATGTAACTTGATGAATCAATCTTATTTTTAGAAACAAGATTCTCAAGAACACCTATAAGTCTAGGCAGAGATATAGGTAGCATTTCTTCTTCGTTATAGCAAGGTACAACTATTGCAAGACGGTCCATTAATCAATCCTCGTAAATCTTAGTATTCTTCCCAGTTAGTATATACATTCTGAACATCATCATCTTCATCAAGAAGATCAAGAGTTCTCTGAAGCTGCTTCTCTGCATCAGCATCACCTGCAAGTGACACATAATTCTGAGGAATCTTTGTTACCTCTGAAGAAACTATTGGAAGATTAAGCTCTTCAAGATTCTTAGCAACCTCATAGAATGTATCTGGATCAGTAAGGATTTCATAAGAATCATCCTCTTCTGAAAAATCATCTGCACCAGCATCAAGTGCTTTTTCCATAAGTGTATCGGCATCAAGCGCACATTCTTCCTTGTCAACTATAATCTGACCCTTAGTATCGAACATATATGATACACATCCCTGAGTACCAATTGATCCACTACCCTTTGTAAATGCACTACGTACATTGGCAGCAGTACGATTCTTATTATCTGTAAGTGCTTCAACGATGATAGCGATACCCTTAGGACCATATCCTTCGTATACTACCTGCTCATAGCTTACTGCATTACCATCACCAGCAGCCTTCTTGATACCTCTATCAATAGTATCGTTAGGCATATTTGCAGCCTTCGCTTTCTGAATAATCTGAGCGAGCTTAAAGTTATTATTAGGGTCTGGACCACCCTCCTTAACTGCTACGGCAATTTCACGTCCAATAATAGTGAAAATCTTACCCTTTGCTGCGTCATTTTTCTCTTTCTTATGCTTAATGTTAGCAAATTTTGAATGTCCTGACATAAATATAAAACCTCCAAGATTTATATGCTTATAGTAGACAAATAGTCTGCTAGGCATAATTTTTCAAACTAATCTATTTTATCATTTATTCATATAAAAGTCCACTTGTGAAACAATAAAAGGGTAGCTGTGCTACCCTTTTATTACTCAATACTAATATATACTCTTGGAACTCTTTTTCCTATATCGCAAACCGATTCATAATTGATAGTACCTGATAACTTGGCAAAGTCATCAAAGGTAATCTGGTCATTGCCATCAATACCTATAATCGTAACCTCATCACCTCTAGTTACTCCTGGAATATCAGTTACATCAACCATCATCTGATCCATACATACTCGACCAACAACACTTGCTCTTTGTCCACGGATAAGTACATACCCTTTATTAGATAGGCTTCTTGGATAACCATCCGCATATCCTATACCAATGGTCGCTATTCTTCTAGGCTCAGTGGTTTCATAAGTTCCCCCATAGCTTATCTGAGTGCCAGGTTCAACATTCTTTACAAATACAACAGAACTTTTTATCTCCATGGCTGGCTTAAGTTCTATTCTAGACTTATCGACCTCAGATGACGGCCATAAACCATATAATATAATACCTGCACGAACCATATCCATATTGGCTTCATTGTGATCAATAATACCAGCACTGTTAGAGCAATGCTTAATAGGAATCTGCATACCTCTGGCTTCTGCCCTAGCAACAAAATCCTTGAATAATGATATCTGTGCGTTAACGCTGGTCTTATCAGCTTCATCCGCTCTTGCAAGGTGAGTAAAAATACCCTCGACTTCAACGCCTTCCATATCATATATCGCCTTGGCAATCTCTAAGCCCGATTCATCAGCTTTAAAACCAATTCTTCCCATACCAGTATCAACTTTCAGATGAACATACGCCATCTTGCCCAGCTTTTTGGCATGCTTACCAAGTTCCATAGCCGCATCCATATCAAATACAGTAGCTCTGATTTCATAATCAATTAATGTATCATATTCATCCGGGAAAATATAACCAAGAATCAAAATCGGCTTACGAATATGGTTTTCTCTAAGCTCAACTGCTTCTTCTATGGTAGCAACTGCATATCCGTATATACTATTAACAAACTCAAGCTCCCTAGCTATCCTTACAGCCCCATGACCATAACCATCGGCCTTTATAATAGCCAAAATCTTAGTTCCGTTTTTAACATTATCAGTTATTGTTTTAATATTATGCTTTATAGCGTCTATATTGACCGTAGCATATACACGCTTATTAATCTTTTCCAAAAACATTAAAGTGCACCTTAATTGATTATTTTTCCTAGTGATTCCAATATATCACTGGCGGATGATGAAGCTGCGCCAACACTATGCTCCGTATGTTTACCAGCCATACCATGAATAAGTGTTGCCAGGCAACTAGCATCAAAAGGATTGATTCCTCTTGCTATAAACGAAGTAATTATAGCAGCATATATATCCCCGCTTCCAGCTGTAGCAAGGCTATCCGATGTCACTGTATTAATATATACCGAGCCTGAGCCTTTGGCAACGAGTGTTCTTGCATCCTTGGCTGCTATAAGACAAAAGTTGTTTCTAGCAACAGCGTTCACAAATTCAATATCTGAACTTTTTCTTGACTGCATATCAGTTGATGTAAGTCTGGCAAATTCTCTAGGATGAGGAGTTAATACTGTTATAAGTCCTTTTTCTCCTCTTGATCTAATACCAGACAAGTCCTTAGATGCTTGAATATTAAGTCCATCTGCATCAAGCACAACAGGCTTGTTACATTTTTCAAGAATCACATCAACTAAATATTTACTAAGATCACTAACGTTAAGTCCCGGACCTATAAGACAGGCATCACACCACTCAAGTGCAGCATCAAGATCAAGAGCTGTCATATCCTCATATGCCTGAAACATAGCCTCTGGCAGTTCGTGCATAAGAAGATCTCTATTCTCACGTGATGACAAAACTTTAACCATTCCAGCACCCGACTTGAATGCTGCTCTGGCAGTAATAATACTTGCACCAGGCATATTTACTGAACCAGTTACCAGAAGCACCTTTCCAAAAGTACCTTTATTACCGAGCTTATCACGCTCTGGCAATCTATTTATATCGTCTTCTTCGTAAGTAAATGCTATCGTTGCATCCTCTTCTTTTGTAACGATTCCACAGTCAGCAATTATAACATTTCCTGCATATCTTGGGCCTTCATTTAGAATGAGTCCAAGTTTTTCATGCTGAAAAGTAACTGTTTCATTGGCACATACAGCAATACCAAGCGGAACTCCACGATTACAATCAAGTCCAGAAGGTATATCAACTGAAATAACTTTGCACTTACGTTCTTTGTCCTTTCGACTAAGCTTATAGCTATTGATAAATTCAATGGCATCGTAATATTCACCCGTTACTTCTCTTGACAAGCCAATACCAAATATGGCATCAACAATAACATCTGGCGTAATAAATTTGTCCTGAACCTTTTCTATGCCAAGCTTTTCACAAATACTCTTCTGTAAAAGGAACTCTTCTGAGGCATTATCAATATTACCCACAATATTAATTCGTACATCCTTACCTTCAATTTTTAGTAATCGCGCCACTGCTAGTCCATCCGCGCCATTATTTCCAACACCACATACAACAAGTATGGCTTCGGCGTTACCTACTGCCTTAACAACCTGCATAGCAGCGCGCTCCATAAGAACCAGAGAAGGTATACCTATCTCTTCAATGGTACGACGTTCAATATCTTTCATTTCACTGGATGTAACTATTTTTTTCATAATCACCTCTTAAATAGTGAGCTACTTATATACAAATTACTGTAGTGGCTTTTCGCCAGGATTATATTTCATATCAAAAATATCAATAACCTCTGCACCAAAAATATCATGCATATAATTATATATTTCTTGATTCTTTAGTTCTCTGTTTTGCTTTCTAACAATGTTTTTCTTGAGTTCAATACGAATATCATTGATCCATTCAGATATTTCCTCAATATCTTTGGTGTTCTCACCAATTATTTCATAGCATTGCTGCATTGTACGAACCATAAGCTGATAATTAAGCTCATTAATTTGTCTTGGAAGCTCCATAATCTCATCCTGATAAGAATCAAGTTTATTATTAATGACCTCTATCTGTTTTTTGCCTTCATTCTGTTTTTCTGCCGCGTCTGCTTCATCCATGGCAGAAACCATTTCTTCCATAATACGTGACTTAGCTTTTTTCAGCTGTTTGAGTTCAGTATTGATTCTGCCTTGTTTCTTAAGAAGCTCTTTGATATCATCTTCTAATTTAACCATGGCAGCATCCTTTTCAAGACCAACCATTAACCTGTGCCACTTATTATCTAAGGGCAAAATAGGAACATTTCTGCCCAGAAGTGCATTCTCAAATACCTCTTCACTGCGTTCCATGTTCCTACCTCCTTAAAATATTAACCTGTTAATTATTATGCATTAAGTAAAGACTCAAGCTCGTCCTTAATAGCAAGAATAAAGTCTTCACTATTAAGTGTTGTTACATTCTCAAGACTTGTGATAAGTGCAAGATCCTTAGTCATTTTACCATTTTCAATAGTAGAGATTGTTGCTTTCTCAAGCGCGTCAGCATATTTAACAAGAGCATCGTTCTTATCAAGTTCTCCACGTTTTCTAAGTGCACCTGACCAAGCAAAAATTGTTGCTACTGAGTTAGTAGAAGTCTCCTCACCTTTAAGATGTTTGTAATAATGACGCTGAACAGTACCATGAGCTGCTTCATACTCATATGCTCCATCAGGTGATACAAGAACTGATGTCATCATTGCAAGTGAACCAAATGCACTTGAAACCATATCACTCATAACATCGCCGTCATAGTTCTTACACGCCCAGATAAATCCACCCTTAGCTTTCATAACTCTAGCTACAGCATCATCAATTAATGTATAGAAATACTCTATACCTGCAGCTTCGAACTTAGCCTTATATTCAGCCTCATATATCTCATTAAAAATATCCTTGAATGTATGATCATACTTCTTGGAAATTGTGTCCTTTGTAGCAAACCAAAGATCCTGCTTAGTATCTAATGCAAAGTTAAAGCAGCTTCTTGCAAAGCTAGTAATAGACTTGTCAGTATTGTGCATACCCTGAAGAACGCCAGCACCCTTAAACTCATGGATAAGTTCCTTAGTCTCGTTACCATTCTCATCTTCATATACAAGATATGCCTTACCAGCTCCTGGAACCTTGATTTCAGTGTTCTTATAAACATCACCATATGCATGACGAGCAAGTGTAATAGGCTTTTTCCAATTCTTAACGCATGGCTCAATACCCTTAACAATAATTGGTGTCCTAAATACAGTACCATCAAGAATTGCTCTGATTGTACCATTAGGACTCTTCCACATTTCCTTAAGATTATACTCAGTCATACGAGCAGCATTTGGAGTAATAGTTGCACACTTAACTGCAACACCATACTTTTTGGCAGCATTAGCACTATCAACTGTAACTTTATCATCTGTTTCATTACGATACTCAAGACCAAGGTCGTAATATTCAGACTTAAGATCAACATATGGAAGAATAAGATTATCCTTAATCATCTTCCATAAGATTCTTGTCATTTCGTCGCCATCCATCTCTACAAGAGGTGTTGTCATTTGAATTTTTTCCATTTTTAAATCCTACTTTCTAATAATATAAGGCTTATAATACGCCTTCGGCCACCACCTTTACTGTATCGGGCAATACAACATCGCTCAATTCACCTTTATATCCTATAAGCACCCCATCACCAACAATCAAAAAATCATCGGCCAAAGAATCATTTAGCCACGCTTCATACCAAGGTGTATGCTCAAAAGCATGAGCACCAATGCTTGTAACAGAATCTGGTATATAAACATTGATCAATTTATCACAGTGATAGAATGCTGCGTAATCAATGGTGGTCACTCCATCCGGTATTATTATACTATTAATATCAGACCTGGCAAATGAAAGTTTTCCAATTGAGGTCATATCACCAGGAATTTCATATGAATTGATTCTAGAATTATAAAAATTATAATCCTGAATTCTATACTTATCATCTGGATTTGTAATTACAATCGAAGTCGCATCGCCTTGAACAACCGCTATATTCCCAAGTGAAACAAAAGCCTTATCAGAAACAACAAACGAATCCGAAACAGTTGTTCCATCGACTTCTTGTTCTATAACAGAATAATGAACATTATTCTCTTCTCTTCTATCTGAAAAATAATCGTCATCAGTTGATATCAAGCCATTATCTGAAACAGACACATTACTACTTCCATAATCCTTTTTATTGATTGCAACCTGTTTTATAGTAGACGTTAAAAATCCATGAGATAATGCATAATCTTCAGAATATGATCCATTCTCACAAACAAATATCAAATCACTTGGGCAATTATCAAAAGCGTTATCGTGAATCTTCGACATGGATAATGGAGAAACTATTTGTCTAAGCGAAGTATTATCCGCAAAAGCACCTAGGCCTATTAATCTTGTTGGAGTATGTAATACAACATTTTTTAGATTAGGACAGTTGGTCACAGCATAATCATCTATCGATTTAAGGCTTGCAGAAAAATCTATTTCTTCCAAATAATTTGCGCCCCAAAAAGCATACCGCTTAATACTTGTAACACTATCCGGCATATCATAGGTATTTAAAGTGTTACCAGCCAAATACTGATAGAGAGTTGTCATGCCCTTATCATACACAACTCCATCCTTGCAAATAAAATTTTCATTATCAAATATAATATTTTTAAGACTATCACAGCCGGAAAAAACGCCCTTACCCAGTGTCCCAAGCCCTTTACCAATAGTGACAGAATTAAGATTTTTATCATCGTTGAATGCAGAATCATCAATAGAATATACACTATCTGGAATGATTATAGATTTCAATTTGTCGCATCCAGCAAAAGCTCTATAGCCAATTATATTAACTGTTCCTGGCAAAGTAACATCTGTAATAAATGAATTATCAGCAAATGCACCATCTGCAATCCGTGTAACACCTACCGGTATACTAACAGAACTACTCTGCCCAGTATATCTGGCCAGAGTAGTTCCATCTATAACAAATTCACTACTATCCGCTTTGGTGTTAAGCATAGTTCCAACACCAAGAACTGTAAGTATTGCAAGTATTGGAATTGTAAAAAATAAAATCTTTTTAAAATTCATTAATTAAGCCCTTGATGTCTTTTTTACTTTCTTTTTATCCTTCCAAAAGAACATAACACCACTCATAAATCCAAGACCAAGTGCTAGGAACCACTTAGGCTGAATGTCCATACCTGTCTTAGGGGTAGTATCAATGTTGCCGTATGTAACATTCTTCAAATCAACATATATTGTATAAGGTGAGAAGTGAGTAGCTGTAAATGTCATACATGGCACACCATCAATTGTTGTAAACTTAACAGCCTTATCGTCTATCTGATTATTAATTACAGCTGCAGCCTTATTATTACCTGCATATGATACAAGTTCATCAGGTATAGGAAGTGTTACTGTAACAGCAAGCTGATCACTATTCTCTATCTTTCTTGTTCCAGTCGAATCATAAAGTGACATATCAAAGGCAACATACTTAATATTAGACAAATCATTGCCATACTTATTCTTAAGGGCCTGCTCAACCTGTGCTGATGCTACAGCTGAATCAGTAATCTTAAGTACAAAGTTATCTGTTGAACCAGCAACTGTGGCTGAAACGAGATTCTTCTTGTTGTTATCAATGGAATCACTAGTTACATTAACAGTTGTTCCAGGCTTATTACCATTATTGCCATTATTACCGTTATTTCCATTGTTTCCGTTGTTTCCACCGTTATTACCAGACACCGATCCATTATTATTGCCGCCGGCATTCTTATAAGTAGCTGTAACCTTTACATCATGCTGAGGCATTATAAATATGGTTGATGCAGCATTAGGGTTACCAAATCCAATATCATTACTTGATGTTGTCCACTTATCAAATACCTTACCATCAGAAGAAGCATATGCTGTAATTGTTACAAGCTTACCGCCTTCGTAGTTTCCAGTACCCGAACCATTTTCAACAGTAACTTTATATGTCTTTGCATTATTATTGTTGTTATTATTGTTATTACCACCGGCATTATTATTACTTGGAGAATTGTTATTGCCATTATTTCCATTATTTCCGTTATTGCCGTTGTTGTTATTGTTATTATTATTGTTATCTGGCTCAAATACAGCAATGGCCTGTCTATTCTCAGTAACATTCTTGATACCATTAGGATTATCAAAATTCCAGTAGCTAAACTTCCATCCTGAATGATTTGCTAGGAGTGGCGTAGGATTTGTATCTGGATAAGATGAATTGTACCCCTGTGGCACTCTTATCTTCTCATATACAGTAAGGTCATCGTTTAGATATGTAATGCTGTACTCCGCATCAATATACTTTACATAAACCTTATCATATCCTATCGGATCATAATTAGCAGTGATAGTACAATCCTTATATGTATAAATTGTAACAGTATCATCCTTATTAAAGGCTTCATCCGAAATATTAGTATCACAAGGTATTGTTACATCAAGAGCCTTTGAACCAGTATTAAATGCACGCTTAGATATACTTCTAACCGTCTCTGGAAGAACAACATCTGTCAACTTAGTACAATTTTCAAATACTCTAGTTGGAACAGAAGTTATTTCTGTGCTACCAAGCTCTGCCTTTGTTATATTTTCACATGAAGCAAAAGCGCCATCTCGTATACTAGTAACATTATCAAGCTTAGGATCGTTAAGATCATTTACCCAAATTTCCTGAGCTGTACCGTTCTTTCCTCTTGCCGGAAGACATGTATTAATCTCAAGTGTTCCGTCTGGCTTATTCTCATAAAGAATATAATTATCAAATGTATAATGAGGATTATTACTTGTTCCAATAGATTTAAGTTCGTCACATCCCTGGAATGCGCTCTCACCTATTTCAGTACAATTATCACCAATAATAACTGACTGAAGTCTTTCACATGAATCAAATGCATTGTCTGGAATATACTTAACACCAGGCATATCAACATATACAATCCAGTCATTACCCTTTGTTAACTGTTCTGGATGAGCAGGATCATAAAGATTAACCTCTCTAACGTCGGACATTTCTCCAGAGAATAAACCAGGTGTATATCCACCCTTATTCTCGTACTTCTTAGACATCAAATCAGATCCTACAAGTAAATTAGGTTCAGAATAAGCCTTATCTTTGGCAATATTATTATTATAATCAACCTTAGTTGATGGTACATAATCCCAGTTATTTCTATTTACATTAGATGCTGTATTCTCCATGAATTTCGCTACATCGATGGATTCTACTGCTATAGGAAGAACAATGAACTTAGTTGCATCGAGCATTGCCTGTTCTTCATCTGTAAGTCCATTGCCATTCTGAAGTGCTGTATACAATGAATCTGCTGCAGCATCAGTAACTCGTGGATAATCAATAAGTGTTACATACCCCGTTGCATCATCCATAATGGTCTTAAAGCCAAATGGTTTATCCCCATAGCATATACGACGAGAAATAGTATCATTAATCTTGTTACTACCCATAGCATAATCAAATGGTGCATAGCCTTCTTCAATCTTGCCATAGAAATAAAGCTTATCACTACCTGTCTTAAATGCATTATTTCCAATGGTCTGAAGGATTCCTGTACTAGATGGTTCATCAAAGTATACATTCTCAAGCTTTGGACAATTTTTAAACGCATCGCTACCTATTGTCTCAATATTCTCGCCTATTGTAACCTGAGAAAGTTCAGGATTGTCCATAAACGCATTGTCGCCAATAGTTTTAACAGAATTTCCAATCTTAACCTTAGTAAGTTCCTTACAACCATTAAATACATTACTATCAATAACTTCTATAGAATTATCTGATACTGTAAGCTCTGAAATATAATTCTTTAATGTATCAAAGCATCCAGCCTGAACTTCCTTAACATTATAACCAGCCACATTACCTGGTATTATAAGTGGCGCCTTTTCTGGAGAACTTGGATACGGCGAACCATTTGGCTTCTTGCCCCCAATCCATGTACAGCTAAGTATCTTGGCAGTATTGTTCACATCATCAACTTCAAGTTCATATCTATATGGAACAACTGCAACTTCATAGTATTCCTGACCATTAGTTCTATAAATATACGGAACATAATCTGAAACAGCTGATTTATTCTCCCAGGTACTTTTTCTTGGAAGAGCATATCTCTTACCATCAGACTGCTCTAGCTGAGTAAGCTCAGGACCGGTAACATATAATGAACGATTAGTCACATCCTTAAATAAATCAGGTCCAAACGATGCCATCGTAGACGCATCAGCAAATGCAACATGTTCAAGGTCTACACATCCAGCAAAAGTTCCATTAGGAACTATCTCCTCCTGTCCAGCAGCACCAAGATTAACTGGCATACTAACTTCTTTGAGATTACCTCTATTAGCAAGAATAAAATTACCCATATGATTGGCTGTATCATAAGGTTTATTATTCGGAGCTGTAAGAGCCGCACTTTCGTAATCTTTTATAATAGGGAAATCAAAACTACTCAGCTTACATAATGATGTCATACCTGGATCAACTGCAAATGCAGCTTTTCCAATACCAACCGGGTAACTGTCTGGGAATTTTACATCACTAATAGCGGTACAATTATAAAACGCGTATTCTCCGATATTAATTTCAGGTGCACCAGATAAATCAACAGTCTCAAGAAGCGAACAATTTGAAAAAGCACCGAATCCAATATCATTGACACCAATTGGAATTGAGATGGATTTAAGCGTACTACAATTAGCGAAAGCTTCTTTACCAATAGTAGTTGTCTTGTCAGACAAATTAACACTAGAAAGATATTTACAGTTTTTAAATACATTATTACCGATGAATGTTACAGAGGCAAACTGAACGTCTGAAATAAACGAATTCTCAAATGCAGAATCACCAACATAAGATATACCATCACCTACGGTAATAGTTCCAACTTTTTGAACATCCTTAAATGCACCATTGGCAATGGCACCAATAGAAGCAGTGCTTCCGTCCATTTGATCATAGACAAATCCATTTTTATCAGCAGAAAGTGCAGATGTTCCAAGGTTCTTTACAACATAAATATTGTCATCATTAACAACATTTCCATTATATGTATAAACACCCTTACCGTTATTAACTACGTCAGCAAGTGTACAGCCTGAATATTTCGCATTATTATATGTATTACAGAAATATTCCTTCTTTTTCTCTGCGCTAAGAGCATTCTTAGAATTAATTGAAATCTCAAGCTCATTAATTCCAAGTTTTGCAAAGTCCTGTGGATTCTGAGGCTGCCATGAAGATGTAACTGAAGAACTATATTCTGAACTATTTGGATCCATAGCTCTTGAAATATAAGCCAATCTCGCATTTTCATATTCAGTCTTCCACTGATTATATTCTGTTGGAAACAAATCCTGAATAGTATTAAAATCAGTGACATATGTAGTTCCTGCTACCGGATTAGTAATCTGTCCAGCTTTATCCGGAGCAACATTCAATTTAAAAACAGCATTAATAATATTGTCATTAACAAACTGGTTATACACTGAAGGAAGTACAACTTCGTAGCTGGTAGTTATCTGCTTTGTAAGATCAAGAACTGGAACGTTAATATAATCATTATAGCCACATACAACACCAAGATTAGGAGTATTGTTGATATCATTCGTGATATAGTATTTATACTTCCACATAAGTGACCATGCACCATCGATCTCTATAATTTGATAAGAAAATTTTATATCTGATTTATCATTAGGTGGATTTAAGAAATCTGCGGCAGAAAGATTTATACCAGCATTTCTTGCCACGCCACTATCACTTGTATAATTAACCGCATCATCAACACCACCAGCCAGTGCCACACCTGACTTATCACTAGGTACTGCAGCGATCACAAGTGCTGACGCCATAAGAACTCCTGCTATACTCTTACGTATAACATTCTTACCTTTTCTTGATAATTTTCTACTCTTTTTCTTTGTCATATTTTCCTTTGACATAGGTCTCCTCCACAGAGATTATTTATATTTACTATTTAACACGTTTTGCTACAACTACAAACCTGCCATTATCCTCATGATAATCACATGTTGATAAAGAAAGCAGTTCATCGCCATAAAAGGCCCAAACACCAGTTTCATAAAAGGCCTTATCATTCATCTCAAGCATATAAGAGTTGAATTCTTCTTCTGAATTGGCATTGATAAACTGATAATACTTAAATACAACATCATCTTCGTTGTATACCTTTGATCTAAAAGCAAACATTACTTGATATAATCTTTGCTCATATATGGTATCGAACTGTATATACTGATGTTTTTCAAAAAATGACTGCTTCTCATAGTCACCAAGCTGTGAAAACATACGTCCACTTGTTAAATGATGACCATATATAATCATATTGTCATTTTTTTTAAGTACATCACAGTTGCAATCGAGAAATAATGCTCCAGCTTTATCTTCTACTGAATCAAAATTATGACTCAAATAAAATTCATTATCTTCACACTGCATAACAGGGTAATCTATATTAGTATCGTCAATTTTGAGCCATCCTATTAGTCTTTTATTAGAATTATATATAGTTTGATATTGTTCTAATATTGGCGGAGCGTCTGGATTATCAGGATTAATAATATTAGCGGTTGCTGTAGCACCACTACCACCACCGCTAAGCGCAGTACTTCCAACAAGCCCAGCTATTTCCTGCATACGCTTTTCTGATGAGTTCAGATTAGCATAGTAAAATACAAAATAGCCAATACTTGTAAAAGCAAGTAATGCAAAAACTGCAACGATGATTGTCCGACGCCGTTCTAGCTTAACTATTTCTTTCTTAATCATCTCAGCCATTTCCGGATCATCAGAATTGTATAGCCTACTGTTATCTATTCTCTGGGACAACTTTTTTGTGGCTGGAATCTCATCTGCATCATCTAATTCTTTGTTTGATTCTTCAATATTATTTCTAGCTAATTTATTACTATCTTTTACAGATTTATTATTTGCTGTTTTCTTTCTAGTAAATCCCTTTTTCTCTTTGGAATCTTTAATATCCTTCTTAAGAGACAATTCCTGACGCAATTCATATATCTCATTATCAAAATCATCACCAACACTTGTGAGAAATGAAATTGAACCAGACATCATCTGTGAATATAGCTTATCCACATCCTCATATCTCTTAAGATTGTATTGCCTACGAATCTTGTCTATTTTCTCAGCATCTTTTATAGCATTTTTATATTCTGATTCCGAACTGAATCGTCTTCTATCTATTTCCATTTATCAATACGAAATAACTATATTATGTAAACCCTTATATGCATAATTAACCTATTAAA
>JAZRXF010000120.1:0-3096 GCA_045600085.1 Lachnospiraceae bacterium
ATAAAAAAGTTTAAAAATAGTTCAAAATAGCTGGTCAGTGACCCAAATATTGGCCAGCATGTTTGTAATGTAAGAGCAATGTAAGAGAATGAGGTTATCCGTAATGTGTACAGAATAAGATCGTTAGAAGAAAAAGCTAAAGAGATATATCTTGATATGCTTAATTTGGTTAATAAGGAAGCCGATGAAGGGCTTCGCCAACTTGCCAGAGAGAGCATGTGGAAGACCGAGACAAATAAAGAGAGTAAGGCTGTTTATATGATAATTGAAGATAGTACAGACAGTATTTGTGGTTGCTGTGAGCTAGAAGAAGATAATTCCACACCGGAAATAGGAATTGAATGATTCGTTATAACCTGGGGTTATAATCAGTGAACAAAACTTATTATTAGTCAGAACAATAATCATATGATAGGATATGTCCATAAGACCTATCAAAATGGTAGGTAAATAAAAAATAGAATTTTTATGAATTAGTAAATAATCAAATTCAGTAGATTAAGCGGAGGCTATTATGGGTAACATTAAACATTCAATTGAGGAAGTTGTAGGCCATACACCTATTCTTGAATTAGATGGGTTAGAGAAAAAAGAAAATATTGATGCGCATATTCTTGTGAAGCTTGAAAGTCTTAATCCGCTTGGGTCTCTGAAAGATCGTATCGCGGTAGCTATGATTGATGCGCTAGAGAGAGATACAGATATAAAGCCAGGAGATACTATTGTTGAGTTTTCCAGTGGTAACACAGCGATAGGTCTTGCAGCAATTGCTGCAAAACGTGGTTATAAAATGATAGCCTATATGGTTCAGGCTACTCAGGAGAGAGTAAAACTTTTGCAGGCATATGGGGCTGAAGTTAGAGATATGCTTGAGGATGCAGAAGTTTTGAATGTTATGGGTTCTCTTCCTGAGGACGGAGATTCTGCTCAGGCACTGGTAGATTTGTTTGCACAAAGAGGAAAAAAAGAAGGAATTAACTATTTTCTTACTGTTCAGTCTGCCAACGAAGCTAACAGGGAAGTACAGTACAGAACTACTGGCAAGGAAATTATAGAAGATGTAGATCACGTAGACGTATTAATTGCAGGAGTTGGGTCGGGAGGCTCGATTACTGGTGTCAGCGACGCATTACGTGAGAAATTTCCTAATCTTGAGGTTATAGCTTTTGAGCCAACAGATGATGATACAGAATCTTTGGTCGGTGTTCATAGTATTTCACTTACACCTAGACATTCATTTCCTCAGATCATTCTTCGTAAAGATAGAGTGCCTTATGACAGGATTATTAAGGTCAATAAGGAAGATGCTTATAGAATGTCCAATAAGGTTGCAAAATCAGATGGAATCTTCTTAGGCATAACAGCAGGCGCCGCTATGTTTGTAGCAAACGAACTTGCAAAGACTCCGGAATATAAAGGAAAAACATTTGTAATGTTTGGTTATGATGATGTACTTAAATATCTTTCAAGTGAACTAGTAAACCCAAAATACGCAGAGTAGGAACTAAAGAAATGGTAACATACGATAAATACAAATTTAAAATTGGAGCATTGCATGATCGAAAGAAAGTGGATGACATTGCGGAATATGTTGAAATCGCAAAGAACACACATGATTATCTTGAGACACTTAGAATAAATGACAAGGACGGTATATACTGGGCCTTAGAAGGCAAAGATAATGGCGATGGTGCGATATATACAGGATCAGCGGGTGTTTTATATTTCTACATTGAATTATATAAGCTTACTAAAGATGATAAGTATCTCGACATAATAAATAAAGCCGCAGATTATATTGGTGTTAACTGGAAAAAAGCAGGCGAAGCCGGAATAGCGATGCTTCATGAATATGGTATATTTGAGGATCTTGGTACAGTTTATAATTATTACTCAGGAGCAGCCAGTACGGGAGAGGGCCTGATTGCTGTGTATAACCTTACACATAGACAAAAGGATTTGGATGCAATCAGAGTAATGACAGATTTTATTCTTGATAATGCCAAGAAAGATAAAGACGGTTATTACTGGGGTATTGACTGTACAATGTTTCATAATGCGGGCACAATGATTTATTTGTATCACGCTGCTGAGACCCTTAAAGATGAAAAAATTAAAGCCTTTGCAAACAGCGCAGCTGACAGAATTGTAGCTAACGCAATACAGGATCCAAGAGGTGGATATGCATGGCAAAGTACATTGCATGGAAATGTTGACAGAGTACCAAACTTCGAAGGAGGTACAGCTGGTACAGGCTATGCACTAACTGTGGCATACAGATATACTCAAAATGAGACATATAAAAATGCCGCTATAGAGGCTGCAAAGCATCTTAGAGCAATAGCAATTAAACAGGGTGAAGGATATCTTATTCCTTGGCATGATGTACCTGGTGATGAGCCTATTTTCTATCTGGCTAATTGTCATGGACCAGCCGGAACTAGTAAATTGTTTTATGGCTTATATTCCATTACAGGAGATAAAGAGTACCTGGAAGATATTAAGAGTCTATACTATGGTATGAGACATCTTGGCGCTCCAGAGAAAATGTCTGTAGGCTATTGGAATACCGTATGTGTATGCTGCGGTACAGCTGGAATACTACAGTTCCTTATTAATTGTGGCATTGTGTTTAATGGCACAGATTTGGCTGACAATGTTGACGAGGTTATTGAAATTGCAGCAGAAATACTTGTTGGAGAGCAGGAAAGTAAGGTTAAGGGACGTAAGGGCGTATGGCCAATTGCATATGAAAGAGTAAAACCTGAAAATGTTGCTCCTGATTTTGGCTATGCTATAGGTTCTTCTGGAGTTGCAGCTACGCTCATTCAGCTATATCAGTATAAGAATAAGCGTATTGATTTTGGCAGATACATTGATGATCCATATCCTACTAATTTGACTCTTAAGTAGTTCTAAGAGTTAAAAGGTGATTAATGACATAGACAGCATGCAAGATTTGGCGGGGTCTTTGATTTTAGTGTGAAAGTGGTTTACCCGGTTCCCAGTTGGTTCCCAAAGTGAGATAAACATTTTTTTCTACATATTTACGGCCTGCTTTTTGTTGAACTTGTCAATCATTTCACCAATACTTAC
>JAZRXF010000121.1:0-3752 GCA_045600085.1 Lachnospiraceae bacterium
GGAGCAGCTGAATATATCAAGTATTATGAAAGCATGGATCCTACAACAGCAGAGTATCTCTACCAGCAGGTAGTACAACAGCAGCAGGTGGATTCGCTTCTTAAAGAATATGCCGAAGCTTATTCTACAATGGACCCTAAAGAGGCAGCCAAGATATTTAATACTATGACTAATAATCTTGATCTTGTTGCTAAGATTATGTGGGCTATGACACCTGCACAGAGAGGTGCCATTTTAGGCGAGATGGATGCTGAAATAGCAGCTCAGGTCACAAAGATTATGGAGCCATAATTATTATTCAAATTATTCGTAATAAGTGGTTAAGTTTTACATAACTTTTTCCGATATAGTTATCAAGTAAGAAAACAATCGGAGGAATGTGAATGGGAATTAATCCTATCTCTGAATTGTCAGGACAGTTCTCAGCTGTTTCTAGTACTAAGAAGACGGAAGGAGCGGACTTCCAGTCATTCATGGAAGATGCTTCTACAAAGAGCAAGATGAAAGATCCTTATATGGAAAACTTGCCAGTAGCATCAAAGAGTGATGCAAAGTACGAAGATAAAGCTGATTACTCAGACGATGATTCACAAACAAAATTTAATAAAAGTAGTGATTCGTTAAGCACTGGTCACAAGGATGTGAAAAAGGTGGATACAGAAGCCACCAAAGAGCTTAAGGATAAGATAATAGACGAAGCAGCTAAGGAGCTTGGAGTAAGCGAGGAGGACATTGCAAATGTACTTTCGCAACTGGGCATCGGAGCTGCTGATTTATTGAATACGGAAAATATATCACTTCTTGTTGCTAATATTGCCTGTGAAGGTGATGTCACAGGATTGCTCACTGATGAGAATGCAGCCAATATGGTGCTTGAACTGGGACAGATAGTTGAAGGTTTGGTAGAAGAGGTTGCCGAGAGTGAGAATGTAACGGTCGATTTTCTTAAAGACATTATGGCTACAGAAGAAAACGATATGTTGATGGCTGAAGGGATTAGCGCAGTAGGTGTGGAAGATCAGGTTGCGGTTCATTATGATGCACAGACTGATTCAACTAGTCAACAGAGTTTATCCAATAGCGATAGAAATGAGTCGGCTGATAGACGAAGCATTATTGACAGAAGTAACAATGAAGAAAGTATTGCTCAGTCAGTAACAAGTACAATGACCGAGTCTGTAGATAATACAATAGAGGCATCTAGTACTTCTGAAATAGTAACTGAAAGCAGTCAGATAGATACAATAGATGTTATCAATCAGATACAAGAGCATGTTCGAGCAGAATTCAAGGATGATATGACCGAACTTCAGATGCAGCTTAACCCGGAAAATCTTGGAATGATAAATCTTACTGTTGCAGCCAAGGAAAGCGGAGTAACAGCTCAGCTAATTACACAAAATGAAAGTGTACAGGCGGCTCTTGAATCACAAATAGCATTGCTTAGAGAAAGTCTTGAACAGCAGGGAGTTAAGGTTGAAGCCATCGAGGTTATGGTAGGAAGCCATGGGTTTGAACAAAACCTGGAACAGGGCAATGATTTCAATGAGCAGCAAGAACAGGAAAACGAAAGATTACGTAGGGCAACAAGAAAAATCGATCTTGGAAGCTTTGCTGGTGACGAGATGATAGAAGAACTTGATGAAGCGGAGCAAGTTACAGTAGAGATGATGCAGGCTGATGGTAATCAAATGGATTATAAAGTATAACTAAAAGTTTGGAGGTAGACATGAGTATATTTGCACCATTTGTTAATGGACAATTTCAAACTGCAGATGCTTCAGCACAGTCAGTTAACAATGCTAGTAAAGATAAAAATACATCTGGTATGGATTCCGATGCATTCCTTCAGCTTTTAGTGGCTGAAATGCAGAATCAGGATCCTCTAGAACCAACATCTAATACCGATTGGATTGCTCAGTATGCAACATTCACTCAGGTATCAGAGATACAGTCAATTGGCGATGATATGACCAATATGAAAGCGCAGGGACTTGTTGGTCAATATGTAATGATGAAGGTTAAGAACGAAGAGGGTAATACCGATATAATATCTGGACGAGTTGATTATGTAACTTATGAGAATAAGAAAGCATTTCTCAATATTGATGGTAAGCCTTATTCAATTGATGATCTTGATACTGTGGCAGATGAGAAGTATATGGTTGCTTATAATAAGGCAAGTGAACTTGCCAAGGTATTCAATAAACTTCCAAAGCTTGCCAATGTAACAATTGGTGATAGAACTAAGATAGAGGAAGTTGCTGAGATTGCCTCATCAATGGATGAATACCAGAAGACATTCCTTACTAACGAAGTATTTGAGAAGATTGATGAATATGTGAATCGACTTAAAGAACTTATAGGCAAGGAAACAACTGAAGAAGTAGAAGAGAAAAACGAAGAAATAGAAAAAGCAGAAGAAGGCACAGATGCTGAGGCAGCTGATAAGGAGGTAAATGTCATATGATGAGATCACTCTATTCTGGTGTATCAGGACTTAAGACACATCAGACAAAAATGGATGTTATAGGTAACAATATTGCAAATGTTAATACAGTAGCTTATAAGTCACAGTCAATTACATTCTCAGAGCTTATGTACCAGACAACTCAGAAGGCATCGGGTGCAGGTGAGACAAAGGCCGGAACTAATGCTAAGCAGATAGGTCTTGGTGTTACATCGGGTGCTATTTCAACAGCTATTACACAAGCTGGTTCAGCTCAGTCTACAGGTAATGCTTTTGATATTAAGATTACTGGTGACTCATTCTTCATCGTAGAGAGTGGTGGAAGCAACCTGTTCACTAGAGATGGTTCATTCTATGTAGATGCTGCAGGTTATCTAGCAATGAGTTCAACTGGTAACTTTGTTAAAGGTTGGCTTCCTAAGGAAGATCCTGAAACAGGTGCAATTGATATTGTGAAGGATTCTGTTAAGAGACTACAGATCCTTTCACCTGAAAATATGACAAGTGATCCACAGGCAACTACTAAGGCCAATGTTGCTGGTATTATCGATAGAAATGATCCTAATGTTCTTAAGGATGGTTATCCAATGAACCTTAGCTTTTATGATAATCTTGGTTATGCATATACAGCTAAGTTCAAGATTACAGGAACTGATGAGAATGGTCAGTATACACTTGCAATTGCTGATATTATGGACAGTAACAATGATTCGATTAAGGATAAGTTCGATTTCCAAATTATGTCTGGTGATACTGCAACACCAACAGTAGCATCAAGACAGAGAACGATATCTCTTAAAGAAGGATATACCTTTGATGGTACAACACTTACAACTCCAGGTACACCAGCTCAGACATATAATCTTGGCTCTGATCCATATGATGTATCAACTCCTGATAGAGATGCTATTGCAAAGGCGTTTAGTTTTGATAGCTGGGATGATATGAAGCAGCTTGCTAATGTATCAAATGGAGCAGTTGATGAAGATATTATTGCTATTCTTAACGCTTTTGATTCTGATAATAGTAGAACAGCAGAGGTTACTGGTATGCAGTACACATCTGGTACAGCAGTTAAGCTTTACTATGATGAAGCTTCTGGTAAGTTCAAGGGTGTTAATGATCAGTCAGGTAATTCACTTGCATTTAATCTTTCAGTTACTCCAATAGATGGTAACCCAGAGACTAATCCATTTGAAATCGTTGAGATTAATATGGCTGATTCACTTAACTTCAACAATGAGAAGAATTCAACAATCAGCTGTACAAGCGGTGATAAGGA
>JAZRXF010000122.1:0-34700 GCA_045600085.1 Lachnospiraceae bacterium
AAGTCGTATATATGAACATCGAGAAATAAGCTATCAGAATTTGGTGGCAATACTGAGAAATATATCAGAAGCAGTAAAGAATACAAGACAATTCATGCTTGATAATGATGGTTTGCTTATTCGGCCTGAGTATATATATGCTGATGTAGAATCATTATCTATAAAGCTTATTCACTATCCGTTATGTGATAATGATGTAAGGGAATCTTATAAGTTACTATCAGAGTTCTTTCTTGACAAAATCGATCATCAGGAAAGCAAGGCTGTTATGTTAGCGTATGATTTATTTAAAATAATAAAGTCAGACTCATTTGTTATTTCCGAAATAGATAAGCTCATAGACTCGGTGGATAATATAGCAGAAAAAAAGGATAAAAAAGAGAATAGAAAAGAGGACAGGATAAAGGATGAAATTGTTATTGAATCTGTAGCTGAGAATAATGGCGTTACAATAAGGGAGATTAGAGAGCAAGAAAAGAAATCAGAAAAGAAATCAGATAAGAAATCATTATTGTCACTATTTAGAAGTGGGAATAAGAAAAACCAAAAACAAAGTAAGTATGATATAAATGCAGTTGATAATGATACAGTAAATACACTATATAACATGGATTTGTACCAAACTTCATATGATCAATCTGATAATGATAAAACAGATGAGCCTGAGGTATATGGTAAAACAGTTATATTAAATTCGAGTGATGTTTCAGATATTAAAAGTCCAAGACTAGTAAGCAAGGATAGAAAAAAAGAGTACTTACTCGATAAGCTTCCGATGACAATAGGAAAAGCAAAAGATGTTGTTGATATTGTATTAAAAGATGGAACAGTAAGTCGTATGCACGCCAGTATATTTGTGGATGATAATGGCCGAATAAGTATCAAGGATTTGTCCTCAAGCAACGGAACGTATATAAATGGTGTGTCCGTGGACGATATACCAATGCCTTTAGAGCCTGAGGATGAAATCATGATTGGAAGAGTTAAGTTAGATTACTTTGAATAAAAGATGAAGATGAAAACTACGTAGAAGTGGCTAGAAATCAAGGAATATGGTAAAATATTTCAGTAGATATGAAAGGAATTATTCCATGAAAATAGTCATTTTGGAAAGAAATACAGTTGGAACAGATGTGGATGTAACCTGCTTTGAAAAATTAGGTGAAGTAGTTGCATATCCAATCACTGCACCAGATCAGGTGGCAGAGCGAGTAGAGGATGCTGATATTATTATTGCCAATAAATCACCTCTTAATCCCACAACTCTTGCAAATGCAAAGAATGTCAAGATGATTGCTGAATTTGCAACGGGATATGACAATATCGATATTGCTTATTGTAAGGAACGAGGTATACGAGTAGCGAATGTTAGTGGATATTCTACACCAGCAGTAGTTCAGCATACGTTTGCTCTTGCTTTTTATGTTTTAGAGCACCTTGCATTTTATGATAATTATGTTAAAAGTGGTGCTTATGGTTCCCAGCCTGGTTTTTCAAATTTTGAGGTTCCATTCACTGAATTAGAGGGTAAGACCTGGGGTATTATAGGTCTTGGTAATATTGGACGAGGTGTGGCCAAGGTGGCAGAAGCATTCGGTTGCAATGTTATTTATTATTCTGCAAGTGGCAAGAATACTTCAAATGAGTATAAGCAGGTTGAGTTCAATGAGCTTCTTGAGACCTCTGATTTTATCAGCTGTCATTGTCCACTTACAGATAGAACAAGATATCTCATTGATAGTCAGGCATTTGATAAGATGAAGGACACTGCGATACTTATAAATGTTGCCAGAGGAGCAGTTGTTAATAATAGCGATCTTTACGATGCGCTTGTGGCCGGTAAAATAGCTGGTGCAGGACTTGATGTAGTAGATGGAGAACCTATTCTTCCTGACAATCCATTAAACAAGTTTACTGATTCTAATAGACTTATTATTACACCACATATGGCCTGGGCAAGTACAGAGGCGAGAAATCGATGTGTCCAGGAAGCATTTAGAAATGTCGAAGCCTTTCTAAATGGACAAGATAGAAATGTAATTGTGTAATATAACGTGTAAAGCGAATTATATATATTTGGAGGAACGAAAATGATATCACAAGAATTTAAAGAAATGACAAAGGCACCTTCCGTAATCAGAGCATTATCAGTATATGCAACAGAAAGAGGAAAAGAGATAGGATATGAGAACGTTTTTGATTACAGTCTTGGTAATCCATCAGTACCAGTTCCTCGCGAGCTTACAGATGCTATGATAGAGCTTCTTCAGACAAAGAGTTCTTCATATCTTCATGGCTATAGCCCTAACCCTGGTAATCCAGAGGCAAGACAGGCAACAGCTGATTATCTTCGTGAGAAATATGGTCTTCCATATACTATGGAGCATATTTTTATGACAAGTGGAGCTGCGGGAGCTATCGCTCATGCAGTTAGATGTGTAACAAAGCCAGGTGATGAGGTGCTTACATTTGCTCCATACTTCCCAGAATACAATCCATATATAAATAAGTCAGGTGCGGTACTTAAAGTTGTACCAGCAGATACATCATCATTCCAGATTAATTTCGAGAAGTTTGAAGAGATGCTTAATCCTAACGTACATGCAGTACTTATCAATACTCCTAACAATCCTTCAGGTATTGTTTATTCAACAGAGACTATTAAGAAGCTTGCTAGCGTACTTGAGAAGAAGCAGGAAGAATATGGTCATGAGATATTTATCCTTTCTGATGAACCATACAGAGAGATTATATTTGACGGAGTAGATGCTCCATATGTATCAAAGTATTACGCTAATACTCTTAGCTGCTATTCATATTCAAAGTCACTTTCTATTCCTGGAGAGCGTCTTGGTTATGTAGCAGTTAATCCAGCAGCCAAGGATGCAGATGTAATCGTAGCTATGTGCTGTCAGATTTCAAGAGGTACAGGTCACAACTGTCCAGCATCACTTCCACAGCTTGCAGTATCAAGATGTATGGGTAAGACAAGTGACCTCTCAGTATATGAGACTAATATGAACATCATCTATGATGAGCTTGTTAAGCTTGGGTTTGAGGTAGTGAAGCCAGGCGGAACATTCTACATCTTCCCTAAGGCTCTTGAAGAAGATTCGATAGCATTTTGTGAAAAGGCCAAGAAGTATGATCTTATCCTTGTACCAAGTGATTCATTTGGAGTAAAGGGATACTTTAGAATGGCATACTGCATCGATACAGAAAAGGTTGAGCGTTCTCTTGTAGCGCTTAGAAAGTTTGTTAAGGAAGAGTACGGGAGATAGAATTCTTGATAACGATACCTAATAGTTATATGGAAGATGAGGTGCGGGATGGATTTCCTGTACCTGCTTCTATTAAGAGAGCATGGGCTGTTCAATTGCAGATTTTGGATAAAGTCGATGCAATCTGTAAAAAATATAACATTCCTTATTATGCTGAGAGTGGAACACTTCTTGGCGTGGTTCGTCACGGTGGTTTTATTCCATGGGACGATGATTTAGATATTGTTATGAAAAGACATGACTATGAGCGATTCCTAAAGGTAGCGAATGATGAACTACCTGATGGTTATAGTCTGCTCAATATTTATAATGAAGAAGAATATGATAATTATTTAACTCGTATTGTGAACAGTAAGGTTATTAATAAATCAGAAAGCTTCTTACGTGATAATTGTGGATGCCCATATGTTATGGGCATTGATTTATTTGTAATGGATTATCTTGCGCCGACAGATGAGCTTCTTGAAGAGCAGAAAAGCATATCTAAGCAGTTGGCATCATTTATAAAACGTGTAAATACATGTGATAATCAGGAAAAACAACTAATAAAAGAATATGCCATAGAAGTTGCTGCAAAATATGGCACCAGGCTTAAAAAGGACAGGAGTCTTTTTAATCAATTATATAACCTTATGGATGAGGTTATGTCTTACTATAGCAAAGACTATGAGAATCCCGAAATAAAAAATATAGGTCTAACACCACTTTGGATTGATCATCCGGGTTCAGTATATCCAAAGGAATATTTTGGCGAGCCTGTGTGGATGGATTTTGAAATAACGAGTATACCTGTGCCGGTATATTATGACGCTATATTATCAAAGAAGTATGGTGAGTATATGCGTCTTGTTAGGCAGGGAAGTCTTCATGGATATCCTTTTTTTGAGGATCAGATTAAAACTTTAGAGGATACTTGGGGTATATCAAGATATGAATATCAGCCAAGCGCGGATATGAAAGCACTATTTAAGAAAAGTATTTTTGATAGACGTCAGAAATTAGAAACAGTTAAGCATAGAGAAGCCGTCAAAGTTGAATATAAGTCTTATACAGACATGTTGTGTCAGGCATATGAAAGCTTTATAGCTTTATTTGAAAGTAATCAGCTCGAGATGGCTCTAAATATTCTTGAAAAATGCCAGGAAGTTGCAATTGCTCTTGGTACAGCCATAGAGAGTAGATATGGTGAGGGCCATAAAACAATTAGCAAAATAGAGGCATATTGTGAAAGTGTTTTTCAGCTACATAGTAGTATATGTAATGGCGATGATTCAGGTATTAACAGATTCTTTTCAGATATGGCAAGTTTTACCAATGCTATAGAAGAAAGTATAGAAAAAGATATTTTTCAAAAAAGAATAGTTGCCATATTACCATATAGATATACATATTGGAATCAGCTTGAAGACATATATGATGAGGAGCTTAATAAAGAGGATACATTAGTATATGTTATTCCATTGCCTTTTTTTGAGCGTAATATGACAGGCGGGATTGATGATACTAATGATGTGATATGTGACGGAGCATTATTTCCTGAGAATATTAAGATTTATCACTATGAGAAAATCAATTTGGAACGTGTGCATCCAGATGTAATAATATTCCAAAATCCATACGATAATTATAATAGTGTGACTACAGTTAATCCTTACTTTTATTCAGAAAGATTGTATACATATACAGAGGAACTCATCTTTGTACCACCTTTTAAGATAACCGATTTTGGCGTGGAAGATAGCAGGGCCCATAGAAATATAAAGGATTTAATTGATAAACCAGGACTTATATATGCCGACAGAGTGATTCTCGATTCGCCAAAGATGCGTGATATATATATTGATAAGCTCACCTTGCTTACAGGGGATGAATCAAGAGAAGTTTGGGAAGAAAAGATAGAAATACGAGAATCACAGGCCCAGAAAAATAGCGAAGCAGAAGATAAAAAAACCATTCTTTATTATGTAAGCGGAAGTAAATTGCTTGTTAGCAAGGAATCTGGTATCGAAAAAATAAAAAGGTCACTTATTATTTTTAATGATAATAAAGATAAACTTTGTGTGCGATGGTACCATTCAAAACTGGATGAAGAAATCTTAAAGCAAAATAATCTTCCATTATATGAGAAATATAAAGAGTTACTGGAAGAATTTATTTCGATGAATATAGGAAGTATAGTTGTATCAGATAAAGTTGAAGAAGAGTCTAGAGTGGGCCAGGCATTTTATGGTGATCCAGGTCGTATAGTTACACCGATGATTGTCAGTAGCAAGCCAGTTATGTTGCAAAATGTGGATATATAGACTTTATCTTTGTGGGGGATAATATGTGTGATTTTGAATTAACAGCATCAATGATGTGTGCCAATTATGGCAATCTTGAAAAAGAAGTAAGAAATCTCGAAAAAGCAAATATTGATTCGTTTCATATTGATATTATGGATGGTAGGTATGTGCCAAACTTTGCGATGTCTCTTAATGACATGCGATATATTAGCTCTGCCACAGATAAACCACTTGATGTGCATCTTATGATTGAGCATCCATGTACACATATTGATTTGTTTCTTAAAAATCTTAGAAAGGGTGATACTGTATACATTCATCCAGAAGCTGAATATCATCCATCAACAACACTTCAGAAAATTATAGATGCGGGAATGATTCCTGGAATAGCTATTAATCCTGGTACCAGTATAGAAACTGTTATGGAAATGCTTCAGATAGTTGATAAGGTTCTTGTAATGTCTGTTAACCCTGGTAATGCCGGCCAGATGTATTTACCATATGTTGGTAAAAAAATCGAAAAGCTGATTCCATTAAAAGATGAGATGGGATTCAAAATATACTGGGATGGAGCATGTAGTGCTGATAAAATCATGAAATATGCTCCAATGGGCGTAGATGGTTTTGTTCTTGGAACTACGCTTTTGTTTGGAAGAGATAACACTTATAAAAAGATAATTTCCAACATACGTAAACTTAAGTTTGATTAGTATGATAGATTTAGGAAAAGGGAAGAGACATATGAATATTGCAATAGTATTATCTGGTGGGACAGGCTCAAGAATTGGACTAGATATACCAAAACAATATATAAAAGTAGGCGGTAAGATGGTGATATCTTACTGCCTTTTGTCGTTATTTGATCATGAATTGATAGATGGAGTAGTTATAGTTGCTGATAGTGATTATCATGAATTAATCAGCCAGGAAATGGCTGAAGTAGTTAGTGTTAAAAGCAAAGACAAGTTTTTAGGATTTGCACTACCTGGTGAGAATAGACAATTATCAATTTATAATGGACTCCTTTTTCTTAATGATAAAGTAGCTGCTGATGATGTGGTGCTTATACATGATGCGGCGAGGCCACATCTTTCAAATACACTTATAGCTGATTGTGTTTCCTTAGTTGAAGGATATGATGGTGTACTTCCTGTACTTGCAATGAAGGATACCGTATATATGAGTGAAGATGGAAAAAGTATTACAGCTCTTATTGATAGAAAGAAAATCTATGCTGGACAGGCGCCAGAAGCTTTTTTGTATGGAAAATATAAAGTAGCCAATGAAAAGCTTATGCCAGGCAAGATATTAGATATTAATGGATCTTCGGAACCAGCAATTATGGATGACATGAATATCAGGATGATTCCAGGAGATGAGCAAAATTATAAAATAACAACGATTGCAGATCTTGAGAAGTTCAGGAGTGAGATAGAATAATGAAGGCATGGGTTTTAGATAGCGTCGGAAATATAAATTTAAAAGAGGTTGATAAGCCGCTGTTAAAAAAGGGGTTTGCACTCGTTCGAGTTGGGGCTGCAGGTATTTGTGGTTCGGATATACCACGTATTTATAAAGATGGAGCTCATAATATGCCGCTTATTCCAGGCCACGAGTTTTCAGGTACAGTTGAGGCAGTGTATGACGAGTGTCATGAAGAATGGGTCAATAAAAGGGTAGGTATTTTTCCTCTTATTCCGTGTGGTAAATGTGAACCATGTGCCAATAAAATGTATGAGATGTGTAGGCACTATGATTATTTGGGGTCAAGATGTGATGGAGGCTTTGCTGAATATGTAGCAGTGCCAGTAGACAATTTAATAGAGCTTCCTGATGCTATTACTCTTGAAGAAGCGGCAATGCTAGAACCGCTAGCTGTATCTATGCATGCTATGCGTCAGTTCATTAAAGATGACAGTGATATTAAAGGTAAAAAAATTGTCATTTGTGGTTTAGGAACAATAGGACTTATGCTACTTATGATGCTGATTGAAAGAATAGATAATAAAGATAATTTATATGTTATAGGAAGCAAAGAATCCCAAAAGGAAATGGCAATAGGTTTTGGAATTAAGTCAGACCATTATGTTAATGGAAAAGAAAACGATGTAATAGGTTGGAGCAGAGAAAAGTTTGGAGAAAGTGGTCCGGACTATTATTTTGAATGTGTAGGAGGTAACAAGACAATATCTGAAGGTATAAGTATTGTTAAACCAGGTGGATGTGTACAGTTAGTAGGTAATCCTGCTTCTGATATGGAGTTTGATAAGAACACATACTGGAAAATTCTACGCAATCAAATAACATTAAAAGGAACGTGGAATTCATCATTTACAGGTGAAGCAGATGATGATTGGCATAAAGTGATAGCCTTACTTAGCGAGGGAAGACTACAGGCTAAGAAGCTTATCACCAGGCGTTATAATCTGGATAATTTTAGAGATGGGTTAGAACTCATGAGAGACAAGACTGAAGATTATATAAAGCTTATATTAAAACCTTAGGAAGTATATATGAAGATTTCTGATAAGTTCTATGAAGATGAAGTGCGTGAGGGTTTTTATGTTCCGGCTGCCGTTAAGCAGGCATGGGGAGCAACTCTTATGGTGCTTGGAGAGATAGATCGTATTTGTAAAAAATATAATATTACTTATTTTGCTGAGTGGGGTACTTTTTTGGGAGCACTTCGCCATGGCGGGTTTATACCATGGGATGATGATCTTGATATAGGAATGATGCGCCAGGATTATGAGCGTTTTTTAGAGGTTGCGCCAAACGAGATGCCTGACGATTATCAGATATATAATTTTCGAACACGTTATGAGCATACTGGTTTTTTAGCTAATGTTGTAGCAAAAGCAAGAATTTGCTTTGAAAAGGAACATTTGGAAAAATATCATGGTTATCCTTTTATAACAGGAGTAGATATTTTCATATTGGATAATGTATGTAGTGACCCTAGAAGGGAACAAGAACGAGTTAATAAGTGCAAATATATCATCAAGGCGGCTGATGATATTTATGAAGGTAAGATTACTGGGCATAATGTAGGAGAAGTATTCGAATTTATAAATAAGAATTGTGGCGTCATAATAAAACAAAGTAGTGACAAAATGGAGCAGAGAGCCCATATGTATATGGCCGCAGAAAAGCTTTTCATGATGTTTGGTGATGACGAATCGGATTATATGACCAGAATGATGCCCAACGGTTTAGGCGATAATAATACTTTTTTATTATCGAAAAAGCTTTTGAACGAATATGTTGAGATTCCTTTTGAAAATACTAAAATTCCTGTACCAGCAGCATATGACCATATGATGAGAAAGAGATATGGAGATTATATGCGTCTTGTGAAAAATGCAGGTGGGCATGGATATCCGTATTTTGAAAATCAGAAGCTCGCACTTGAAAAGACTATGGGATTTGAAATGCCAGGTTTTAAACCTGATTTGTCACTTATTAGTCATAAAGAATATGAAGATGATAACAGTTATAAAAAGATTGTGGGTGCATATATTGATATGCTTCGTAGTGAGCTATTAGCTGGGTACGGGAATATAGATGCAGAATATAGTGCAAAATATCAGGAGATAGCCATAGAACTTGGTACTTATATTGAGAGTGTCAAAGGTGAGGGCTATGACTTGGTTCATGATCTTGAACTTTTTTGTGATAAGGTGTTTGAGCTGCATAATAAGTTAAATGAATCATCTGATGTCATAGAAATACACAGTATTCTTAATGAACTAATAAATATCATCGATGTATTGAATGAAAAACAAGTTGCTAGAAAAGAGGCTGTATTTTTTCCATTTAATAGTGATTACTGGTATGTTTTTGATGAGGAATATCAAAAATGCGTTGAAGACCAGGATATGGATGTCTATGTTGTTCCGATACCATATTATTATAAGAAGTATGATGGAATGCTGAGAGATATGCAGTATGACATGACGTCATATGACAGTAAACTTCCTTTAATTCATTATGGTGACTATGACATAAAGACACATATGCCAGATAAAGTTTATATACAAAATCCCTATGATCAGTATAATGAAATTTCATCGGTGCATCCAGATTATTATTCACTTAACTTACGTAGATATACAAAAGAACTTATATATATTCCTTGGTTTAGAACTGATGATTTTACGAGAGATATTGAACGAGCATATCAAAATATGAAAGCTTATTGCATTATGCCAGGAGTATTATATTCTGATAAAATTATATTACAGAGTGAAATAATAAGAGAACGATACATAGAAAAGTTGGTAGATGCTTTAGGTGTCGACTATAGGCAAATATTTGAAAAGAGAATTTTTGCAAGAGATATAGAAGTCAAAGACATAAAAGATGGTAGTAACAAAAATAAAAGACTTGTATTTATGCCAGATTTTTCTATGTTTATAGAGTATGGAAGAGAATTTATTCAAAAAATAAAGCGTTCTTTAGGTATCATAGGTAAAAGTAAAGAATCACTTGAGTTATATTTTGTTCAATCATCGAATATAAAAATATATTTAGAAAAACTTAGGCCAGAACTATATGATGAATACATTTCTATCGTTGAGGAGTATTCAAAATATTCATGGTGCTATATAGTGGATGATAGAGATATTAATATGCTTGTAAATATGTGTGATGCTTATTATGGAGATAGTGGTATTCTCGCTCATAGGTTTAGAAACGCTGGTAAGCCTGTTATGATAGAGAATGTTGCTATTTAGCGTAAAACATATTATACTAAGTTAGTCGGTATGGCTGCCCTAAGTAAGTGATATTGATACTCGGGTCTTGCGCAATACGTGCCAGTGAATCGTGTCAGGGCGGGAACGCAGCAGCACTAAGCAGGAATTCGTATGTGACGCGAGGGTGCCTGGGAGGAGTTAACTGTTTAGGTAACGCATATCGACTTTTAATTATTTGAAATCCTTTGGAGGACTAAAATGGGTAAGAAAGCAACTAAGGCAGCAGGCAATGTTTATTATAATGCAAGAAGTGAAGCGGCAGAATATGATACAGTATTTGCCAGCCGAGAAAGTGCGTCTGAGGTTCTTGGAATAGAGCGTACAAGACTTGCCAATATTGAGCTTGGTAATCTTACACCATATCCAGAAGAAGTTAAGTGCATGGCCAAAGAGTATAATACTCCAGAGCTTTGCAATTCTTACTGTGCCAATGAGTGTCCTATCGGTATGGGATCTGTTAAGGAAGTTAAGATGGATGATTTTGACCGCCTTTCACTCAAGGTTTTAGGATCTCTTAAGGACATTGATAGTATCCGTACAACTCTTATCGATATTTCTGAGGATGGAGTTATAAGTAAGGACGAAGAAGCAGCATTCAATGAGATTATCGACTCTCTTGAGAAGATTGCAACTAATGCGCAGGCTCTAAAGCTCTGGGCAGAGAAGAATATTTCTTTTAGATTTGAATAATAAAATCTATTTGCATTAATCTGTATTAGTGCATCTATAAATAGCCATGGAGATGATCTATCGTCTCCAGTCGGCATATTTTCAATTAAAAATAAAATACAGTTTTAGGAAAGGTTCGTGAGTATGAGATATTTTACGAGTCATTTTTCTGTTGCTGGTAGGGTTCGTCCCGTTAATGAGGACAGCTTATGCTATCGACAGGCTTTTTTTAGTGGTCATGAAATAGTTATGGCCACTATTTGTGATGGAATGGGAGGCTTAAGCAGAGGAGAGGTAGCTAGTAGTCATGTGACGAAGCGTTTATATGATTGGTTCGAGCTTAGACTTCCTGAATTACTTGAAAAATATGATTTCGATAGAGAAGTCATCATAAATGAATGGAAAAGATTAATCGGATCAGAGAATAGAATGCTGTATGAAGATGGGCGAAATAGTGGAAGCAAACTTGGTACAACTCTTTCCGTAATAGTAATTTATAAAGGCTTGTATGTAATTGGGCATGTAGGAGACAGTCGAATTTATCATGTTAGATTAAGATGCAAGAAACTGACCTCTGATCAGTCACTAGTTGAGAAGGAACTTACTGAAGGGGTAATTACAAGAAGACAGGCGAAGCACGATAAAAGAATAAACATTTTACTGGAGTGTATTGGTGCTTCGGAAAAGGTACATCCCTTATTTTATACTGGCACAGTGAAAAGCGGAAAAATACTACTCTGCACTGATGGCTTTTGGCATAAGCTTAGAACTTTTGTGTTGCCAATATATCTGCTTCAGTTTTGGCCAGTGGATTTGAGAAAAAATAATGAAAAAAAGCTAAAAAAAATCACGACTATTAATGAAGCTAGGGGTGAAGAGGATAATATATCGTCGATTCTTATTGATATTGGAAGGTAGTATATGAAGGTGATGAATGGGCTAATAATTGATAATAGATATGAGGTGAAGTGTAAACTTGGTGAGGGTGGCATGTCCAGTGTTTATAAGGTGTTTGATAATAGATTACAAAAAATATGGGCCATGAAATATATGGAAGTCAGCGATATATCAAGTGGTATGACAGAAGCTAATGTATTACGAAATCTTGATCATCCACTTTTTCCGAGAATTGTGGACGTTGGATATTATGAAGCTTCAGATAGCAGGTATATCTACATCGTTATGGACTATATAGAAGGAAAAAATCTCGATGAGGTTCTAAAAGAAGTGGGAAGCTTTAGTGAGGATACTTGTGTTTCGTGGACCTTAGAAATACTGGATGCCCTTAATTATCTTCATAACCAGACTCCTCCGATTATTTATAGAGATATGAAGCCGGGAAATATCATGCTTACCAAAGAAGGAAAACTGAAGATCATTGATTTTGGTATAGCAAGAGAGAAAAAAACTGGTAATAGCAATGATACAGTAGCGCTTGGAACAAGAGGTTATGCAGCCCCAGAACAATTTGGAGGACAGGGGCAAAGTGATGAGAGAACGGATATTTATTGTCTTGGAGCCACAATGTATCACCTTATCACGGGAAAGAATCCATGCGAGCCACCGTATCGAATGTATCCTGTAAGACATGTAAAGCCAGGGCTTTCTGAAGGAGTCGAAAAAATAATAATAGTTGCCACAAGGGCTGATCCATCCAGAAGATATCAAAGCTGCAATGAAATGATGGATGCTCTAAGAAGAAAAGATTTAGGACAAGACAATGTAAGAATTCTAAAGCTACATGTATCAAAAGTTTTAATGCTAGTTGGGATAGTGTTATTTATCGCAGTATTCCCACTTGAAGCATATAAGAAGCAAAAAATTATGAATAGCTATGACGATTATTTGAAGCAAAGTCTTGAAGATGCAGTATATGGCGACAGGATTGTGTCCATATGTAAAGCAATTGAACTAAATCCGTCAAGGATAGATGGATATTTATATCTATTTGATTTGTATGCTGAGGATGAAGTTTTTAGCGAGAGCGAAGAAATGAGATTGTTAAGCTTATGGGATGACTATGGTAAAAGAAACCTAACAGATGATGACAAGGCATTTGTATCCTATAGGATAGGCATACTTTATTGGTTCTATTATTTATATGGTAGGGAAAGTGAACTCAATATAAAACAAAGTATTCCATGGTTTCAGGAAGCTACTAAATCGGTGGAAGGCGAGTATAAGGATATTGCCAATATTTATTACCTAATAGGTAGCTTTCATAGAGATATAACAGGAAATACAAATATTGCTAATGATACATATCTTGAATATTTTGCCAATCTCGAAAAGCTGATTTTACTAGTAGAGAAAGAAGCTTCTCAGAATAAAGAGGAACAAATAATAATAAGGCAGTGGATAAAAAATACAGTAGATAGTTACTACGAAGATTTTATAAATGCTGGCGTAGTAGATGAGAGAATTAGTCATTTGCTAGATTCAGATGTGTGACAGGAAAGGTTTGGTATGGATGAGCAATATATATGGATTACTGCAATTAATCAGTATAGGGCTAGGAGGCATTTTAATAATGGCTTCAATGATTATAAGAATAATCATTTTGAAAGAGGATAAATTAAGATACAGCGAACTAGGAGATGATTTTGTGATAACAGTAAGTGTGATTCAGGTGAATAGTGACTAATTATGGAGGATATATATGTTAAAAGAAAAAATAGGTCTTTTTGTAGCATGGGTAATTATGACATTGGCAGCACCGCATTTGCCAGAGGAAGATATGCTACCACCCGAAATAAATATTAATGTGTCCGATGCGACATATGGACAAGGAGAATACAAATATTACCGGGATATTAATGGTGCCACGATAGATATCTCTGTTACTGAAGATAGAATGCAGGACACTGGTATTAAATATGTAAGTATGGAAATTAATGGACAATTATACGTTTTATTTGAATCAGAAGAAAGTACAGATTCTTATTATTATAGCTTTGCACCGCTAGATTATACGGATGGTAGCGATACATATTACATAGCGGTACATGCCATAGATCAAAATGATAATGAAGTGACAAGTGAAATATACATATGTATTGATAATAGTGCCCCAACTTTTCTAGGAGCTGCACTTAGTAATAATGTGATGCCTATATATAATGAAAATGAGGAAATTCCAGAGCTGGTTGAAAGTGAATATATAGTAGTAGGTGAGGATGCTATTTTTGAAATACTAGGTGACGATAATCTCTCGGGATTAGCCAGTATTGAATATTATATGGAGCTTGAAGGAGAGGAATATGACTACGAAGACGAGGAGTTCCCATTAACAAATTTTATTAATGCCAACAGCAATGAGGCGTTTTTGATTGATATACCGAGTGATATCAGAGGACGTTTGTTTTTTAGATTATATGATAATGCAGGTAATATATCAGAGTGGATTACTACCAAAACACTTCTTACTGAAAGCGAAGAAAAATTTCTAGAGAGTGCGAATATAAATATATCTTTACCAGCAACGGATTGTAAGAATGCTTATGGAAATAATTTATATAATAAAGATGTAAATGTATCCATCGAGCTTAGTGAAGGTTTTGGAGGAATAGAGAATGGATTATATGAAATCTATAAGGACAATAAGCTTATAGAGTCAGGAAGTCTTGAACTAGATAGTAGAAAATATAGGGGTAATATACTTGAAAGCTGTTTAGCTAACATTGGTTTTACGGATGAAGCAAGAGAGCTAACATTAACCATAAAACTAAAAGCTAAGTCAGGTTACATGATAGAGAAGAGTGTGACCTTTGGTATTGATAAAACATCTCCGGTTGTGTCTATGTATATATCAGGTGGCCAGCATGATAGCGAATATACAAATTATTACAATACAGATGTTGAAATTAATTTTTCAGTAGAAGATATAAATCTTGACGCAGATCGCATTAAACTCATGAAAAATGCTGATAGAGTATTAAATACTGATATGAGCCAAAGTGGAGACAGTGTAACAGGGCATATAAATATATCTGAGGATGGATACTACGATTTGAATCTTAGTGTTACAGACAGAGCGGGTAATGAAGGGGAAAATATCAGTCTTTCTTTTTTTGTTGATAAGCACGGACCCGTTATACGTGTTACATATTTGGATAATGAAGATTTAGCGTATATTAATCATAGTCGTAAAGCATTGGTTGAGATAATAGATGACAGTCCGGAGCCGTCGCGAGTAGTAGTGACCAATGATTTAGGCAATCAGTGTAGTATAAATAGAGAATCTGGTCTACAGCTTTTGTTTGATGCAGATGGATTCTATAGTTATCATATTGAAGCTTGGGATAGAGCTGGTAATCAGTCGGAAACATATTTCGAAAAAGGATTTGCAATCGACACTCTTGCTCCTAGTATCGTTATAAGTGGTCTTGAGGAGGGGAAGTCATACAATGGCAGTGTGGAGGGTTTTATATCTATTGAGGATACAAATATAGATATAAATTCGGTAAAGGCGTTTCTAATATATGATGATACCAATGAAAAAGTAGAACTGCCAATAACATATTCAGGCGGTAATATCAGCATAAATATGGATAATTTACCATATGAGAGAGCGTATAATGGACACTATACTATTGTGGCCGAAGCCTCTGATTATGCTGATAATATAAGTAATGACAGCAAAAGCTTTATAGTTAATAGATTCGGTTCGTGGTACTCGGAAGGATTAAGTTTATCGGAATACAAGAATAATTATTTATGCGATGTAAAAGGAATACACATCTATGAGTACAATGTGGATAAACTTGAAGAAAAAAAGATAGATATTACTTACAATGGTGAAAAATTGGAGCTAGATGCTGAGGATTATACATTCAGCGTAGAATATAATGATAACTATTATACCTATGATTATTATATAGAAGATAGTGTATTCTCTATGGATGGAAGTTATAGGATAACTACTAGTTCAATTGACAGGGCTGGTAATGTAAATATATCTAGTAGTAAAGATAATCTTGGCAATATTGGATTTATAGTTGATAGAACAGCACCTTTAATTATGGGTGTCAATCTTGCTAGTGGACAAAGAATCAATGAACAGCAAGTACCGGTAAAGTTTATTGTTAGAGAAAATGCAAAGCTTTCATCTATTACAGTTACTGTGAATGATGAGAGGATAGCTGAGTATATAGACGATTCTCCTGAAGAGGTTACATTCTCCTTATATGAACAGGATGATCCGCAGCATTTTATGATAAAGGTAGTTGATATGGCAGGCAATGAATCGGTGATAGAGGTACATGATCTTAAAATAAAGACAACGATTCTTTATAAATTGTTTAATTATTATAATGTACCGCTTGGCAGCTTTTTAGATATAATAGGTGTTGTGGGTTTGGTAGCTGTAAGAAGAAAGCGAAGACTGGCATAAGGAATTATTATGAGAACAACGATTATATATGAAGACAACGACATAATAGTATGCATTAAACCAGCGGGCTTCCCTGTTCAATCGTCCAAGATTGGAAGCAGCGATATGGAAAGCGAGCTTAAGAATTATCTTAAAAGGAAAACTGGTAGTGTGTATCTTGGGGTAGTTCACAGACTGGACCAACCAGTAAAAGGTGTTATGGTTTTTGCTAAAAATGATAAGGCAGCAGCATCGCTTAGTAAGCAGATTCAGGCCGGTAGTGATAAGTCTATGTATAAATATTATGAGGCTGTTTGCTTTGGAAATATGTCTGAGCCAGGGACGCTTGAAGATTACCTGATTAAAGATGGCAAAACCAATACATCAAGAGTATGCTCGCCAACGGACAAGCAAGGTAAAAAAGCAGTTCTTGATTATGAGATATTAGAGAACTACGATGAGGGATATTGTAAACTTGGTATACATCTGTATACAGGAAGACACCATCAGATACGTGTGCAGCTATCTCACGCCGGTCATCCTCTTTTAGGAGACAGAAAGTACGGGAGCGAAGCATCGGCCACGCTTAGCGATAAGCTTGGCATGAAAAATGTGGCGCTTACAGCTGTTAGACTGGAATTCATACATCCAACAACTAATAAAAAGCTCATATATGATATTAATGAAACTAGCACTGTGTAGGTGCTAGTTTTTTTCAATAAAAATGAGTTCTTTTAACGTGCCTATACTAACCATATAAAACAAAGGAATTAATTGTCATAATATGATATAATAACTATGTATGTTTATTCATAATTATAATGGGGTAGAATATCAAACCTATCCTAGGAGGATTTAATATGAGTAAAGAGATAGATAATAATGAAATAGATAATGAGTGGGGAATCAGTGATATTGAAGAGGTTGGAAAGAATCCAGCCGAAAGTACTCCATCAGTAGAGGATGGGGCGACTAAAGCCTTTGGTGGTCAGATGCCAATCAAAGATGTTACTGCAGACCTTACTAATGTTATATCAAGTCAGATAATAGTAGATGCTGTAAAGAATAGTACTTCTAATGAAGAGTATATTGAGGACTATGCAGTTGATGGCGAACTCTTCACAGAGGATTATATTAATGAAGGCCTCGAAGAAGCGCTTGATGAATATGTAGATGAGCCTGAGTACTACGATGACGAAGAACCTTATGATGAGTCAGAAGATTTTTATCAGGAGCCTGAACCATACATTCCGGTATCGAAACCTAGAAAAAGTGCAAGTAAGCCAAAGAGAGAGGTTGTCATAGATGACGATGAGGATGAAGATGATGGAAAAGACAAATTTTTCCTCATAGGTTCGATAGTTGTTTTTGTGCTTGTTGTTATTCTTGGAATAGTATTGATACTAAAGCTTCATGGTGATAACAAGAAGCCTGTGGTTCCAGATACAGAGATTGGTACAGAAACTGATATAGATGACATTACTTCTAATATGAATATTTCGGTTGATACTGGCGAGACAGATAAGCCAGAGGAAAGTCAAACACCTGCAGAACCAGAGAAAACAGAGTGCGAAAAGAATGGCCATAAATACAAGGAAGCAACTTGTGTTGAACCAAGGACCTGTGAGGTATGCGGCAAAAAGGATGGAAAGGCACTTGGACATGACTTTGATTCAGCAGATTGTACTAAGCCTACTACATGTAAGAGATGTGGAAAAGAAGGAAGCGATACACTGGGTCATAAATTCAAAGAAGCAACATGTACTAGTCCTAAAACTTGTGAAAGATGTGGAGCAATCGAAGGAGAGAAACTACCTCATGAATTTGAAGAAGCAACATGTGAAAAGCCTAAGACATGTAAGCTTTGTGGACTTACAGAGGGTGAGAAAGTTGACCATACATATGTAGAGGAATCAAAAACTGCTACAGGAGATGGCACAACAGTAACCTTGAGGTGTTCAGTTTGTGGTGATACCAAAACAGAAACTACTATGTCACCAGAACAAAAGATATCCAAAGTAATGTCACTTGTAAATGAAAAAAGAAAGGCCAATAATCTTCCAGAGCTTACTACAACTCCAGAACTTACAGCTGCGGCCAATACCAGAGCACAGGAGATAGCTACTAAGTTTGACCATAAGAGACCAAACGGAGATGATTATAGCACAATTCTTCCAGGTGGTATTAATCAATGGGGAGAGAACATTGCTGCTGGTCAGGCAACTCCAGAGGAAGTTGTTGACTCATGGATGTCTTCAGAAGGTCATAAGAACAATATTATGAATGAGCAATTCAAGCACATGGCTATTGGATATTATGATAGCGGATCAGGCTATACATATTATTGGGTACAGTTATTTACTGATTAATATGATTGACGTAGCCAAGAGGTAACCTAATGAATAATAAATTAAAGCTTAAAGGAAAACTAAGAACATATTTACAGCTTCCGTTATTGCTAGGGATTATGCTACTTGCAGTTAACCTGTGGATATACTCCATAAGTGTTAAAGCCGGTATCGTGCTGTCAGTATTCTTGTTTATTTATTTTATCATTATAGTAATTGTTATAGCCTTTGCAAGGCCAGGTATTATGAATGAACTGGTTAGCTTTGCCACAGAATATGGGCAGATACAAAAATCACTGTTAAAAGAGTTGGAACTGCCTCATGCATTACTTGATGATACTGGCAAGATAATATGGACCAACAAGGCATTTAATCAAGTTACAAGTAATGATGATTTGTATATGAAGTCCATTTTTCATACATTTCCAGAGCTAACAAGAGAAGATTTTCCAATAGAAACTGATACATCGGAATGCAAGCTTAAGTATGGCAGCACGGACTATCGTATATCAATGAAGAAAATTGGTCTTCGTGACGTGGCACTTGTTTCTGAAACAGTTGAAACAAGAGAGGATTACGATGGTTATTTAATAGCTATGTATCTTTTTGATGAGACAGCTCTTAATATGGCTATTCAGGAAGTGGATAATCAGTCCATGGTAGTAGGACTTATCTATATTGATAACTATGAGGAAGCCGTTGAATCGGTAGAAGGTGTTGGGCAGAGCCTTATTAGTGCATTCATTGACCGACAGATTAATCAGTATGTTGCGGCCATAGATGGTATTATTCGAAAGACTGAGAAAGACAAGTATCTTCTTATATTAAGAAAGAGCTCTTTCAACCAGATGAAAGAAGATAAGTTCAAGCTTCTTGATGAAATCAAGAGTATTGATATTGGTAACGCCACAACAGTAACTCTTTCCATAGGTATTGGTATAGGTGGATATACATATGCTCAGGACGTGGAATTTGCACGTAATGCAATTGATCTTGCTCTTGGACGAGGTGGAGATCAGGCTGTAGTTAAGTCTATGGACAATGTTGTATATTATGGTGGTAAGAGCCAGCAGAAGGAAAGTAATGCAAGAGTTAAGGCGAGAGTCAAAGCTCATGCTCTTCAGGAGATTATTGCCTCAAAGGAACGTGTGCTGGTAATGGGACATCGTGATGCGGATGTGGACAGTTTTGGTGCGTGTGTAGGTGTGAAGGCTGCATGTGATGCACTTCAGAAAGAATGTCATATAGTCCTAAGCTCAGTATCAACATCATTGCAGCCAATTGTTGATCTGTATCTTACATATCCAGAGCTTGAAAGCGATGCGATTATATCAGGAGATCAGGCAGTTGAGCTAGCAGATGGCAACACAGTTCTTGTTGTAGTTGATGTTAATAAGCCTAGTATTACGGACTGCTCAGATTTAATACGTAAGTGTAAATCAATAGTTGTTTTAGACCACCATAGACAGGGTACTGAAGCAATTGAAAACGCGACGCTTTCATATGTCGAGCCTTTTGCATCATCAGCATGTGAAATGGTTGCAGAGATTCTTCAGTATATTGATAATGGAATAAAGCTTAAGAGTATAATAGCTGACTGTTTATATGCAGGTATCGT
Source organism: Lachnospiraceae bacterium (assembly GCA_045600085.1). Taxonomy (GTDB): domain Bacteria; phylum Bacillota; class Clostridia; order Lachnospirales; family Lachnospiraceae; genus NK4A136. The sequence continues at coordinate 20,330 of JAZRXF010000122.1, forward strand.
TATTGATTCGCAGAATTTTACAGCTAAAACAGGTGTTAGAACGTTTGAGGCAGCAGCATTCCTTCGTAGAAATGGTGCCGATGTTACTAGAATCCGTAAGATGTTCAGAGAGGATGAATCATCTTACAAGGCCAAGGCTGATGCGGTACGTAGTGCGGAGATATACAGAGAAGATTATGCTATATCATATTGTGAAAGCGACGATGTTAATAATGTTACTGTACTAGCTGCTCAGGCAGCCAATGAGTTGCTTAATATTAATGGAATAAAAGCCAGCTTTGTACTTAGTATATTCCAGAACAAGATATATATATCTGCCAGATCCATTGATGAAGTTAATGTTCAGATTATTATGGAGAGAATGGGTGGAGGTGGACATCTCAATATTGCAGGTGCCCAGATAGAGGACGCATCAGTAGATGATGTTGTTAATATGCTAAAGGATACATTAGATATTATGATTGAAGAGGAGGCTATATAAATGAAAGTAATACTTACAAGTGATGTGAAGAATGTAGGCAAGAAAGGTGAAGTAGTTGAACTTAGCGATGGATACGCAAGAAATTGTGTTATAAACAAAAAACTTGGTCTTGAAGCAACTCCAACTAATCTCAACAATCTTAAACTTAAAAAAGCTAATGAGGATAAGATTGCAGCTCAGAATCTTGCAGATGCCAAGGTTTTCGCTGAGGAACTTAAGGAAAAAACAGTTAAGCTTTCTATTAAATGTGGAGAAAATGGCAAGACTTTTGGTTCTGTGTCATCCAAAGAAATATGCGATGCAGTGAAGAAGCAGCTTGGATATGATCTTGATAAGAAGAAGATTCTTCTTTCAGATCCAATAAAAACTCCAGGAGCTTTTGAAATATCAGTTAAGGTTCATCCACAGGTAACTGGAAGTTTCCACCTTGTAATAGAAGAACAGAGATAAATGGTAATTAATAATGGCAGAATTTGATGAAAATATTATAAAAAGAATAATGCCTCATAACCTAGAAGCTGAGCAGGCTGTAATAGGTGGTATTTTGGTTGATCCACAGTGTGTTGGTATGATTTCAGAGATACTTCCCGCTGGTGAGTTATTTTACAATTCCGCTTACGGTGCTATATATGATTCAATACTAGAGCTTGAGAAACAAAATAGAGCCATTGATATAGTAACCGTTGCTGACAGAGTTAAGGAAAAAGATCTTCCGCCAGAAGTGGCCTCACTTGAGATAATAACAAACCTTGCTTTTTCAGTACCAACCTCGGCCAATACAAAGCACTATGCCAATATAGTAGCAGAAAAAGCTACGCTTCGTGAACTGATAAAGGTTACCGAAGGAATAACCAAGGATTGTTATGCAGGCAAAGAAAATATTAATGAGCTTCTTGAAGAAACGGAGAAGAAAATATTCAAGATAGTTCAGAAACGTAACCTTGGAGAGATAACACCTATCGATCAGGTGGTAATAGAATCTCTTAATATAATAGAAAAAGCAGCTAAGACAACAGGAGATGTTACAGGTCTTGCAACAGGATTTATTGATCTCGACCATAAGACAGCAGGCTTCCAGCCTGGTAACCTTGTACTTATCGCTGCCCGTCCTGCTATGGGTAAGACATCATTTGTTTTATCACTAGCTAAGAACGTTATCATTAATCAGGCTAAGCCACTTGTTATGTTCTCGCTGGAAATGAGTAAGACAGAGTTAGTTAACAGACTTCTGTCCATGGATTCCAAGGTTAATTCTACAAAGTTTAAAACAGGTCAGTTATCGGAAGGTGACTGGGAGAGCCTTATTGAAAGTGGTAGTAGTATTGGTGGATCCAAGCTAATACTTGATGACTCATCTACAACTATTGCTGAAATCAGAAGCAAATGTCGAAAACTTAAGCTTGAACAGGATATTCAGCTTGTTATAATTGACTACCTTCAGCTTATGAATGGTAGTGGAAGAACTGATTCAAGACAGCAGGAAATATCAGAGATTTCGCGAGCTCTTAAGCTTATGGCCAAGGAATTACAGATACCGGTTATTGCTCTTTCGCAGTTATCGCGTATGGTAGAACAGAGACAGGACCATAGACCGATGCTTTCAGACCTTAGAGAGTCTGGTGCAATAGAGCAGGATGCGGATACCGTTCTCTTTATATATCGAGATGAGGTATATAATGAGAATACAGAAAAGAAAAATATCGCAGAGATTATTATAGCTAAGCAAAGATCAGGACCAATTGGTACCATAGAGTTAGCGTGGTTGCCTGATTATACTCAGTTCGGTAATCTTGAACGATAAAATAAATAAAGGGGAATCTATATTGAAGAAGAAAATTTATGCCCTTCTTGTAATGCTAGTATTGTCCATGGCATTGGGAGCTTGTTCGGGGCAGGACAGTATGGAACGAAGTGAAAGAATAACTTCGAGCAAAAAGGATAAGGACAAAGACAACAAAAAGGACAAGGATAAAGACAAGGACAAGGACGATAAAGACGATGGCGATGATAAAGATAAGCCAACAGTTGTTTCTGATTACAAGAAAGCTGTAATGATGATATATATCGTCGGTTCTAACCTTGAAAGTGAAGGTGGTTATGCAACTGCTGATATCAAAGAGATGACTGATTCAGGTTATGATGAAGCATTAATGGATATATATCTTTGTACAGGTGGTGCATCAGGATGGTCTAATAAGAATATTTCAGCTGATGAGATTGCTGTGTGGAAGCTTGAAGGTGGAAAGCTAAATAAGCTTGATACAATTGATAGCAAGATGACAAATCCTAGCACTTTACAGACATTTATCGATACAGCATATGCTGATACAGATGGTGACTGTTACAACCTTGTTCTCTGGAATCATGGTGGTGGTGCCATTCTAGGATACGGTGTTGATGAAACTGATAATAATAATGCCATGACTATGATGGATATAGAAGATGCATTAAGTAGTAGTAAACTCATAGGTGATGGTAATAAGTTCGAAGTAGTAGGTTTTGATGCATGCCTTATGGGTATGCTTGAAGTAGCTGATACTCTTGATGACTACAGTAATTATCTTCTTGCTTCTGAAGAGGTAGAGCCAGGTCGAGGATGGGATTATTCTTGTCTCGGTACTATTACAAGTAGTGGAGATTTTACAGGTACATCTATTAGTAAGGCTATTATAGATGCATATTCTGATTATTATAAGAGTCAAAAGATGTACAAGCCAGAGTTTACATTAGCTTGTATGGATCTTTCCAAGACAGATGATGTTATTGATAGCTTTGAAGACTTAGTTGCTGTTGGTACCGCTGAGCTTTCAAGTGGTAACTATTCACTGATTGCTAAGGCACGTAGTGATACAAGATCGCTTGGCCGTATGAGTGGTATATCGGTTTATGATTCCATAGATTTATATAATCTTGCAGAGAATATGTCATCAATTGATGCATCAGCATCACAGGCTCTTAAGAATAGCATTGATGATTTTGTAGTATATTATAAGTCAAACATGCAGCGAACACATGGTGTTGCTATTTATATGCCATATGACAATAAGGTATATGTAAATGAATGGATTGAGATATATAAGGATCTTGATTTTTCCGATGACTATATTACTTTCCTTGAGGGATATGTTGCTACTCTTACAGGTGAGAGCCTTGCAGAGTGGGATGTTGATGATGTTGTAGCTCAGCAGAATCCTAATATGAAGGGAGAATATTCAATACAGCTTTCTCCAGATCAGGCAGCAAACTATGCTAAAGCAAGAGCAACTATATGGCAGAAGGACGAAGAAGAGCATGATATGTATCTTTGTATGTTAGCTACTAATGATGTTACTCTTTCAGCAGATGGTACACTTACTGCAAACTATAATGATGAGGTATTCTACTTATCTAATGGTGCAGGTGAAGAGATATCATTTACTGTGTTTGAATCTGAGAGAAATGGTGATGAGGTATTATACTACGGATCTTTATATGTAGAGAACTTTAAGTCTTTTGATGACTATAAGCATGAATTTGCTGAAATAATAGTACGTGTTGATCCTCAGCATCCCACAGGAGAGATATTAAGTATCAATGAATATCATCCTGCTACTGATGATAATATGTTCCCACAGTCAGTTCCTTACGAGTTTGAGGATGGTGATTCTGTATCAGGTATGATATTTAATAGAATGGCTGAATTCAATGATGATGGTAGCTTAGCTCCTTTTGATGAGTGGACATCTCCTTATTATATGCAGTCATATTCTATAGATTATGATGGGGACTGGAACTGTGAGTTTAGACAGGACGCCGAACTTGAAGAAGGATCATACTTCTGTCTGTTTTCAATAGGTGATACACAGGGCAACGTATATTATACAGGAGCGTTTATCCCAGAAGACAGAATAACATCGGGAGCATATTTCTCTGATACACCTGATTCGTCAGTATCTCCTTCAGAACCATACAACGCATCTGAGGGCAAGATTGCAATATATGATAATTACAATGAGCAGGTTATTGTTATAGATATACCTGATAATTATGATTATGATGAGAAGCGTTCGTATTCAAGAACAATCACTCTTCGAGAGAAGAATTCTAATGGCAAGTATATCAATGATGTGGTAATAGAAGAAGCTCCGTTAAGGATAGTATCTGCTTATCTCAAAGATGGTACAATGCCAGATTCAAGTGATTATCCTTATTTCTCTTGTGATGTAACTAAGAAAAAGGCGAAGAATTACGAAGTATGGATTGTTACCTATAATCTTGGAACATCAAGTTTCTCAAGTGATAATATTTGCGCAATCATTCCTTATCTTAACTGTTATGGTGATCAATGCTATCTTAGCGTGGATTATGATGGCTTCGACAAGATGACAGAAGATGAGATGGTAGATTATGTAGCATCAATTATTAAATAATAGTCAGAAACATATATATACAAAGAATTAAAAGCCTTGGTAGAGCAAATCTATCAAGGCTTTTTGATTATATGTTATCAAAGAAGTAATAAATTTTATGCATAAAAAAATCCCTTCGTTTATTCGAAGGGATTTTGTATTAAATATATTCAAATATGAATTACTTTGTTGCCTTAGGAGCCTCTACCTTTTTCTCAGCAGCCTTAGGAGCAGCCTTCTTAGCAGGAGCAGCCTTTTTAGCAGGAGCCTTAGGAGCCTCTACTTTCTTCTCAACAGCCTTAGGAGCTTCTACCTTCTTCTCAGCAGCCTTAGGAGCAACTTTCTAAGCAGGAGCAGCCTTCTTAGCAGGAGCCTTAGGAGCCTCTACCTTCTTCTCAGCAGCCTTAGCAGGAGCCTTCATAGCAGGAGCAGCCTTTTTAGCAGGAGCCTTTGCAGCAGCCTTCTTAGCGAAGATTACGTTTGTTAAAGCAGCAATCTTCTTTGCATCACCGTCATCAATCTTAGAAGCAATGCTCTTAGCTTCACCGTCAATAGCCTTCATAAGATCATCAGCTGAAATTGACATATGAGCTGTATAATCATCATACTTGTAGTTCTCGATTTCAAGCTTACCTTCCTTAACAGCTACGTAGAACTCGCCTTCGCCTTCACCGTAGATGTAAACAGAAAGTGCCATGTCAGCAACCTTGCTAACGTCCTTCTTTGCAACTGCCTTCTTTACAGCAGCAACGATTTTTTCATAAGTCATAATCTTCTCCCTCTTCCTTTCGAATATGTGTCTTATTCATCTAGTTCTTTTAAGTATAATACATTTAGTTTAAAAAAAGTATAAATCTAAATGATTGCAAAATCTACTTATATATTGAATAATAAATCTAGACTTAACACATTGAGTTATTGTAAATATGCTCAAAAAATGGGCAGTATTATAATGTATTTTTAAGGAATAATAAGGATGACTAAGAAAAAAGTTTCAGAAATATTAAATAGATTAGACAAAGAATACGGTACGGAAAAGATATGTTATCTTAATCATGACAGTGCTTGGCAACTTTTAATTGCAACCATGCTAAGTGCACAGTGTACAGATGCCAGGGTGAATATTGTTACCAAAGATTTATTTGTAAAATATCCTTCCATTGATTCATTTGCCAGTGCTGATGTTTCAGTTCTTGAGAATGATATAAAATCAACGGGTTTCTACAGAAATAAAGCCCAAAATATAATTGCTTGTATGCGTCGTGTTCGTGATGATTATAATGGAATAATTCCATCAGATATAGAGGAACTTACTAGCCTCCCAGGAGTTGGTCGAAAAACAGCCAATGTTATTAGAGGCAATATTTATGACATACCAAGCATAGTAGTTGATACACATGTTAAGCGTATATCAAAAAAAATAGGTCTTACCAAAGAGGAAGACCCAGAAAAAATAGAATATGAACTTATGAAGATTTTACCCAAAGACCACTGGATTATGTACAACATTCAGATTATAACTTTTGGACGAAGTATATGTAAGGCAATTAATCCTGATTGTCAGCATTGCTTTATGCAGGATATTTGTCCATCAAGACAAATCTAATATTTGATTTAAACGGCGGAGAATGGCAGGGCCACGGAAGGTCTTGATTTTTTCCGCTTTTTTTATTAGTTTATGTAGCTCGGCTTTATTATTTTCGCTCACATATATATTTGCTAACTGGTCCCAGCTTCGCAAAATATCTGTATATATGTCTGTTGTAAAAGAAAGGATAAGTTTAGCGTTAGTTATATCTTTTGTCTCTAACATATCAGTTGCAAGTTCGTCGAGTCTGGTTATTAAGTCAGTATAATTTTGATCATATTCTGAAAGTTCAGTAATGTTTGCCGCACCGTAAGTTAGCTTAAGGTCAGTATTAGGTATCCCATTAAGATTGAGTATCTTCTTAGTAGATATACTTTCTATGACAGGGTCTTTTAACGCCAGGATATCTTCAGGGATAGTTATATAATCCAAATCACTTATAGATTTTTTTCGGGTAAAATTTGCTTCATGTTCTCGATCCCAAAACGACTGATCATTGTTTTTTTGTATTTTGGCCGAGCGTCTAATAGCTATTGCGATGGCCACAGTGGATATGAGTACAATTGCCAAAATAATGAGATTCATGGTATAATCAATCCTCGGAGTTTTAGTTTTTTTGGAGGTATAATTATGTTTAATAAAAAGACTACAAAAATAATCTCTACTATCATAATTATTTTACTTATTATTGCAATGGTAGTGCCTACTATTGCATCAGTTTTATTATAATATATTTAGGAAGTAAGACCAGTGAAAATTGGAAGACTCGCAGAAAATATTTGGAAGAGAAGTGTTCGTAAGAATATTAAGTCGTCTAATATTCAAACAGTAGGAAAGAGAATGTCTACTATTCCATTTTCCAGTCGTATGGGCGCTGTGTCAGTTTATGATATTGTAAACAGCACTTGTCTTATGGCTAGTAAAATAGAAGGGATAGTGCTTAGTCTTTTCATTGATGGACGCTGTAGCGAGGATTATGTACAGCATATAGTCAAAGATGCTGATGATTCTGCAAGAAAACTGGCAGTTGAAATAATTGGTTTTGATGTTCATATAATTCAAGGATTAAAAAAGCCTTTTATCACAGGCTACGCCATCTCAGGTTCAGAGAGAATTTGTAAAAAGCCAAAGTGTGATGAAGATATTGTAGTTATAGGAAATATTGCAATGGCAGGAACTGCAATCATTGCAGAAGATAAGTCCACAGAGCTACTAACTAGATTTTCTGAAAGTTATATTAATAAAGCCAGAAGTATTATAGAGAATTTATCAATTCAGAATGCTTTAAAAATAATAGAGGATTATAATATTTCGTATATACAGGCTCTTTCTGAGGGTGGTATTAATGCTGCGCTATGGGAAATGGCTGATATGGGAAAAATAGGACTAACAGTCAGTCTTAGAGATATCCCTATATTGCAGGAGTCAGTTGAAGTATGTAATCATTTTGATATTAATCCCTACGAATTATTATCCAGTGGTGCAATATTAGTTACAACTTCTGATGGAAATAAGCTGGTGGATGCTTGTCTTGATGGTGGTACAATGGCTATGGTCATTGGTAAAGTGACAAAGTCCAATGATAAACTTATTATAAATGAAGATGAAAAAAGATTTCTAACAGTGCCAGAAGTAGATGGCATTTATGAAATAACCTAACCAACACTTTAAGGAGGAAAGAAAATGAGAGAACAGATTTTAAGTGTAATTGAAAAAAACAGTCGTATTGATACTAATGAGCTTGCGATTAGGTTAGGAACTACTGAAGCGGCGATCGTGGAAGAAATGGCCGCGATGGAGAAGGAAGGTGTTATCTGCGGATATCACACAATGATTAACTGGGAGAAGACAAGTGAGGAGAAGGTAACAGCACTTATAGAGGTAAGAGTTACTCCTCAGCGTGGCCAGGGATTTGATAATATCGCAGAGAGAATATATAAGTATCCAGAAGTTAAGTCAGTGTACTTAATTAGTGGAGGATATGATTTGCTTGTTACATTGGAGGGAAAAACTCTAAAGGAAGTATCTTCATTTGTATCAGATAAATTATCAACACTTGAGACAGTACTTAGTACAGCAACACACTTTATACTCAAGAAGTATAAGGACCACGGTACTATTATGACTAATAAAACCGAAGATGAAAGGATGATGATTACACCATGAGAAATCCATTATCAGAAACAATAGTTAATATTAAGCCATCAGGCATAAGAAAATTTTTTGACATAGTAAGTGAAATGAAAGATGCAATATCTCTTGGTGTAGGTGAACCAGATTTTGATACACCATGGCATATTAGAGATGAGGGTATCTTTTCGCTCGAGAAAGGCAAGACTTTCTATACATCAAACTCAGGACTTATAGAGCTTCGTCAGGAAATATGCAATTATTGTAAACGCAAAAATGGCGTAGAGTATGATCCTAAGAAGCAGGTTATCATAACAGTGGGTGGTTCGGAGGCCATTGATATTGCGCTTCGAGCAATGCTTGATCCAGGTGATGAAGTACTTATTCCTCAGCCAAGCTATGTGTCATATGAGCCATGTACAATACTCGCAGGTGGTAAGCCAGTAATAATCAGTCTTAAGGCAGAAAATGAATTCCGTCTTACAGCAAAGGAAATAGAAGAAGCATGTACAGATAAGACTAAGATTCTCGTACTTCCTTTCCCTAATAACCCAACAGGAGCTATTATGGAAAAAGATGACCTTGAAGCAATTGCAAAGGTAATCATCGAAAAGGATTTGTTCGTTTTATCAGATGAAATATATGCAGAACTTTCATATAAGGATCCACATGTATCTATTACATCTATTCCTGGTATGAAGGAGAGAACAGTATATATCAATGGATTCTCTAAAGCATATGCTATGACAGGCTGGAGACTTGGCTATGCATGTGGTCCAGAAGAAATCATAGCTCAAATGACTAAGATACATCAGTTTGCTATTATGTGTGCTCCTACTACAAGCCAGTATGCTGCAGTAGAGGCGCTTAAAAATGGTGATGCTGATGTTGAAATGATGAAGGATGCATATAATCAGAGAAGAAGATTTCTTATGAATTCATTTAAAGAAATGGGTCTTGAGTGTTTCGAGCCATTTGGAGCATTCTATGTATTTCCTTGTATCAAGGAATTTAATATGACAAGCGAAGAGTTCGCGACTAGACTTCTCAAAGAAGAGAAGGTTGCAGTTGTTCCAGGTACTGCATTTGGTGATTGTGGTGAAGGATTCCTTCGTATTTCATATGCGTATTCTATTGATAATCTTAAGATTGCATTAGAGAGAATTAAAAAGTTTATCACAAGACTTAGAGAAGAAAATAAGTAATAAGATAACAGGCAATAATAGGAAATAAAATGAATATTATTTTACATCAACCAGAAATACCTGCTAACACAGGCAATATTGGTAGAACATGTGTGGCAACAGGAAGTAGTCTTCATCTTATCGAGCCACTTGGATTTAGATTAGATGAAAAGAGCATAAAAAGAGCTGGTATGGATTACTGGGAAAAGTTGGATGTTCATCGTTATACGAACTTTGAAGAGTTCAAGGAAAAACACCCGGATGCTCGTATTTTTATGGCTACAACAAAAGCACATCATAAATATACAGATGTGGAGTTTGGACCAGATGACTACATAATGTTTGGTAAAGAGAGTGCAGGTATTCCGGAAGAAATACTTGTTGATTATGAAGATACATGTATTAGAATACCAATGCTTTCGGATATAAGAAGCCTTAACCTGTCCAATTCAGTGGCTATAGTGCTTTATGAAGCGCTTAGACAGAATGGTTTTCATGGTATGCAGGACACTGGAGAGCTGCATCGACTAGAATGGAATAAATAAATGTAAATAAAAAACGTTTCGAGATTAGTCCCGAAACGTTTTTTTAGTCTATGATAATTATAATTAATTATTTACCATTAACCTTTGCAAGAAGGTCTTCTACCTCGAAGCCATGAACCATAGCTGCCTGCTCGATTGTCTCACCCTGTGATGCTGGGCAACCAAGACAGTGCATACCAGCTTCCATAAGAACTGGTGCGATTTCTGGATTAGCCTGAAGTGCCTGACCAATTGTCATATCTTTTGTGATTTCTGCCATTTTTAAATCCTCCATATTATTAATATCAATCAATAGATTGTTTGTTACTTTGAAGTGCTTTCTTCGTAGTAAGCACATTATATATATTTATTCTTTATTTGGCAACAAAATACATGTTCTGTATGCCGCAAAGGTTGATGCTACGACCAGAAAAACTCCAAAAATCTGGGTACTGTAGTATGTTAAATACATACTTCCGTATCTTTGTACCAGATATTCTGATAAGCCGGCTATCACAAAACCAATGATATATACTCCGATTAATACAAATTGATTAACATTTTTACCATTAGCTTTTATGGACCTTGAAATATAATATATGAATAAGTATATAAGGCAAATGGCTCCAGCAAACTGTGATAATCCCATGAAACTGGCTCCTTTATTTAATGAAGCTAGTTTTTCACCAGAGAAGAACAGATGCGATGCGTCGTACCTGGTTGAGTCAATCACTATCTCAGAAGCACTGTACAGTAGTAGGAACATTTTGTATATGTGGCCTTTGCTACTCTTCTTCTTTTTGGTGGTGAGACTAAAAATAGTGACAAGTACCGTGATTATCATCATCACTATAAAGCTTATAAAGTAAGTTGCAAGCCTATATTGCATATTTCCAGAGGCATCAACGGCGCCATCAGCTATTGGAAGATGCCAAAATGCAGGATTGTTTATTAATATTTTTCCTCTGCAACTATTGTTATATATTGAACTTAATCTTATGATACCGATTACAAAAGCAAGACCTGGAGCAAAGGCATCTAGTATATTGTTTGCATTAGGAACAAGGTGGAAGAGTTTCATAATTACAGCTACTAACCATGTGGCGATTAATACTCCAAGCATACAGTAGTCACCAGTATCGAATCTCGTGATAGCTGTCCTTAAATCAGTGTACTGCTCCATATGACAATACCAGTGAATTATTCTGGATAAGTACAAAGAAGCACAGGTGGACAATGGTATATAAAGCCATCCTGCAAAGCTGTATTTATTTCGTGCACTATAAAAAGCCATTCCAAGAAGTGATCCTACAATTATGGCTGCGGTTATTACTATTGAACTCCAGCATATGATTGTATTGTCATAGTATATTGCTATCTGATTCATTATTCGCCCTCCTCTAGAGCAGTGGCGAAATAAATAATATCGCTTACAGCGCGCTCATTTCCAAAATCAATATAATTATATGGTTCACCATTCATTACGATCTCACCAGTTTGTCCACCATCCATATTGTATCCCTGTATAACGCCTTTACTTTGCATATATACAGCGAATTCATTGGTTGTGCAGGTCCTAGGCCCTTCATTTCCTACCATCATATAAAGGTAGTGTCTTGCATCAATTTGGCCTATACCAGCACGAGAGTAGTTTTCGTTAGTCTGGCCAATAGGATATGAGGATGTTGTCTGTGCAACTCCATCTTTTACAAGTATTGGACCAAAAGAAACACAGAACTTAATATCATTATCAGTAACATATTTTTGTAAGTCTTCTTTTGTAGTAGTAGTTCCTCGTTCAAAGAAAGAAAAGTCACCATTCTTATCAATCCATAATGTATCAAGGCAATTATATAACTGATATTTATCGTAAGGGGATTCTCCAAATCGATAGATATTACCGTCAAAACAAGTTATTCCGAGGTTTCTAAATGCGTAGAAATCAGCATTCAATCCAACAACGGCGTTGGACTCGTTGGTAAGTTCTGTACAGTAATATTGAATACTTGAGCTATATGAATTACCAGCAATCTTACGTCTAAATTGTGAGCCATCGCTGACTTTGACTTCAACCATACTAATAAGCCTGTTATCGATTAGCTCTTTCCAGCATATAACCAGAATAGTTTCATCCAGGTAATATTTTATCTTGCATCTAGGATAGATATCCATTTCAGGATCAAAGACGAGGTCCTGACCTTCCAGTAAGCCATATTTTCTTGCTTGATCTATCACGTCCTGCATCATATATGCATCAGAAGAAGCGAGTGTGCCATAATATTCTGGATTTGGCTTTGCAGGTACCAGTGTACCTTCAGGTATCTTGTAGACTTTACGTATGACATTATCTTCAGAAAGATATTGGTTGACTACATTTATCTTATTATTAGTAGAATAAGTATCGAGCTGCCCGGAAAGGTCAGCTCGAAGTCCTGATTTCTCATATACTTCAGGTGTATAGGCAGGATGAATGTTAAATACCATCCAGTAGCATATAATAAGCGAAGCAGCGAAGAAAAGTAATCCACCAAACTCAGATAATTTATCAAACTTTTTCTGTTGATTTGCTGGATTTTTATAGAGTCGTTCTTTTTTTATATTGATTATTCCAGTGTTGTCCAGATCCTGTATGACAAGCTCGCCACTCGGAGCGCTATTTTTTTGTTTCTTATTTATAGTTTTTTCTATAGTTTTATCTATAGTTTTATCTGTTGTTTTTTGCATTATTTGATGCCTCCAAGCAGACTGGTAAGCATATCGTTATTTGTCTTTATTACCCATTTGTTATTTTTGTATTCTAGAAATACATCATATTCAACTGTTTCGTAGTAGGCACTGGCGTTTGTAAGTGTATCAGCTAGTGCCTCTTGGTATACTGCATCAATCAATTCAGGAAGATAGTTATTGTCACTGTCAAACAATTCAGCTCGTGGTAATGATTGTACTTTTTCATTTAATATTGAGTCCATTTTTGAAGCTGTTTCAGATTCTACAGTGCTTATATTAAGATATGTAAATGAAACTCTTTGAGCGGCAGTAAGCTTATCCACAGAGGGTTGTCCTATAAGTGAATAACTATAGCTGGACTTTAAAGCGTCAAGTAATAGCTTTCCCTCATCAGTGTTTGGAGTGTTATTTAATCCAAGTTCATCATAATCTGCCAGGTAAGTACATGCGGTATCATAATCAGAAGTTAATATTGAAGAATAGAATTTGGTTACACTATCTACTGGAGAACCGGATACCTTTACATAAAACATACCAAGAGAGAAGGATTTTATAATTAGAAATATTAATGCAATTGCTAACAGTGCAGATAAAATAAGGAAAAATGGATTTACATTTTTATTTTTTAGTATAGAAGTTTTGGTTTTCATAACTATGATAATACAATTTTTTATGTTGATTGAACAGAGGAAAAATAAGAGTTTGTTCACAGATTGTATACAAAAAAGTGCAAGAGCCGTATTGAATTGAAATTTCTTTTTTAATATAATGAACTTACATTTAAAACATAGTAGCTGTACTATAAATATATGGCTACAAAATAATAAATTATTTTTATAGGAGGCATTTCAAATGAGTTATGAAATGAGACCCGAATGGGAAGGTTTCAACGACGGTAAGTGGTGTAAAGAGATCAATGTACGTGATTTCATCCAGAAGAACTACACTCCATATGATGGAGATGATACATTCTTAGCTGGTCCTACACAGAACACTAAGGATTTATGGGCACAGGTTCTTGATCTTGCTAAGCAGGAGAGAGAAGCAGGTGGTGTTCTTGATATGGATACAAAGGTTGTATCTACAATCACATCACACGGTCCTGGATATCTTGATAAGACAAAGGAGACAATCGTTGGTTTCCAGACAGATAAGCCTTTCAAGCGTTCAATGCAGCCTTATGGTGGTATCCGTATGGCAGAGAAGGCATGTGCTGATAACGGATATACAGTAGATCCTGAGATTTCAGAGTTCTTCACAACACACAGAAAGACACACAACGCTGGTTGTTTCGATGCTTATACAGAGAACATGAGAGCATGTCGTTCATCACACGTAATCACAGGTCT
>JAZRXF010000123.1:0-13627 GCA_045600085.1 Lachnospiraceae bacterium
ATTTACAATCTTCTCATATTTACCATATCGAAAATCGAAACCAATTATATCATCATCTGACAATAATTTTATTTTTTGCTTATCGCAACCAGTACCACAGTCATACCGTTTTCCTTTATATATTGCATACATATTAATTCACCAAAAACCATTCCTTATCTATTTTTACAGCAAACAATTTTTCTACATTACAAGATTTTGATACTCTGTATATCGCAGCGCCATCGTTAACCTCGGGAAATATATCGGCAAAGTTAAGTTCAAAAGCACCTCTACCTCCTGAAACATTCAATGTTGAAGCTGTTCCTGTATAAGGCCATGGATTAACAATTTTCTTATTCTTATTTATACCAAGCAAATTAATTACACGGTCCGCATTAGCATCTGTCGTCCCCCCAAAACTCCTCACAACTGCATTGGTTTTGTCTGTAGTGAATCTCATTGGGAACATGAGTGATCCGTCTTTAAATGGCGATGAATCATAATTTAATCCTAACATATTATAATAATCATTGTATGTCACACAATCGTTCACATCGTTTGCTGTAGTAACACATTTCCCCACAGTTTTTGTTTTAGGATCAGCATTTTTCAAATCAAATATCACATTATCCTTTGAAAGAACTTTTGACATCAATGTATCATTAGTAGGCATTTTGACATTTGATGTAACTCTCTCTATCATCTTTAACTGTTCATCCGTTAATTGATCTGTTGTTTTCCTACTCAACTTTATGAATTCGTCATAGGAAATACCTTCTTTTTCAACAGCTTGCTTTATAACATCATATGTAGATACATCTGGCATATTTGTACTAATGCTCCTGTATGATGTTTTCTCAAATATTTTTTTTACTCTTGAATCTGAAAAGCTTATAGTTTTAATTTCACCTTTTTTAACTAAAGCTTCCAATTCATTATTAAATCGCTTTACTTCAACAGCATAATCCGGTTTTACATTTATATATTTGAGTCCCCTAAGATTTTTGTCCTTTACCCGAAAATCTAAATCATCAGCAGCTTCCATGTAATCTGCAGTTACTTTGGTTGTATTACCTACATTATGAATAAATGCTCCTGTTGCTATTCTAGCTGTCATGTTAAGGACTGCCGACTGAGTATCACTTGCTCCACATTCATAGGCCACATATGCAGTGCCTTCTCCTGCTACTGCCTGTAGCAATTCCTCGCCAACTATTTTAGTTAGTTTTGCGCCACCTGCCGCTGCCAGAAAAGCCGAGCCCACATCAATAGAACCTTCTATTTCATACCAGATAGCTTCTCTACTGCTTATTTTTTCTCCTCTAATAATATCATATCGTAATTCACCTTCAATAATAGGTAAAATCCCTAATGACACTGCTTCAAGGGTTTCCGCTACAACATCTCTTAATGGCTGTATCTTCGTATTCTCAAAATCTGCTCTATGCGTGAAATCTCTTATCACATCTGCATTTTCAGCTAGATACTCGCTAAGATATGTGTTAGCATTTTCATCCTCAGCTAATTCTGGGATATATAACATTTCTGTAAAGCCTTCTACATATCTTGTGTATGCAATCCCCTTGTTCTGTCCATCATAGCCTAGAAAATCAGTAATCTTTATACCATCTTGCAACCAGCCATCGCCTATTTGCATTTTACTTGTTATATATGTCTGCTCACCTGTTGCTGTATTTTCATGTCCATCATTTAATACTAATACTAAATCCGTTTTCCCAAGATCTAATCGTATATCTTCCATGGACACTTCACTAAGTAAATTAACAGCCTCGTTAAACTCTATGTGAAAATCTGTGTCCATTTCTGAAAACTCGGCCTTAAAAGACTCAGGGAAACTTATGATTGTATAGAGATTATTCTCTAATTCAGATAAATCTCCCTCTCGATCTTTATAGGTTATCCTTGTTAAGCCAAATTCACTATCATTTATCAAGCTCTTTATCTCAAGAAGAGTACTATTTAATTCAATTAATTCACTATATAGATATGATGTAGCAATTCCTTCAGTTGCTTCATCTCGCCTTCGCAAAATGCCATCATAATCTACCTGAATATATCCGGAATCCATGTTATTCCCCTCTCTATCAATTGATAGCACTTATCACTTATTATGTGCAATCTTAACCTTTTCTATATTACCTCTATCCAGTATATATCCTATTCCAGGCGTTTTATCTGGAGCAATTCGCACCATACTAGTAAAATGTGATTGGGCACTAAACTGTCCAACAACAATACCATTTACAGCTTCTTTGAAATACTTTGATACAGCATCAAAGCATTTCATTCTATTGGCATTAGCTGAAACAATAAATGTAACATTAACTTCTTTAGCCGCCTTTATTATGTCGATGATACTCAAATCATTGGATTCAGCAACAAATGCTCCAAACTCTTCGAGCTCATTTATCATTACAACAACATATGGTATCTTAGCGAAATAATCTTTTGCAGAAATCTGACTTTCTGAATTTGCTTCAATATATCCACGACGTCTTTCTTCAACTATTTCTCTTAGTTTTGATACAAATGAAAGCTTATCATCGTCGCCTTGAATATAAGTAACATTATTATTATCTCTAAAATCATATAGACCTCTTGAGCTATCATCTATTAAAAAGAGACTTACATTTTCACTTAGATTGCCTACAATGACTTTAGCGAGATTGGTTCTTCCCATTCCGGTAGCACCAACAATTAAATACAACATCTTAGATAAATCAATATATTCCGGCGTTATACTTTCAGTATTTAATCCTATAGGAATAAGATTCTCATCGACCTTTTCAACGTATTCATTTAAAACATTTATCGTCAATTCTTCTGGCATCATTGGAATTGGTAGAGGTTTCTTACCTTCATAATTGTCATCTAAATTCTTTATAAATTCATTAACCTTACCAACATATTCTTCTGAGTCAGCCATATTAAACGGCGCATAAAATTGCATATAATTGGCATCTTCCAGTTTAACAAGAGCTCTGCCTTTTACATCTGGAATTTCATATTTTGTTCTACCAACGAGACTATGAACATCCGAGTTCTCAAACATCTTTAATGCTATTTTGGTCTTTATATTATTGAGAAGTGAATATCTTGTAGCTCCCGGTCTACTAGCTGTAAGACATACAAATATACCTAATCCAGCACAGTCCCTAGTAACCTTGGTAACAAAGTTCTCTATATCTTCAAGCATTTCTCTTGCAACATCATAATTATCAATAAACCATATAATTGCTGGAAGCTTATCTGCAGACATCTTATTGTACATTTCAAAATTCATAGCGTTCACTTTCGCAAACTTCTTCTTTCTGCTACCAATCTCGTCTTGAAGGACTGTCATGAATTTCTTAAGTTTTTCAACATCATCAAAGCTAATATAATCAGCCGTATGTGGAAGTTTTTTCAACGAAATAAGTCCAGAATTACCTAAATCAAGTATATAATAATTAACTAATTCAGCCGAATTTTTTGCTGCAATAGATAGAGCCATCAAAGTAATAATAGTTGTCTTACCATATCCTGACGCACCATATATACCTAAGTTGCCATCTTCAATAAAGTTATGTCTATATTCTGATTGAATCTGCTTCTCTGGAATATCTACTATACCAAGAGGTACAGATACATCTATTATTGAAGTATCGTTAATATTGCTATCAACTGTCAAATATGGAGTAATAATCATATTCTCTAGCGGCGGAAGCCATGGCTTTTTAACCTCGACATGCTCTACCTTCTGATATAATTCTCCTAAATATTCGACAATAGCATCAAGTTCCGTTTTTACTATTCTATTGTCATTCTTATCACTTAAGTCTTGATTAATAAGTTCTGGTTGACCGAGTGCATTTATTTCATATACACGGTCATCGATATATTCACCTTCCTCAGTTGCATTGTATTCTGCACCTGAAAAGGCTGATTGAAATAATTCATAAATCTCATTATTACCAACCTGAAGATATGCACGACCTGGCTGAGTTATATGAGCCGCATCTGGAGTTTTAATCACTTCTCTAGAATCACCCTCGTCCTGTACTTTTAATGCAAGTTTAAACTTGGAGTTTGTCCATATCTGATCTGTTACTACGCCACCAGGTTTCTGTGTGGCTAGAATCAAGTGAATTCCGAGACTTCGGCCTAATCGAGCTGTCGAAACTAATTCTGACATAAAATCAGGCTGTTCCTTCTTAAGCTCCGCAAACTCATCACTAATAAGAAGCAGATGTGGAAGAGGTTCTTTTACCTTCCCTGCTTCAAATAACTTATTATAACCATTAATATGATTAACATCGTTAGCCATAAAAATGCGCTGTCTTCTTGCCAATTCGCTCTTAATAGACACCAAAGCTCTCATAGCGGCAGTGCTATCAAGGTTTGTAATGGTACCAAGAAGATGTGGAAGATTTTCAAACAGGTGTGCCATTCCGCCACCTTTATAGTCAATGAGCAAAAATCCCACTTCATATGGATGATAATTTATTGCTAATGATAAAATATAGGTCTGTAATATTTCTGATTTACCTGAACCTGTAGTACCAGCTACTAAACCATGAGGACCATGCGCCTTTTCATGTAGATTAAGCATCATTTGCTCGCCAGTAATTCTTATACCAACTGGAACAGCCATGGTTTTGTATGTTTTATTTTTCTGCCATCTTTTTAATACTTCAAAATCTCCTAAAGACTTAACCGAATACATATCAAAAAATGATACACTGTTTGGCAAACTCATTGTTTTACCCACTTCATGAACCAACGAGCTTAGATTTCTAGCAAGCCATTCGCAGTCAATGTCTTGAGTATGGTCTAATTCAAATTTTTTTCCTACATACTTTCTATCAAGCATAAGAATCTGGCCATATTCATTATCATCTTTTCTGTCATATCCTATGATTGTACTGATATTTTCTGGAAGATTTGCTTCTTTCTCAGATATATAAATCATAGAAAAGCCTAGCTTTTCCTCGCCTTGAAGATATTCCATAATTGTATGATCCTCAATATATTTGTTTTCATCAATTATGAATATGAAATATGGTGAAAAAACTTGAGTCTCTTTACTCTCTTTTTTAGCATTACTTCGACTTTGAAGAATCTCATGAATACTAGATAAGACCATAGAAGAAATATCAATATTGGATAGCATTGTCGATAGATTTAATTCTTCTATTCGACAATGTGGAAGATATCTCATCCAATCATAATGCGATGAGCCTTCCTGATTATATATAGGCACTATACATATCTCATGATAACTATGGAAAAATACTAGTTGTGTAATAAGAACCTTTATCTGCTCATGAATAATATCCTTGCGACCAACTAATCCTATATGCTCATCCATTATTTTAACATTTACTGGTATCAATGATGCATTTTCAAACTCTTCTGATAGTTCCTTTGCTTCAATTGATAATGGATCCTCTGTAGTACTTACCTCGTTGTAAGAATAATCAAGTTCAATACTACTCTTGTTTTCTTCACGTCCGACCGTAACTGATAAGTAATCATCATCCTTTAACGTGCGCTCATATATCCTTGGACTATAAGCATCGATTAATTTTGATAACTCACTTACCATAGGATAATTATAGTTATGGGCAAAAGCTTCCTTCTTCTGTAATGAGTAAACTTGTTTTCTTATAGACAATAAATAATTGTCATATACTTCAACTCGCTTTTCATTTTTTCGCTTGCAATCTTTTTTCTGCTCTATAAAACGAATAACTGAAAAAATCATGGTCATACTAGTAGTGGCAACACCCATCAAGATGTACAGCCCTCTTTTTAACAGTACGCCCATACCAATAGTAACAACTAACATCCCCAGTGGCATAAGAATCATCTGTAACATCTGCGTCTTAGATATGCTTTTCTCACTTTCAGGAGATTTAATCTTTATTTTCTTTTCTGGAATCTCATATATAACTCTTGGAGATCTTTTATAAATAGGAAACTGTTCTGGTCTATCACTCATTTACTCACCTAATGCATATCAATCACATTATCACTGGAAACATTCTGCTCAAAATCCTTTTTATATGACTCAATGTTTCTTTCTAACTCCGCCAAACGATCAGCCTTTTCCTGTCCTTCTACGGAAGTATTATTTTTCAAATATTCTCTTTCTTTCATATATGAATACAAAAGAAGTTCATCATCAGACAATTGCATCGCCATATTTTGAGATGTCTCATACTCTCCACGCCCCAGGAAAATCCAATAGTCAAAAAGTTTTTCAAGATTTAATACATTTAAATCATTGATTATATTTTCTTTTTGCTCATCCGTAAGATTTTCTGTCCTTATGTACGAAATAGCCAAAATATATTTTTCCTTGTAATCCATATATTTACTGTCTACTGCAGATAAATCATCGATTACCTTAATATAATCTTTTGATATATATGATTCAAATCCAGCTATATACGCACTATCACGCTTACTAATAAAGAAATAATTACTAATAAAATATACTGCCAAAGCAATAGCAATTATACTTATAACCACAATCCCTATACGACCTGCAACGTATGAACGCTTGTTAACTAATCTCTTAGATTTTTTCCTTTCAGAAATACATTTTTCATGTTCTTCCATTAGTATTTTTCTAATGTCATCTACTGAATTAGCAGCGAAAATAGTTTCAAGAAAAGGGTCTTTTTTTAGTAAGCTTAATCCGCCCTCAATGTAATCAACATATTTATACTTATTTTGAAGTATGGCTCCTATTACTGCCTTATACATCGTGATAAAATCATAGTCTGCTTCATTATTATCTTGTGAATCGACTTCTAAATAGGCATTTCCGCGATTATCATACTCAATATTTTCTAATAATAAAACGATATTTGAGTCCATTGATGTCTCACTGTATTTCCCCAAATCCCACAAAACAGATAAGATTAACTCTCTATCGTTCTGCTTTTTTATATCGTTTAATTTTTCTCGCATATATTCCATAATAAAATCACCTTATTTTCAAGAGACCGTTATTACATCTCCACCGTATATCTCGTTCTCTGTATAATTCTTATCTATATCTACAATCGCATCATTTCTTACAGAACGTACTACTACACTTTCATTTAGTTCTAGATATCCACTTTGCGACAATATTTCTAAAGTATCTCTTACTTTTTGAAGCTCATTGACTTTAAAGTCTCTCTTCGCCTTCATTATCTCTATTGTTATTATCATCCCGTACATTCCTCGTGATAAAGTGAGCCATTAAAAATACGCCAAAAATGATAAACATAAATACCAATATTAATACATTTAATAGCGTATCAGTGTCTTCATAATCTTTACGATAATTTGCTTTATAATCATTATTTATAAATAATTGGCTTTGCAAATCTTCATAATTCTCAACACTTAATGACAAATCTTTAAAAACATGACTAGCAAAATCCGAATCAGATTTATTACTATTTTCCTCGATTATATTTTCATTTTCTCTATAGTTATTAGAAAACAGATTGAGACCATTAACCTCAGTTACTGAATAGGACAAATCCCTTGAATTATTACCTTTATTGGTATCAATCGTTATTTGTCCATCATCGCCACTTTTATTTTCTTGTCCTCCATCTATAATAATTTCGTCTAAGAATTTCATATTTCCCCTTAAATACAGGGATAATGCATTTGCACTATCCCTGTATTACAACCATTAGCTCCATGCATTAGCTAAGCCCTGATCATATTCTTCAGTTTGTGTTGCAGACTTATTCAATAGATCTGCTCTCTCCATGAGACAATCTATCATCTTATTACAAGCAGTTTGATACTCTTTAAAATCTGTATAAAACGCTTCACCTGATACACCTTCCCAGTTTTCAACAAGAAGATCTACTGCTGTAGACAATGTTTCTAATTCCTGTCCAATAGCAGTGGAACCACTAGTAAATGTTGATGCAGTTGAGCGCATCTGTTCTGGTGATAATAAAATCTTGTCAGCCATTCTATCCTCCCTTCTTCAGTTTCCTGATATTTATTTATATTAACCAATTGGTAATATACATTCGCTACTTTGTCTTCTTACCTTGAGACTCTATGTTTACATATACTTTTGCGCCAAAAATAATAGCGCAAAGGCCTAATGAAATTGCCATCATTATAATAACCATGTTCGAATAATCTTTACGTTTATACTGTTCTATAACTAGTCCAGAATCAGTCTGGTCTATATTAACTGGAGAAACTATAAAATCGTAAACATTAGTGTTAGCTAAATCACCCATTCTGGTATATGACAAATGCTTGGTAAAATCTTCTAAGAGTTCTACGTTTGTTTGATTAATCTCTTCTCTACTTTCTTGAAGCTGTGCAATACTATTAGCAAGATTTTCTTTTGTTGCGCTATTCGCATCTTTAATATCGCCAAGAAGATTATTAATATTCTCATTTGCAACTCTATCTGTCTCGCTAACATAACTTTCATATTCAGAAATCTGAGTTTTCATATCAGAATTCATACTAGAGATTGTATTTTTTATTGTAGAAGTATCTGATGCAATCTTATCTGTTGATATATAGCTATACATATCAATTCCACTTAATGCCTTCTTATAGTCAGCTAATGCCCCGGTTACTTCATCACACTTATTACTATAGTCCTCGATATGGCTTTCAAGTCTGCTAACTGATGGACTAATGATATCCTGATTAATAATATTCTTTAATGCATCACTATCTGCAAATACAACTGCAATTGTATTCTCAAGTTCATTACTAAACGCAATATTATGACGCTGAAATCCATCAAACGGATTAACATTTAGCATAATTGCAGCTCTTTTATCATCTGAAAGATTTCCTATATCACTAGGCTGGATTGTTGCATCATTAATATTTATTCTTACTTTATCCCCTGAAGGACTGGCAACAAGTCCACGCTCAGCCGATTTAATGCCATACATGCTCTTAATCTCAGATGTTACAATATTAGAAGGCATAGGATTACTAAATGGATCAGCGAGATATGCATCTTTCTTCTGTGCATATTCTGCTTCTATTTGAGCTATAAGCAATTCCACCTGCTGTTTATTATTTTCCTGAATTATATATAACTGATTATCAACATATTCCTGTATGATAGCTTCTCTCAAGATAGCATCCGCTTTTATATCATCACGCATCCCATTGATTCTATCTTCAGCTAACATATTTAAATTCATCTCCTCTTGAAGTTTCGCAATGCCAGCATCATATACATAACTGCCATCATCATTCTTCATGAAATCGGCTGTTTCTATTGCTTGAAGTTCACTAATCTTATTATTAACGCTAGCATCATTGGTGCTGATAACATCCTTTAAAGCATTCTTAGCATTCTCTGAACCTTCCTTGTAATACTGATTTATCTCATCATAATTAGACTGGATTGTAGACTGACTTCCACTAAAATCAACATCTTTAATCTCATATGTATTCTTCTGAATCTGTGAATATTCCACATCCTGAGCAATGCTTTCCGGATCAATCGCTAATATATTATCCAAATCAGTAATATCATTAGTTAATATCTGCACAGAACTATCCTGAATATCATGATATTCGTCAAGAATTGAGTATACATATGCATAAGAAATAGAGTTAGAAATACTATTTTGGAATTCGAATATATTATTTAATAGCTTCTGCTGTGTCTCTTCAGTAAGATATGGATTCAAATCATACTTAAGTTCAACCTTTAATAACTCCTTATCTACACTTCGTACCGATTCTGAAAAAGTTGCTGGAATAATAACATATGCACCATATTTCCCATTACCAATGCCATCTCTCGCTTCTGTAAGAGAACATTTCTCATATCCCGCTTCTGGAAAAGTTATAAGCTCTGTAGAGTAAAATCTTTTTACTTCATTTTCCAATACGCCTTCATCAAGATTAACTATGGCGATTAAATCATTATTCTGTACTTTGTTATTCTCTTTATCTATTTCCTTCGCTTCAAAATCCGTACCTAGCTTGAATCCCATTAACAGCATTCCAAACGATAAAAGCACCGCTATCACTGCTGACACAATATATCCAACTACTTTTTTCATATATCCTCCGAAAAATATTTACACTTCTTAACAATTATGGTATCATACCCCCCCCAACTAAAATCAAGGTATTACAACGCCTTGCGAGCGTTAATCAAAGAGAAATATACATGTAATCACTTCTTGTTTTTATGAAATATCCACAACAAAAGTACACATAAAAAGGCAGGGATTTCTCCCTGCCTTAATATAACTTCATTATTTACGAATTAAAAATTATTTGTTCTTAATCTCGCTATGTAACTGCTGGATTGACTTGATTTCACCAGTCTTATTTGTCTTAACATAGTGGATACCATCTGCTGCTGCCTTAGCAGCTGCAACAGTTGTCATATATGGTGTCTTAGACTTGATAGCTGCCTTACGAAGGTATGAATCATCATCTACACCCTTCTTATCTATTGGAGAGTTGATAATAAGAGCAACTTCACCATTAGTAATCATATCGTAGATATTTGGTCTACCTTCCTGAAGCTTCTTAACCTTAGTAGCCTTAACACCAGCATTTGTAAGGTAATCATATGTACCACCTGTAGCGATGATATTGAATCCGTCACCCTCAAGGCTCTTAGCAACCTGGATAACCTCTTCCTTATCCTTATCCTTAACTGAGATAAGTACTGTACCATCAAGAGGAAGTGTTGAGTTAACACCTTCCTGTGACTTGAAGAATGCTTCACCATAGCTTGCTGATAAACCAAGTACCTCACCTGTTGATCTCATTTCAGGTCCGAGTACAGGGTCTACTTCCTGAAACATATTGAATGGGAATGCAGCTTCCTTAACACCGAAGTATGGGATATCCTGCTCCTTAAGATCTGCTACTGGACTCTTTCTTCCTGTAAGCTCGCTTGTAACGATATCTGTAGCAAGTGGAACCATTCTTATGTTACATACCTTAGATACAAGAGGTACTGTTCTAGATGCTCTTGGGTTAGCTTCAAGTACGTATACTTTGCCGTTCTCAATAGCATACTGCATGTTCATAAGACCTCTTACATGCATTTCCTCTGCGATCTTTCTTGTATATTCCTTAATAGTAGCAACATTCTCTTCTGTGATATGAAGTGAAGGAATGATACAAGCTGAGTCACCTGAGTGAACACCTGCAAGCTCGATATGCTCCATAACAGCTGGAACAAATGCATGAGTACCATCTGCGATAGCATCTGCCTCACACTCAAGAGCGTGATTAAGGAATCTATCAATAAGGATTGGTCTATCTGGTGTAACACCTACAGCTGCATTCATGTATCCAACCATAGCTTCATCATCATATACAACTTCCATTCCACGTCCACCAAGAACGTATGAAGGACGAACCATTACTGGATAACCGATTCTATTCGCAATTTCCTTAGCTTCATCAGCGTTAACAGCCATTCCAGACTCTGGCATTGGGATACCAAGCTTATCCATCATAGCTCTGAACTGATCTCTATCCTCAGCGAGGTCAATGATTGCTGGGCTAGTACCAAGAATCTTAACACCATTCTTCTCAAGGTCTGCTGCAAGGTTAAGTGGTGTCTGACCACCGAACTGAGCGATAACACCAAGTGGCTTCTCCTTGTTATAGATAGCAAGAACATCCTCAAGTGTAAGTGGCTCGAAATAGAGCTTGTCTGATGTATCGTAGTCTGTTGATACTGTCTCTGGGTTACAGTTAACAATGATTGTCTCGAAGCCAAGCTTCTTAAGAGCCTTAGCTGCGTGTACACAACAGTAGTCGAACTCGATACCCTGACCGATTCTGTTAGGACCGCCACCAAGAATCATAATCTTCTTGTTATCTGATGTCTTAGACTCATCCTTAATATTGTATGAAGAATAGTAATAAGCACTGTCAGGAGTACCTGATACATGTACACCTTCCCAGCCTTCTACTACGCCGATTTCTGTTCTTCTATCTCTGATAGCACTCTCTTCAATACCAAGTAACTGGCTAAGGTACTTATCTGAAAAACCGTCCTTCTTAGCCTTTGTAAGTACTTCATCAGAAGGCATTGTTCCCTTAAGAGCCATAAGAGCTTCTTCCTCTTCAACAAGCTCTTTCATCTGCTCTACGAAGTAGTGCTTAACCTTAGTAAGCTCGTAGATTTCCTCTACTGTTGCACCCTTTCTGAGAGCTTCATACATAAGGAAATGTCTCTCTGAAGATGCTGTTGCAAGCTTATTTAAAAGCTCTTCCTTAGAAAGTGTATCGAAGTTCTTACAGTGACCAAGACCATATCTACCTGTCTCAAGCGATCTGATAGCCTTCTGGAATGCTTCCTTATAAGTCTTACCGATACTCATAACTTCACCTACGGCTCTCATCTGAGTACCAAGCTTATCCTCAACGCCCTTGAACTTCTCAAATGCCCAACGAGCGAACTTAATAACTACATAATCTCCATCTGGAACATACTTATCAAGTGTACCGTACTTACCGCACTCGATATCCTTGAGTGTAAGTCCTGTAGCAAGCATTGCTGATACTAAAGCGATAGGGAAACCTGTTGCCTTAGAAGCAAGTGCTGATGAACGTGATGTTCTAGGGTTAATCTCGATAACTACTACTCTACCTGTCTGTGTGTTACGAGCGAACTGTACGTTAGTACCACCGATAACCTGTACCTTATCTACGATCTTGTATGCCTGTCTCTGAAGTTCCTTCTGAACATCTTCTGGAATTGTAAGCATAGGAGCTGAACAGAATGAATCACCTGTGTGAACACCAACTGGGTCAATGTTCTCAATGAAACATACTGTAATCATGTTACCTTCACAGTCTCTTACAACCTCGAGCTCAAGTTCTTCCCATCCACCGATGTACTCCTCTACAAGTACCTGGCCAACGAGTGATGCCTGGAAACCTCTTTCAGCAACTACCTTAAGTTCTTCTTTGTTATATACGATACCACCACCAGTACCGCCCATTGTATATGCTGGACGAAGTACTACTGGATAACCAAGCTTATCTGCTATAGCAAGAGCTTCATCTACATTATAAGAAATCTCAGATGCAGCCATCTCAATACCAAGCTCATCCATTGTGTTCTTGAACTCAATACGATCCTCACCACGCTCGATAGCGTCAACCTGAACACCAATAACCTTTACGCCATACTTATCAAGAATACCTGCCTTGTAAAGTGACTCACAAAGATTAAGTCCTGACTGTCCTCCGAGGTTTGGAAGTAAAGCATCTGGTCTTTCCTTCGCAATAATCTGCTCTAATCTGTTTACATTAAGTGGCTCGATGTAAGTTACATCAGCTGTCTCAGGGTCTGTCATGATTGTAGCTGGATTTGAGTTAACAAGTACGATTTCGTAACCAAGTTTCTTCAAAGCCTTACATGCCTGAGTTCCTGAATAGTCGAACTCACAAGCCTGACCGATTACTATTGGACCTGATCCAATAATAAGTACCTTGTTGATATCTTCTCTTTTCTTCATAACTTTTACTCCTACTTTCTATTTTTCTAATGAAAAAGGAAGAATTCCTTTTTCATGTTATGTTCCTACAGAAGAACTGACTCCGTTTTCACGGAGTCAGCAAATAAAACAATTATACATTACAT
>JAZRXF010000124.1:0-2173 GCA_045600085.1 Lachnospiraceae bacterium
TTACTATTTGATAGCATGCCTCTAAGCTCTGATTTCAGTTCCTTAAATACACCTTTATCATATATTTCATCTAACATTGTAATGATGGTCTTTATCTGTTCATCTGTAAGTTCAGCATTTCCGGTTAAGTCTCTAAAACGAATTCCTGCGAGACAGACACAGATATCATTTTCATCACTTCCATCTTCAATCAATGATTGTACTTGCTTATTATTATTAGCGAGCTTAATCAAGTCCTTATTTAGAAGATCGTATGAAAACTTATCATTCTTATCAGTGTATGCTGCTATAATTGCTTTATACTCTTCGGCATCAACAACTACTTCTTCTGGAATCACTTCTACAGAATCATCTTCAATTTCTGTAACCACCTCATCAACATATTTTACACCACCAAGTTTTCTATATGGCATACCATTGGTAAGTGCTATAGCCTCTGCAAAAGCCTCCTGTGGGAATTCGCTCGCTTGCGTATTCGCTGATAAAATAGCTTCTCCTGAAGATTTACTTATAGATGCTATTCCTGGTTGTGAAATGTCTTTTTTTAGAATAACAATTCCCGAACCGCCTGATGGTAATTTTTGACGATAGGCAACCGCCTGCATACATGTAAGTCTTACTACATTAGATCTAATCATAATAATATGCTCCTTTGCTTTTCTTACAATAATGAAATATATATTCTTTACTGTCTATACTTCACAAAGAAAAGCAAGAAAAAAGCAAGAAATACAAATATCTTATGATGACACTATATTAATTGTTGTTCATTAATCATCAACTTAAACTGCAGACCTAGCTTTTCAGCAGCCTTTCTGCAAAGCATCATTCTCTCCATGAAAATCTCAAAATAGTCCATAACCGAACCAAAATGCGTATCTACAACAAGCTTCAGCTTAATAATAGTATGTGCTTCATTAATTTTAAGTTCAGACTTTTTAACAGAGTAATTAACCCTATCATGTATATCAAAAGTCGACATATCCTCATTACGAACTCGATTTCGTCTTACATCACTTTTATCAGCCAAAATAAGCGCTGCTGCAAGTGGGCTCACAGGAACCCCTGTACCCTCATCATGATTTCCTATTGCAGAAATAATAAGAGCTATTTCCTTTGGGTCCATTCCCATATTATCCAAAATACGAAAAGCCATTACCGCACCACTTTGGCTATGGTCAACCCTATTTACTACATTGCCAATGTCATGCATATACCCAGCTATCTTTGTAAGATCTATTGTTCTCTCTGGATACCCTAATGTTTCTAAAATATAGGCCGCTTTTTCTGCAACATAGGTCACATGTGCAAAGCTATGTTCTGTAAAACCCAGTTCTTTCAGAGCTTCATCTGCCGATTGAATATAAGTTTTTATTGCTTCGTTGTTTTTTATCTGTTCATATGTTATCAAAATATATGTTCTCTCCTTGCAATAATATTTGTAATCAGTAATTACTTGTCATTAAATTTATAACCAATTCCCCAAACCGTCAAAATAAATTTTGGAGCATCCGGGTTTGGTTCTATCTTCTTTCTTAGTTTTCTAATAAATGACATGATATTGCTATCATCCATCAGATATTCATCTTCCCAAACAGCTCTATAAATCTGTTCCTTAGTAAATATTTCGCCTCGATTACTGGCTAGAAAATATAAAATATCATACTCCTTTGGTGTAAGCACAATTTCTTCACCAGAAACAGTGACTCTGCGGAATTTATGTACAATTTCAAGTTCATCATAACAGATGCTGTCACTGTAGTTTTCTGCATCTGCACTATCTCCTACTTCCAAAATGAGTGAACTGCATTTTCCCGTCTCTAAGTCAGAAAGCTGCATTCCCAGTTCCTTTGCCCCTTCAAGATTAGTACCTTTAAGTTTTTCTGATAAGAATTTTGCCAAAGAGGTACTAAGGCTTGCATATTCAATATTTTTCTTCAATCCCTTTCCCTCCTATGTCAGTTCATAATATTTCTTCACAAAAAATACTTTTACGATAGAAACCAATGCCATGTATCCTGCGATAACACATAACAAAAATACAAAGTACTTTATTGGAAGTATTGTAAGTCCGAACAATGCTCCAAGTGGTGTAAATGTAGATAGCGTAAATAGTACACCGCCAAACAGGGTTACAGCTACAACTGAAGCTGCCGGCTTACTGCCTGCCAAT
>JAZRXF010000125.1:0-2873 GCA_045600085.1 Lachnospiraceae bacterium
CATTTTTTAGCTAAGTAGTTGTAATTTTTAGAAAATCTTAATATAATGAAGTCAACAGGAGCTCCCACACCTCTCTTTGAAGTGTCAAATGGGAGCACATTGCAAAAGTCAATATAAAAATGTAGGTATTGTCCAGTATAAGCATGTAGGAAAAACGACATTCTTATATTGGACTTTTTAATTATCTTCCTGCATATATTGCATCTGGTCCTTCAGTCGATACGAAGGACCATTGATGTTAATTACAGAGCAATGATGCAAAAGTCTGTCTAGTAGAGCATTTGTTAATACTGGCTCCTGAAAGATATCTGCCCACTTTGAAAAAGGACTGTTTGTAGTAATTATTGTTGATAGCTTTTCATATCTCTTGGCAATAAGATTAAAAAAGAGATTAGCTGAGTCTACGTCCATCTTCTGATATCCAAGCTCATCAATTATAAGGAGTTTATACCTACATAGGAACTTTATTCTCGTTTCTAGTCTGTTTTCAGCAGAGGCTTTCTTAAGCTGTGATATTAGATCCTGAAATGTAATAAAGTATACACAATATCTGTGTTTTGCAGCCTCTATACCTATGGATACTGCGAGGTTGGTTTTACCAACCCCTGGCGTACCGCAGAAGATAACATTCTCACCTTTCTCTATAAATCTAAGAGTCATAAGATCCATAATCTTAGATTTATCAATAGATGGCTGAAAGCCAAAATCAAACTCATTAATCTCTTTAAGATATGGGAAGTTAGCAACCTTCACACAACCAGTGATGGCCTGCTCCTTTCTAAAGCCCATTTCCATTTCTGTAAGTTCGTATATAGCATCTAGGGCAGTTTTAGAGCCGTCAGCTATCATATCAAGAAACTTATCTATATTTTCTTTTATTCTGTTTAATTCAAGTGCTTCTAGATTATTTATTAAACTGTTGTATGTATTCATTTTATCCTCCATTAAAACGGTAATTCTTCGTCATCAGGCAACTTATAATCAAAGTCAGACTTGGAATAAATATCTGTATATTCTTCGTATCTCATAGCAGCTTCAGCTTCATCACGCTCATGCTCCAAACGCATGTCTTCAAGTAGCTCATCAATCTCCTTAGAGTATTTGTTTTTTATCACCTCATAACCTTCATCTGTGAGAATGCAATCAGCTTCACTCATAGCCATAAAGTCGTTGACCCAGCAATTAAAATCCAAAGTTTTACATCTGTTTTCCTTCATCGAAAACTTGATATGTGATATGAAGTTTTCTCTATTTCCAACATAAGGAAGAACAGCATTCATCCCCTTAATAAATGTAAGTCTTTCATCTAGGGATAGATGTGCAAAGTATCCTATAATCCAACGACCGTATTCACTTTGATTTATATATGCTATAAGTGCTTCTGCTGATTTAGTTGCTTCGATTTCAGATACATTAACCTTTCTGCTTTCGAGAAGCGTATCCATCATCGCTAAGTTTTCTGATACTATAGTTTCCATATCTTCCTGTTTAACCTTTCCTGCCATAAGAGCTGCATAGTGATCTTTGTGATAATTAATGGGATTTTCATTTAGTGTATGAAAGGTAACAAGTTTTCCGTTATAATAGATGCAAAGCTTGTTATCAAAGAGGTCAACAGTGACCTCTTCACCAATAAGCTTTGGATCTACGGAGTACTTGCTATTTCCATATCTTATGAGAGCTTCATCAGACACTTTATACTTGATTGGCGTTAGGTATGCATCGATGATATCTCTTGCAGGTAATGGCTGCAGGTACTCTTTTTCTTTATAAAATAAAGCTGTAGGAGACATTTCTGTTTCCTGATTGATGTTTATGTTCATATCTGTATTTATCTTTTCTACGATAGCAGCTAATTCCTCCAAACCTTCAAATTCACCTTCATAGGCTCTAATCCAATCAATAACCTTATTCTTAGCTTCAACAGTACCTTTTGTTTGTGGTTTCCTTACACCACATAATCTGACTTTAAATCCGAAGTCTTTAGCAAGCTTTGATATAGCATCTGTAGGTTTCTTCGGCTTTACATTTGTATTTGCAACTGTTGGCATGTTGTCAAAGAGTAGCTCCATTGGAACACCACCAAACTTTGTAAAACCATTGATAAGACCTCTTGCTACATCCTCAAAGCGTTTCTGCACTGACATATCCAGGTGACTAAATCTTGAATATTTGAGCGTCATATGCAGAACATTAACTGTATATATTTCGCCCCATTTATCGGCGATTGAAATATCCTCCTTCCAGTCCACCTGTCCCTGTATGCCAGGTCCTTTTTCATACCTTGGATGGCCTGTTGTATTAGATTTAGGCTTTAACTTATTCTCGTTGACATAGCGCATAAAATTCGATCTAGAGCCGATTCTATCGATACCATATTTCTTTACCATTCGTTCATACACGCCCTGGACCGATACTCTTTTAATACTAAGCTTGTCAGCTATTTCATCTCTATACTCATCGAGCTTGCTACCTTTATTTCTAGTAGAGGACTTGCCCTCATAGCCCTCATGATATTTTTTGACTGTACGCCAGTCCATTCCATACCTTCTACCTAAGGCAGCATAGTTGGGTTTTATTCCGAGATTATCCATGACTGCCAGTTCTCCTTTAAGATTTTTCATTGTTGCCATACCTCCTAGCGGAAGTGTAGCAATATTTTCTTTAAATCTAAAATAAGAATGTAGGTTTTCCGACATTTTTATTTCGGATTATTCCTACATTCTTATTCTAGACTTTGCAGTCTGTCCACCATTCCATTTATTTCCGTCCTTATCAGTATAAGCTTTCTGGCTCCAGGCATAAATATTACTTAGAATGCCAGATATTCCAAGCTTTTCTTTTATTTGTCTTATATGATGGAGACATACCTG